>NZ_JBNNXT010000005.1:0-194978 GCF_052873815.1 Photobacterium sp. DNB23_23_1 | reverse complement strand
TACGACCGAGTGGATTCGAACCACCGACCCCCACCATGTCAAGGTGGTGCTCTAACCAGCTGAGCTACGGTCGTACTATGTTCTCTCAGAGAACGAGGAGCATATTAGCGATTGATGATCCCTCGTGCAAGCCTTTGAGCAGGCTTTTTTAAGTTATGGTGACTGTTTGCTTATGCTTTGAGCGCGGCGGATTAATTTTCACCGTAATTGGGAGTAAAAGTGTGATTTCAATCACTTTAATTCAATGGGGACGCTCAGCGAATAGTTATGGATACAGTTAAGCCAGCATGTCATAGCAGTGACGAATGCTGGCTTAACTGTGATATTACCCAATAAAAAGATACTTAACTGACTGTGGCCTTTTCCGTATGCTCCAGCGTTGCGAATAGGTCGATGAACGATTGGCTGAGCTTATGATTAGGCAATAAGTGAATTAATGGCTGTTGGTGGTAATGGGATTCTTTCATTTTAATCGACAACGGCAGGTAAGGCTCCAGAATAGGTAAACCGATGTCCTTCAGATCTTCAATGATTTTTGCCGGAAACTTCGCTTGTGAATTGAACATATTGACAATAACACCTTCAACCTCAAGTTTGGGGTTATGGTCGTCGCGTAGTTCCGACACATTGTTGAGCAAGGTCATTAGAGCTTGCTGTGAAAAGCTGTCGCAGTCAAATGGGATCAATAGCTTATGAGCACCAATTAAGGCGGCCTTACTGAAAAAATTCAAATTTGGTGGCGTATCAATATAAATACGATCATATTCCTTTTCCAATTCGTCTAGGGCATCACGCAGCTTGTATATTTTGTAGCGACGTTCCAGCTCAGATTCGATTTTTTCCAACTTTGGACTGGATGGAATTATATCTAAATTTTCGAAGGAAGTAGGTTGCGGATAGGATTTGATCGGCGTTGAAACAGAGAACCATCCGACGGTTTGGTTGAGCAATTCAGCAATATTTTTGTCGTTGTCGGCATTGATATCAAAACCGAGGTAATGGCTACTATTTCCCTGAACATCTAAGTCGATCAGCAGTGTTTTATAGCCTTTAGCGGCACTGATGGCAGCGAGGTTGGCTGAAATGCTGGATTTTCCCACCCCACCTTTTTGATTGAAGACAACACGACGCATAATGCTTAAACCTACCTTGGTAACAATTTGGAAAAAGAATACATTAGCCTAATATGAGCTGCAATGCTTATTGTAGCAACTCATGATCAGGCGGTAACAGTCGAGAAATCCACAATATGAGCTTATGTTTCATGTTCGGACCATCTACTTTGTCTTCAGGAAGCGGTGTGATTTGCTTGAATTCAACCAGTAAGCGGTAAACACATTCGACTTTATCTTTCGATGAAACAGACTTGTCTAGATCATCAAACCCTTGTTTTTTAGCAAAGGACATGCCTAGCTCTAGTGCTTTTTTCAAAAGCTTTGGGTCGTTTTTGTTTTTCTTCATGTTAGGCTCCTTCAGATATTTATCGTTTCATCTTAGAGCCTGTTGACTTGCATTTATAGCAATACAGGACATTTCTTTGCACTAAGTCTGTGAATTTCAGTAAAGAGCACAAACTAACGAACGCCGATTTTGATGTTGCAGCGTTTGAACGTTCGTTTCCAGAATTCAACATGTTGAAGCGTCGCCAGTCTAAAGTGTTCGTGTAAACTGCTGCCGAGGTATTGCTCATAATATAAAGTTAATGTGCTGCTCTCAGAGGGGGCGGGGGAGAGAAGCTTGATCAAGGCGGGCGAAATTTGTCTGTACTGGGAATCAAGTTCAGCAAGATACGGTTGAATTTCGTTGATGAAGAACGTGTAGAAAACATTGCTCATGTATTCAGCTTTTTGCTGGTTACGGTTTGGTCCACAGATGAGTGTTGTTTCATTCTGTTCGAGCATGCCGGTAATCGCTTCCAGCCACAATGTAGAGAGGTGCATTGAGTACATCAGTTGACCAAAATAATGGTGGGTGTGGAGTTGCTCTTGGTGATGTATCAGCCTATCAGCTTGTTTCTCTTCAATACTGGTATCTGCACGGATATGTTGTTGGATAAACGTTAAATAGTTAAACGCGCTCATGCTCTCATCGAACCCGTAGAAAGCATCATGTTCAAAGGGAGACCGGTGTATTGTTAGTTGCTGCCGCCACTCTTTTTCTGTGGTGAGCATATTCCAGAGGTAGTTACTAATTTGGGTTTGCTTCTGCAGCTTAAAACCTTCCAGTAGAGGGAGAACGTCTGAGTTTTCAGGCAGTACTTTTTGGCAGTGGTTTAGACCACTTAAGAGTATGAGTTCGTAGCGAAGTTGACGCGTTTTGTCCTGCACCTTGCCGAGGATAGAGTTACGCTCGGCAATTAAATGAAATAATCCACACTTCCTTAGCTCGTAAGCATCCAGTAGATCAATTCGAATATCTTCGATAGGCAGTAATAACTCGCGAGGCTCAGGAAAAGCGTTGAGATCACTGCCATTAATGTTAATGGTAACCGGTGAGGTATCAAGGACGTTGGCTAACCTGGTGGTATAGGTTTCGAAGCTTCGTATTGTGGTATTGGGTTCACATCCAACTAAAACAAGAATAAGCAGTACGAAAGCATAACGACAACATACTCGATGGGCCGGTTGCCAAAGGGATAAAAATAGAGATATGTGTGTAAATGTAAGCCGTGTCTGCATGCTAGCTAATCAGTACAAAGAGTATGATAAGTATACGCAGCAAAACAAAAAGGCGACCATAGACCGCCCTTAATTATTGAACTTGAAGTGCCTTATTGCTTATTGCAACGACATCTGAAGTTGTGCGTCTTTATCTTGTTTTTGCACCCAAAACATACGGGATGCAAGCATAATTGCTGCTGAGGTTAAGCCTACAATATTACCGATCCAGAAACCGTGTGGCCCCATGGGTTCAACAAGCCAATCCGTCATACCTAGTACATAGCCAATTGGCAGCCCTAGGATCCAGTAAGCAATAAATGTACGAATAAATATGGCACGCATATCCTTATAGCCTCTCAGTGCGCCCGCAGCAACAACTTGGATGGCATCTGTACATTGATAAATAGCTGCGAGGAACAACAACTGACCAGCAATGAAAATGACTTCGCTGTTATTGGTGTACATCTGGGCAATAGGTTCACGTAATACAATGGTCAGTACTGCTGTTAGAGCCGCGACACAAAATGCCACAATCAAACCGCAGCGGCTGGCGATTTTGGCTTCGGTGAAGTCTTGTCGTCCTAATAAATGACCGACTCGGATACTTAGTGCAGCCCCTAAACTCATAGGTATCATGAAAATCAGCGATGAAAAGTTACTGGCGACCTGGTGGGCGGCCACGATGGTTGAACCAAGTGGAGAGATCAGCAATGCGATAGCCGCGAAAAGAGAGACTTCAAAGAAAATTGAAGCAGCAACAGGAAAGCCCAAGCGGAATAAGCGAATAACAGCCTTGAATTCAGGTTTGTGCCGATGAGCGAAGATGCCGACATTACGTAACTTTTTGTTCAGTCGGATATACACCAGCATCGAGAAGAACATCAGCCAATAGACAATTGCGGTCGCGACACCACAGCCGACACCACCTAAAGCTGGGGCACCGAATTGACCATATACAAAAATCCAGTTAAGTGGAATATTGGCTGCAAGACCGATAAATCCGATCACCATGGCGGGCACGGTCATCGACACCCCTTCAGTGAAGCTCTTTAGGGTCTGGAAGAAAAGAAAGCCTGGTACCGCGAAAAGGACGGCAAAAAGGTAGCCATTGGTTTTTTCAGCCAAGGCTTCTTCAACGTCCATCATATCGATGAGGGTTCCCGCATTGTAGAGCACTAATATGATCGGAACAGAGATTAATGCGGCAAGTAAGAAGCCATGCTGAACCTCGAAAGGAATATTCTCACGTTTCCCTGATCCGTTCAGTGTCGCGACAATAGGTACAAGCGCAATAAGCAAGCCGACGCCGAATAGAATCGCGGGTAGCCAGATACTCGCAGCCACAGATACGGCGGCCATATCTGTGGCACTGACACCGCCAGCCATAACGGTATCAACGAACCCCATCGAGGTTTGTGCGACAGAAGCAATCAGTACGGGAATCGCAAGTTTGAGTAAATGGCGTGTTTCACGCCGGTAGTTATGCACAGATGCGCTCCAGAAAATAAGAGGGGAAACAACGCGGGAATTATAACGGTAAAGGGGACCGACACAATTCACATTGAATGAAAATATGTAAAATTATTACTTTATTCCTAAATTCATAAGGTTATGTCGGTGATTTTGCGCTTGCCCTGTTTGGCAAAGGATACATGTCAGGCGGTACTGGTGGTTGTTAGAGCATGAGTGCGCTCTTGATGACGGACAGTGCAATTTAGCTTACTTTTTACCAAGTTAGTTTACTGTTAACATGCTGAAGTTAGCTTACCAGCAGGAGTTGTTATGTTTACCGGAATTGTTCAGGGTACAGCCGAAGTTATAGCCATCAATAAAAAAGAAGCGTTTCAAACCCACATTGTTCGCTTGTTTGGCAAAATGCGAGAAGGTTTGGAAATTGGTGCATCTGTTGCCCATAACGGTTGTTGTCTGACCGTGACGCAATTGGAGGGAGACAACGTTTCTTTTGATTTGATGCAAGAAACGTTAGCGGTAACAAATCTTGGTGAACTCAGTGTTGGTGATAGTGTCAATATTGAGCGTGCAGCAAAGTTTGGTGATGAAATTGGTGGTCATTCAATGTCTGGACACATTAACGTTGTGACCCAAATTGTTGATATTGAAGTCTCGCCAAATAACACCACGATTTGGTTTGAAATCCCTAGGTCATTCAATAAATATATATTAAGAAAGGGGTATATTGGCTTGGACGGTTGTTCGTTAACTATTGGAACGGTGGAAGATAATCGTTTTTGTGTGCACTTAATTCCTGAAACATTAGAACGAACACTATTTGGTGTAAAGCAGGTAGGCGCTAAAGTAAATATTGAAATCGACCCGCAAACTCAAGCAATCGTCGACACAGTAGAAAGGGTGCTAGCTGAAAGAGGTCTAGGATAAATATTCCAAGATACAAGATATAAAAAAACGCCCCGTTCTAAAGAGAACCCCCCCGACTTATTAGTAGGGGGATTTTGTTGCTTGGTATTTATTTATTGCAATTTAACCGGAGAGGCAAATTTAGAATATTTGCTCATCATCGGCATCGACAAATAAATTGATAGTTTTGTGTAAGTCATCAACTTGCATATTGAGATGAATGGCGTGACAACAAGCTGGACAGTCATCATAAAACTCTTGGCTGCCAGCACTAGCGTCAAGGGTTATATGGATGTTGTGGCCGCAATGCGGGCAGGCTACCGTCTGCTCTGTAAAGTTATTCATTGTGTACTCCTTGCAAACTTACGACAAGAATGGGCATCCATGTTGCAATCATTCCTGTGAACGCGACAGGTTTAGTTCAATGATTTAACTTTAGCGTTAAGCATTCGTTTTCGCCTCAAATTAACTATAAAGTTTGAAGTGCTAGAAAATTATGGAAAATAACGAAGAGGTAACGATCCGATATCGAAAAAAGACTGGACGGATAAATTTATGTTTTTTTTGAAAAAATAAATATTAGGTCAGAACAGGTACATTTTTGGTAAGAGTCTGTTAGGTAAAAAGGTGCAAAAATTATAGTGGTTATATTTACGTCATTTTGAAAATGTGATGCATAAGCAACAATGCAATAAATTGCTTATTTACTTCGAGTAACGAGTTAAGTTTTCGGTCGATAACATTTCCTTTCCGCTTTTTCCTGAACTGAGCTCATGATGCGGCTCCGAACTCTGCCATTAGGCGTAATGTTTAAAGCTGGAGCAGGTGTCTGCATCCAGCTTTATATTATATTATATTTAGTGCGTAGTGCGGAAAGATGGTTATCTCAGCCCTAACTTTTCCATCATTTGCTCAGCTTGGGTGATATAGCTGCCACCAAACAAATTACAATGGTTGAGTACATGATACAGGTTGTAGAGTGTCTTACGTTCTTCATAACCATCATCTAACGGCCAGACTGACAGGTACCCTTCGTAGAAACTTGGTGGGAAGCCACCAAATAGTTCTGTCATAGCGATATCGCATTCACGATCTCCCCAGTAGCTGGCAGGATCAAAAATGATCGGTCCAGTAACGGTGAGGGCAGTATTGCCATGCCAAAGATCACCATGGAGCAATGAAGGTTTAGGTTGGTGATGGACAAGAAGATCGATCACTTTGCTGGTGATCGTGTCAATATTGCCAAAGTCGATGCCTTTTTCGGAGCAGAGTTGGAGCTGCCAGGCAATACGTTGTTCAGCAAAGAAGCGACACCATTTTCGGCACCATTGGTTGGGCTGTGGGGTTAATCCGATGTAGTTGTCGAGGTCAAATCCGTATTCCCCTTGTTCTCCCCAAGCGTGCATACGCGCCAGTTGTTCGCCAAGGGTATAAGCCGACTGATTATCAATGACTTTGGTCGGTAGATAATTGAGAACAATAAATGCCCGATCTTTACTTGCGCCAAGATGGACAAACTGCGGTACTTGAATGCAGTCCGTCTCGTTGAGCATCCTTAAGCTTTCTGCTTCTGTTTCGAAGGTAACAAGCCGCTCGCGGTCGTTAAGTTTGACGAAGTAACGTTCGTTACCGTCTCCGATGCAGTAGCATTCATTAATGTCACCGCCTTCAAGAGCTTCCTTTTCGCTGATTTTGAACGGTCTATCCAATACCTCAGAAAGTTGGTGAGAAATTGCTTGCCACATAGCATCCTCCACGACACATCAATATGCAGTTGGGCTCGTTGCCTCTTCAACATAGTAGTCTATTTATTGAACAAATAACTGGGTATTTATCAAGGTTTTAAAGATCGAGCCACAAATTCGGGCGCCAAAATCAAGGTTTAATTTTTCAACGACCTGATAAGACTCCTCTTTGTTGTATTTAGCTGATTCGTAAAAGGGCCTTGAAATGTATTTATCTTTTATTGAGTTGGAGATTCATCAAGCGCTTCCCCGGTATACATAAGGTACTCGATGCAAAGCGAATAGAATGCATTCGCCTGTGGTGAGATAGTCCGGTCGCTAAGGCGGAAAATACCTATATTTCGCTTGAGCGGTGGGTCGATAAGCGGTCGCCAGACAAGCTTGGTTTCGTTGGTCGGGAAGGCCAGCTTGGGCAAGGTAGTGATACCGATACCTAGCTCCAAGACTGAGAATAACGAAGTAATATTCTCTACAGAATAGAGTGCTTTTTCACTGAGTACCCGGGCTGGGGTGGGTTCTAACAGCGTACAGGTTCCATTGCGAATAAAAGGTTGTTTGAGCAAGGTTTCCCAACTGATCCCCTCTTCAGACTTCGCTAACGGGTTGTCTTGCAGGCAGACCACACCGAGTGGGTCTGAGAGCAGTGGAGTAAAAGAAATCGCTTTATCATCAAAATGCGAGCAATTTCCTAAGGCCAAATCCACTTCTCCCGCCAGTAGCCGGGCTTCGACACCAGCGGCATTATCATCTATCAAGCTGACTTCGACTTTGGGGTAGCGTTCACAAAATGTGGCCAAAACGCTGGGAATGAGTTTCGCAGCCACTGAAGGAACACATGCAATCCGTACTTTTCCTTGTTGGCCAGAGGCAATGGCTTTTAGATCATTATCAAGATCATTATAAATGTTGAGAAACTGGGTGATTTTAGGGTAGGAGATTTTACCGAATGGAGTGAGCTGAGCTTTATGACCGGTCTCAAACAGTGTTTGCCCCAATGTTCGCTCCAGCTCTTTAACTGAACTAGAAAGTGCCGCTTGCGACCTGTTTGCGCGTTTTGCAGCAGCGCGAAACCCGCCTTCTTCGACCACCATCACAAAATGGATCATTTGCTGAAGCTTAATTCCCATGCTCGCCTCCTTTTGAGCCCTGTAATCATCATGCCTGAAACGAAGTGTTAAATAAAATCTATCAATTGTAAAAAATTAACCGTTAGATATATCAGTGTAGGTAGTGCATGATTTAACCAACCTGAAACACTTTGATTACAAAGAGAGTTAAATGTGATCCGTACAGATGAAAAGCAAGCTGTTAAGACCTCCCTTTTTGCGTCGAAAGCGCCGCTTGAGTGGGCTATCACGCACAATGGAACACTCTATACCGCGCAGATCCCGATAGATCAAAGCGGCGCAGTCGTTGAAGGAGGGATCGACGCTCAGACTCGCCAGACATTGGACAACTTGGTTCACACCTTGGAGTGCGCCGGTGAGTCGTTAGATTCTGTGCTACAGGTGCTGATCTACGTGACGGATCGCGAGTATCTCGCCACAGTTAATAAACTTTACGCTGAATATTTCAATGCCCCATATCCCAATCGTGCTGCCATGGTCGTCGCCGGGCTGGCACGGGAAGATATGTTAGTTGAGCTAGTGGTTTACGCCGCAGTGAAGGAATAAGGAAGTGATGATGACAATTAAAGCAGAGCAATCTCTCTATATCGCTGGGGAATGGCAATCTGGCCAGCATACTGTGGCTAACATTAACCCATCGGACATTAGCCAGAACCTGGGGTATTTTGCCCAAGCCAGTCAAGCACAGGTACGGCAGGCAATTGCTGCGGCCAACAATGCTCAACCTGAGTGGGAAAAGACACCTTTAGAGCGTAAGTTAGCGGTACTGCAAGCTATTGGTGATGAGCTTATTGCCCGTTGTGATGAGCTAGGGCGTTTACTTTCAAGCGAAGAAGGCAAACCTTTTGCAGAAGGTCGCGGTGAAATTTACCGTGCCGGTCAGTTCTTTCAATACTATGCCGCAGAAGTATTGCGTCAGGTGGGCGATAACGCCGCGTCTGTACGTCCGGGCGTTTCTGTTGAGGTAACCCGCGAAGCCGTGGGGACTGTGGCTATTATCTCACCTTGGAACTTCCCGACAGCGACAGCGGCTTGGAAAATTGCCCCAGCTTTGGCATTTGGTAACAGCGTGATTTGGAAGCCCGCCAATCTGACCCCGGCCAGTGCAGTTGCGCTAACCGACATCATCGCCCGGCAAGACCTGCCAGCAGGCACATTTAACCTTGTATTAGGCAGCGGTGCTGAGGTCGGCGATACATTGATTAATTCAACGCAAATCCAAGCGGTGAGTTTTACCGGATCGGTGGATACTGGTCGTAAAGTGGCTGCTGCTACTGCGCCGAACTTTGTTCGTTGTCAGCTAGAGATGGGCAGTAAGAACGCGCTTATCATTGCTGATGATGCCGATATTCATACCGCTGTGGAAGCCACTATTGCTGGCTCATATTCTGGCGCGGGTCAGAAATGCACGGCCTCATCGCGCTTGGTCGTGATGGATAGCATTCATGATGCTTACGTAGAGGCGCTAATCAAACGCATGAGCGAGCTAAAAGTGGGTCATGCTTTGGAAGAGGGTGTCTTTATGGGACCAGTGGTTGACAGCAAGCAGCTGGAAGCCAACTTGGGCTGGGTAGAAACAGCCCGACAAAGTGGTGCTGAGTTAGCTGTTGGTGGCGAGCGTTTGAGCCTGAAACATGACGGTTACTATATGTCGCCTACGCTGTTCCTCGATACTCAAAACAGCTGGGAAGTAAATCAAGAAGAAGTTTTTGCCCCGATGGCCTGTGTTATCAAGGTATCGGATCTGGACGAGGCTATTGCAACCGCTAACGATACCCGCTTTGGCCTGACAGGCGGCATTATCACCCAAAGCCTGCGCACCAGCGCATTGTTCAAAGAGCAGATCCAAACCGGTTGTGCGATGGTGAACTTGCCAACTGCAGGAACGGATTATCACGTACCGTTCGGTGGCCGTAAACAGTCAAGTTTTGGCCCTCGTGAACAAGGCCAGTATGCCAAAGAGTTCTACACCGTTGTGAAAACGGCGTACCAGCGTCCTTACTAAGGAGTGGCCTATGTATCAGCAGCAAATAGTCATTGATGGGTTGCAGTACTGTCACTGGGATCGTGAATATTTCCAAACGCTGAAAGCAAGTGGGATCCATGCGGTTCATGCCACCTTGGTGTATCACGAGAATGCACGAGAAACGCTAACCCGCTTTGCCGAATGGAACCTGTTATTCGAAAAAAATGCGGATTTAATTATACCCGTGATGTCGATGGCAGATGTCGAAGCGGCAAAAGCACAAGGTAAAGTCGGAGTCTTGTTTGGGGCGCAAAACTGCTCGCCGATTGATGATGAAATTGGCTTAGTTGAAGTGATGCGTCGTCAGGGCTTATTGATTATGCAGTTGACCTATAACAACCAAAGCCTGCTGGCGACAGGTTGTTATGAGCAAAACGACAACGGTGTGACCCGTTTTGGTAAGCAGGTTATTGATGAAATGAATCGTGTCGGCATGGTCATTGATATGTCGCACAGTGCTGAGCGTTCGACGCTGGAGGCGATAGATTTATCTTCAAGGCCGATCTGTATTAGCCATGCTAATCCGACGTTTGCTCATGATGCGCTGCGTAATAAATCTGATGCGGTTATCAAGGCATTAACTAACCGTGGTGGTTTACTTGGCTTTAGCTTGTACCCGTTCCACTTGCCAAATGGCAGTCAGTGCTCATTGGAAGACTTCTGCCAAGTGGTTGCCCGTACTGCTGATATGGTCGGGGTCGAATATTTGGGGATCGGTAGTGACTTGTGCCTGAACCAGCCACAGTCAGTGTTGGAGTGGATGCGTAATGGCCGTTGGTCGAAAGCGATGGATTATGGTGAGGGTTCGGCCGGTAATTCAGGCTGGCCTGATGCTTTACCTTGGTTTAGCGGTAGTCGTGGGATGGAAAACATCTACAACGGGCTGATCAAGACTGGATTCAATGAAGCGGAAGCAGGCCAGATCATTGGGGGTAACTGGTTCAACTTCTTGCAGAGCGGCCTACAGTCTGCGGAGTAAGAACAGAAAGGGCCTATCACTCCTATAATCTCAAGGGCCCGTTTGCTTTCTTCGGCGAAAGCAAATTGATCTTAGTTAAGCTATTTATTCATTTATTCCAGACAAATCCACTCACAGCTGGAGACACTTGATGTCTGACCTCACGAATACAATAAAGCCAGAAGCAACCAACACTGGATCTTTACAATCAGAGAAAAACAAACATGAATCCTTGATCGATAAATTGGGTATTAACAATCCTGTTCTGTGGCTAAGTGGCGGATTTATAGCGCTTTTTGTCGCACTGGCGATATTTGACCACGAATTACTTTCCACTATTGTCAACACGGGTTTTTCATGGGCGGTGAAATACTTCGGCCCGTACTGGCAAATATTGCTGTTAATGACTTTCTTATTAGCCATCGCTCTAGCTGTAGGTAGAACTGGGCAAGTTAGGCTGGGTAATTTAGATAAACCTGAAATAGATGCTTTCCGCTGGATTGCTATACTGCTCTGTACCTTACTAGCGGGTGGTGGTGTATTTTGGGCTGCGGCTGAGCCAATAGCTCATTTTGTTAGTGCGCCACCTTTATATGGTGAGGGGGCGACGCCATGGCAGCAGGCCATTAACAGCCTGTCGCAATCTTTCATGCATTGGGGATTTTTGGCTTGGTCGATTACAGGCTGCTTGACGTCTATCGTGTTCATGCACCTGCATTATGATAAAGGTCTACCGCTGAGGCCTCGTACCTTGCTTTATCCTTTATTGGGTGAGCGCGCGCTGAAAGGTGGCATTGGTGCCACTATCGATGCATGCTGCATTATTGCCGTGGCAGCCGGTACCATCGGACCTATCGGCTTTCTGGGTTTGCAGATCAGTTATGCCCTTAATGTGTTGTTCGCTATTCCTGATGGCTTTACCACCCAGTTAATCATCATATTGTTTGCCATCACTATTTATACCATTTCTGCTCTGAGTGGTTTGAATCGAGGCATTCAAATTCTCAGTCGCTGGAACATTATTCTGGCTGTCGGTCTGATGGCTTACATTTTGTTGGTCGGCCCAACAAGCTTTATTGTCAATGGTTACCTGCAAGGTGTGGGTACCATGCTGGACAACTTTATACCAATGTCTACTTACCGTGGTGATGAAGGTTGGTTAAGTTGGTGGACTGTCTTTTTTTGGGGCTGGTTCCTCGGCTACGGCCCGATGATGGCTATTTTCATCTCGCGTATATCCCGTGGACGTACGATCCGCCAATTGGTACTGACTCTTGGTGTGATTGCACCTTTGGTGACTTGTTTTTGGTTTACCATCGTCGGTGGTACTGGGGTGGCCTTTGAAATTGCCGACCCTGGCACAGTCAGTAAAGGGTTCGAAGGCTTTAATTTGCCTGGTGCTTTATTGGCTATCACTCAGCAACTGCCTTTCCCGACAATTGTATCGCTCCTGTTCCTGATACTGACAACCATTTTTATTGTCACTACCGGTGACTCAATGACCTATACGATCAGTGTGGTGATCAGCGGAGAAACTGAACCTAATGCCTTTATCCGTTCTTTCTGGGGCGTAATGATGGGTTTGATTGCCTTAATTTTGATTTCCCTTGGTTCCGGTGGGGTGTCGGCCCTGCAATCTTTTATCGTTATTACTGCCGTACCGGTATCGCTGATTTTACTGCCGTCGCTATGGGATGCACCGAAAATTGCGATGAAGATGGCCAAAGAGCAAGGGGTTTAATACCAAGCTTTATAAGTACTTATTCTAGATAGATATAGATCCATCATGCCTCGAAAGGGGCATGAAAAACAGCAGCTAATATATGAGTAACATTCCCGGGCGGTAGTTGGACGCCTATAACCAGAAACATAATTATAAAATTGATGGTGAGCAATATGGATGCACATCGTTCCTTGAAATCTGATGACACTCTACGTCAACCAGAAGTCGTTATGGCGCCTGAAAGGTTGGGGGCTATGCACCAAAACCGTATTAGTTTTGTTCGTTACTTGGTTCGTCAAATGGCCCAAAAAAACTGGCAGGTTAATCAACATGATTGGCAATTGTCGCCTGAAGGTTATGGCTACGCTATCTACCGGCTTGAAACACAAGAAAACCAATATCATCTTGTGGTGTTCTGTGACGAAATCAGTGACGAAGAACGCAACGATCGTGTGATTGCCGAAAAGTGGGACGTGACGCTCGCCTTGGTTCATGGTGAAGTCACTCCGCAACTGCTAGCGCAACTTCAAGCAAATGTGCCTTTGCAGGAGGCCGGTCGCAATCCAAACCGTGCCTTGGTATTGGCACGTGCCAACAAGAGTGTGCGGGTGTTCGATCACCTAGTTTCGAGCCTTGCCCAAGGCCAACAACCTGATCCGCAACAGTTAGCAAATGTTGGCTATATTCTGCGCACGACGGCGGTGTATGGTAATGGCAAGTTTGGTATTGCAGATTTCAAATTGCTGGAAGACAACCCAGATTTTAACCAGTCTTTCAGTGCCCAGATGTGTGCAGTTTATTTGCTACGTGAATTTAGCTTGGATTGGGTCGATTACCTAGCCAAGCAGCGCGGTGGAGAAAAAGCTGTATCTCTTCACCGTTCGTTGCAGCGTTATCTTGGTGTGGGTAATGCAACGGGATTGGGTATGGCACCATATCTGATCAATCACCCTTGTATCGTTGATAATTGGATGACTACTCGTGAAGAAGCATTAGCAGAGATCTTGAGTCAGCCATTTGATGAAACCAAAGTCATTGTATTATGCCAACTGCTTGCGCAGGCCAAGACTCACCTTTCCCAGGTAGTAACGAGTGATGAACATCAGCGTGAGTTGAACAAGCTGGCAGTAGAGGAGTTGGTGATCTTCCGCAATATAGTTACAGGCTTGGCGGTTGATCAGACTCCGGATTGGCAGGCTGTTGTCGCCCAATCTCAGGCAATGAGTTTGGAAACGCAGGAAATCCTCCTTTCTTGTGTGATGGAGCTTTACCCTGACATTGCCGATTCATATCAAGATAAAATGAACGGTGATGAAACTTTGTCACTGACCAGTGGTAAGAAAGTACAAGATCTCATACAGCTGCTTGAAAGCAGGTATCGCTGGGCCATTGAAACGGATTTTCAACAACCAGAGAACAATTACTGGTTCTGGTATCGCTCACAAGATAAAGAGGAGCCCCGACTTGGAGTGCGTGGAGTAGAAGCTGGGGAGGAGCGTGAGCTGCCTTTGGATATTGGTCGTCAGGTATACTGTTTATATGGTGCTTTGCTTAAGGCCGATTCTGAACACACTCTTGCTGAGTTCTTATTATCAAATCCTGAGTATCGTGGTATTGCAAAGCGGGCCTGGACACTTGGCAACAAAGTGATGGGTGACATCCAGATGAACGTACTGCACAAGGCTTCACTTCCTATGCACCTGCTACGCTGCAAGTTAGCTGTATTCGGTGCGACGAAATTCGACCCGCGCTCAGATCGTTGGGTTCAAGTGACTTTTTTCCAAGGTGCGCCACTTTTGGATGAAATCCACGATGGCGGATGGTTATTTCCTATTCTGCCATCGGCACAAGAGCTAGCAGGAGAGGCAAAATGATTGTATCCCATAACGAGCTTGTCACTGCTGTTTACAAGGCATTTTTAGGATTACGCCGTTGTTGTGGTGAAGCGGATGTCATTGCCAATATGGTGGCTGATTTGCAGATGGTCGGCCTTAATGGTGTTGGACACTTTAATAAGGCGCTCCCTTATCTTGCCGGCGAAAAAGATGGCCCGATCACATTAACTAAGCCAGCCTCTGACCGTATTGATGTCGATATGCATGGTTCCAGCTTGGTTTGTCATTTACCTAACATCCTTGATTATGCTGTTGAGCAATTGGTACACACTAAGTCATTAACCATCCATGTCCGCCATTGCCATAACCGTTGGCTCGCTTACAGCGAGTTGGTTAAGTTAGCGGCCAAAGGTCTAGCATGCAAAGCACAATGGAAAAATGGCTCTGATGCCAAGCAGACACGTTACATATTGAATAAGGGCTGTGTGTTCCCAGAGCTGTTTCAGTCTGAGGAAGTAACTAGTAGCGATGAAAGCCATCATGACATGATAATTGAATTGTCGGTTGCTGATTTCAGCGTGTCTTCATCGGGTGTTACTGGTTTTGTTCGACTTGACTCAACAAGCTTGCGGGATACTTATGTCACGGCGTGGAAAGAAGGCATTGAGGTTGACGACGTTGGCTGGCAACAGCTTAAGCAAGCAGCAAAGGTATTCTTGGTTGAAAACAGTGAAACATCGGCCAAAGGTGCTGGAGAGCTGATTGTGTAATTAGCGACTCAAGAATAAAGAAAACGCCCCTTATTGAATCTTAATAAGGGGCGTTTTTATATCATTGGGCGATTTGCCTTAATGCGCTTATAAACTCGGTAGTAGTTGCGAAGGCATCAAGGTGTTGTAATGTGCTTCCAGTAGGAGCTCGTTGGCTTTTTCAATATCTGGCGCAAAGTAGCGGTCCTTATCGTAAAAGCTCACACGGGCCCGTAACATTTCTTTGGCTTGCTCTACGCGCTCTGAACTGTGGTTCGGCGAGCGGAAATCCAAGCCTTGAGCAGCAGCCAGTAATTCGACGGCTAAGATCCCGCGGGTATTTTCTGCCATGTCCTTGAGTCTTCTACCCGCAAAGGTTGCCATCGAGACATGATCTTCCTGGTTGGCGGACGTCGGCAAACTATCAACAGAAGCTGGATGGGCGAGAGTTTTGTTTTCACTTGCCAGTGCTGCAGCGGTAACTTGGGCTATCATAAAGCCGGAATTTACGCCGCCATTATCGACCAAGAAGGGAGGTAATTTACTCAAGCCGCTATCAATTAACAGCGCCATTCTGCGTTCTGACAAACTCCCGATCTCGGCAATGGCCAATGCAAGGCTATCTGCAGCCATTGCAACTGGCTCGGCATGGAAGTTACCACCCGAAATAATGTCACCATCATCGGCAAATACCAGTGGGTTGTCCGAAACGGCATTGGCTTCAATTTCAAGAATATCGGCAGAATGGCGGATTTGTTGTAAGCAGGCCCCCATTACTTGCGGTTGGCAGCGAAGTGAATAGGGATCTTGGACCTTGTCACATTGCTGATGTGATAAGCCAATCTCACTGTCTTTGTCTAGCATATGGCGGTAAGCTGTTGCTGCATCAATTTGACTACGATGGCCTCGTACTCGGTGGATACGCGGATCGAAAGGTCGTCGGCTACCAAGTGCAGCATCTACCGACATCGCACCACAGACGGTGCCTGAGGCATACAGATCTTCAGCGGCAAATAAGCCTTCAAGAGCAAAAGCGGTTGAGGCTTGGGTGCCATTGAGCAAAGCCAGCCCTTCTTTTGGTGCCAGCGTAATAGGCTCAAGCCCGGCTATCTTGAGTGCTGCAGCACCGCTGATGATTTCGCCATTGTGGCGAGCCTGGCCTTCACCGAGTAATACCGTGCTCATATGTGCCAGCGGGGCGAGATCTCCCGACGCACCGACGGATCCTTTTTGTGGAATACACGGGTACACTTCGGCATTGACCAGCGTTATTAGTGCATCAACGACTTTAGGACGGATCCCCGAGTAGCCTCGAGCAAGGCTGTTGATCTTCAAGGCCATCATGAGCCTGACAGTATGATCTTCCATTAATTTGCCGATGCCAGCGGCGTGAGAGAGAACGATACTGCGCTGTAGTGTTTCTAAGTCTTCGACCGCGATACGGGTATTGGCAAGTAGCCCAAAGCCGGTGTTGATCCCATAAACGACTCTGTCTTCTGTGATCACTAGTTCTACGGCTTTGGTACTTACCAACATATCGTCATAGGCAGATTTGTTTAGTGACAATGTCACTTTATGGCGATTGATGTGTCGCAGCTGTTTGAGCGATAATTTTCCCGGGTTGATTTCAATTTGGTACATACAACGTCCTTAGGGTGTTATACCCAAGTAATTCTCGCTGAACCAAGCATCATGAATTTACTTGGGTATATTTATTATTTTTTTTGGGTTGATGGGATCATTGGTAAATCTAAGCCTTGTTCCTCGGCACAGCTAACTGCGATGTCATAACCGGCATCGGCGTGGCGCATCACACCTGTGGCTGGGTCATTGCGAAGTACCCGGCCGACACGTTCAGCAGCATCTTCAGTACCATCACAAACAATAACCATGCCCGAATGTTGCGAGAAGCCCATACCAACGCCACCACCATGGTGTAGGGATACCCAAGTCGCACCGGACGCGGTGTTGAGAAGGGCGTTGAGCAATGGCCAATCTGATACGGCATCGGATCCATCCATCATGCCTTCTGTTTCACGGTTCGGGCTAGCGACAGAGCCTGAGTCGAGGTGATCACGGCCAATAACGATTGGCGCTTTAAGCTCGCCATTTTTAACCATTTCGTTGAAGGCTTTACCTAGACGGGCACGGTCTTTTAGCCCCACCCAGCAGATACGGGAAGGCAAGCCTTGGAACTGGATCTTTTCGCGGGCCATATCGAGCCAGTTGTGGAGATGAGGGTTATCAGGGATCAGCTCTTTGACTTTTTGGTCTGTCTTGTAGATGTCTTCCGGATCGCCTGATAGTGCCGCCCAGCGGAACGGACCAACACCTTCACAGAACAATGGGCGAATATAAGCTGGCACAAAGCCGGGGAAATCAAAGGCATTTTCAACACCGACCTCAAAGGCCATCTGGCGGATATTATTACCGTAATCGACAGTCGCTGAACCTGCTTTTTGCAAAGCCAACATCGCTTTGACCTGAACGGCCATCGATGCCTTGGCGGCTCTGACCACTTCAGCTTCGTCTTGCTGGCGCATCTCTGCTGCATGCTTCATGGTCCAGCCCTGTGGCAGGTAACCATTTAGCGGATCATGGGCCGACGTTTGGTCAGTGGTGCCATCTGGAACAATGCCACGGCGGGCAATTTCAGGGAACACATCTGCAGCATTGCCAAGTAGACCAACAGAAACGGGTTTACCTGTTTGCTTGGCTTCCTCGATGATAGCTAAGGCTTCATCTAATGAGGTTGCTTTACAATCAACATAGCCAGTACGCAAGCGGTAGTCGATTCGGCTTTCATCACACTCAACAGCTAGCATTGAGAAGCCCGCCATGGTTGCGGCTAATGGTTGAGCGCCGCCCATACCGCCAAGGCCACCGGTGAGGATCCAGCGACCCTTACTGTCACCATTAAAGTGCTGTTTTGCCATGGCAACAAAGGTCTCGTAGGTGCCCTGAACGATGCCTTGTGAGCCGATATAGATCCAGCTGCCCGCGGTCATCTGGCCGTACATCATTAAGCCTTCTTTATCGAGTTCGTTGAAGTGTTCCCAGTTAGCCCAGTGTGGGACTAAGTTTGAGTTGGCAATGAGTACCCTTGGCGCATTACTGTGGGTTTTGAATACACCGACAGGCTTACCAGATTGCACCAGCAAGGTTTCATCTTCTTCAAGGCGCTTTAACACCTCAACAATTTTGTCATAGCACTGCCAATTCCTTGCAGCACGACCAATGCCGCCATATACCACCAAAGCGTGTGGGTGTTCCGCGACATCGGGATGCAGATTGTTCATCAGCATTCTTAGCGGGGCTTCGGTTAACCATGACTTGGTATTTAGCGTAGTGCCTGTCGGGGCAATGATAGTCCGGCTTTCGTCCAAGCGTGGCTGGGTATCTTGTGTCATGTGGCTCTCCTTGCAAAGCTGTCAATGTAATAGTTTAAGAAGACAGCGGTGTTCATTAACGTAGGGCACGGGCGATGGTCCAAGCCAATCGCGCAGCGAGTCGTGCGGTTTGGTTGTCTATATCAAAACGCGGATTGTATTCCGCCATATCGGCAACCAGTACTTTCTTTCTTCCTGTGGTGGTTTCGGCAGAAAGCACCGTGTTGAGCAATGGTTCGATGATTTCCTGTGGGACGCCTCGCGCGGCAGGCGCACTGACTCCCGGTGCGGTACTGGCAGGGAATACATCAATATCTATGGTGAGGTAGAGGTAGTCGCACTGGTCAATAAAGTGCTCCAGCGATTCGATAATCAGCGGCAATCGCTGGTGGGTAAGTTCGCAATCATCGAAATACAACACGCCCATTCTGTCGGCTTTGTCATAAAGCGCTTGGGTATTACTGGCTCGACTCAAGCCAAGACAGGCATAGTTGAAAGGCCAGCCTTGTAATTCACAAAAGCGAGCGATTTGCTGGAAAGGCGTACCAGAACTGCCTTGCTCTGCAGATGAACCAGAAGGGGGGTTACGCAGATCAAAATGGGCATCAAAGTTGATGACGCCTATTTTCGGTGCTTTAGTGACAATACCCAACTCTTCAGGTTCTAGCTCATCTTTTGGGGTCTGTTGCTTTTGCAATACGTGCTGTTTTTGTAATAAATAGTTACCAAGCCCCTGGAAAGTACCCCAAGCGACTTCGTGACCACCTCCAAGCACAATCACTTTGTGGTTTTGGCGAAGGGCACGGCATACATCTTCTCCGAGGCGTTGCTGGGCAAGTTCGAGATTACCGTCGTTGCAAAGAATATCACCACCATCATAGGCGGGCTCGGTATGGTGCCAAGCTAGATTCGCCAACGCTCTTCGAATCGTTATTGGTGCATCAAAGGCACCGGTGCGGCCTTTATTACGCGATACGCCTTCATCACAGGCAAAACCGAGTAGCATGATACCGGGCTCATTCACTTCATCAGCAGGCTTGATCACTTCATGCCAACGTAGTCCGAGGCTACCATCTTCTGGATCGCTACGACCTTGCCAGACCGTCATATCAACTGGCATATGATGCTCCTTATCGCTCTGAGTGTTGGTGAATAAATAGATCACCATTGACTACCCGCGCTTTGAGATCTGGCACACCAATGCGGTATGACAGCTCAGCTGGATGAGATAGATTCCAAATTGCTAAATCGGCTTGCATTCCTTCGCGGATTTGTCCGCGAAATTCGCTCATCCCAAGTGCTTGGGCGGCATTTGTGGTAACGCCTTGTAGACATTCTTCCGGTGTCATTCGGAAGAATGTGCACGCCATATTCATCATGGTGCGGATAGACGCGATAGGGGATGTACCGGGGTTGAAGTCGGTGGCAATCGCCATTGGAACATTAAGTTGACGTAACTGATCAATCGGTGGCATTTGGTTCTCCCGGAGAAAGTAAAAGGCTCCAGGAAGTAGGGTAGCAACGGTGCCGCAGGCCGCTAGTGCTGCAACGCCTTCGTTATCAAGGTATTCAATATGATCGACAGACAAGGCGCCCATTCGGGCTGCCATTGCGCTGCCGCCTAGGTTGGAAAGTTGTTCAGTATGTCCCTTGATAGCAAGGCCGTGTTTTTGGGCCGCGCGGAATACTTGCTGACACTGTTGTGTACTGAAACCGATGCCTTCACAGAAGACATCAACGGCGTCGGCTAAGTTTTCTTGGGCTGCGGCCGGGATAATTTCATCACAGACGAACTGGATGTAGCTGTTGGGATCATCGGAATATTCTGGAGGTAGAGCATGGGCTGCCAGCAAGGTGGTAGATACGTTGATGTCAGGCATCTCCCCAATACGTCGGGCAACTCTGAGCATTTTTAGTTCGTCATCAAGGGTAAGGCCATAGCCTGATTTGATTTCAACGGTTGTTACCCCGTCATTCTTCAACCCTTGCAAGCGCTGGCGGGCCAGCCTGTACAGGGTATCTTCCGATGCTTCACGGGTGGCCTTGACGGTCGACAGGATCCCGCCGCCGGCCTTGGCTATTTCTTCGTAGGGCACGCCGTTGAGTCGCTGCTCAAATTCAGTTGCCCGATTGCCGGCGAAAACGAGGTGGGTATGACAATCAATCAGGCCAGGAGTCACCAGCGCTCCCTGGCAATCAACCACATCAGGGTGCCCATGGCAGTCAAAATGTTCCTTGTGGCCGGCAAAGGCGATACGGTCTTTTTCGATACCGATCATGGCATCGTTGATGACTTGGTAGCCAGTATCGCCATCGAGGGTGATCATATTGATATTTGTCAGCACTCTATCCATTCCGTGACCCTGAAGTTATTGACTATTTTTAGTGGTTGTTTCTAGAAGCGGTTTCTAGAGTTCATAATGTATATACAAATAAATAGGCAATTTGATATTGGAATTCAAGGTGGGATGTAAATGAAATGTGATCGTACTTGTAATTAATTGCTGACAATTGTTGGGTTATGAGAGGGATCGCACGTTTGATCTTGGTCTAGCCAGCACAAAATAAAAATGAGCAACAGATTACGTGCATAGGAGCTGTATGAGTTGTTCTAGCTACTTTCCACCGCACCTACTTGAGCTCGCGAACTGAGTTTGTACTTGTTGCCCGGGTGATAGAGTAGGGCGGTACTGATTAAGTTTTTGTTGCTCCAGGTGCGACGGTTGAGCAGCAAGCAGGGTGAGTACTGACTGACGTTGAGCAGCTCGGCAATACGTTGAGGAGGTAATAGTGCTTCGACAACATGCTCAATATCGCTGAGCGGACAGGCTTTGACCAAGTATTCATTGGGTGTTTGTGTACTGAAGTCTTGTTTGATATAGGCCGGTGCGTGTTCAGGGTTGACCCAGCGCTCTTCGAGCTGGATCGGCAAGCTATTTTCGAAATGGACGATTTGGGTGAAATATACCTCTGTGCCTTGGCGCACACCCAGTCGAAGAGCAATATCTTCGGTTGCGTGAATTGTCGACTGTGAGATCACATCGGATGAATAGCGATGCCCACGATTTTTGACCTCATCGGCAATATTGCGGATTTCCATCAATGGCGATTCAGCTTTTTTATTACAGACAAACGTGCCTAACCGTGGGGTCCGTTCGAGGAAACCTTCCTTTACCAGTTCGGTAATGGCTTTATTGGCTGTCATACGACTGACCGAAAATTGCTCGGAGAGTGCCATCTCGGTGGGGATTTTATGACCGGGTGGCCATTGGCGAGCATGAATCCGTTCCAATAGGTAAGTCTTGATTTGCTGATAACGAGGTGACTGAGCCATAACACTTTCCTAATTGCCTATACAAATCAAAGCAACTTTCTTCCTTAATTTCAAGTATTGATTGCTACAACCGTGAAATGACTACAGTTTGCTTAGGCTAACCCAATGCGGATAATCATTATGACGTTGGGATCCGTATCAATGCGGTGATTTATCTCTATGTCGTTAGCTTTTGCCTTGTACCCAAGCGAGTTGGGAATATAAGAAAATAATTGAGGCGTGGCTTTGCAAAGTGTCACAGGCGTTTGTTATAGTTGCTGCTTCGCTCAGCCATTTTGGTCTGCTCAGTATTGCAGCTCCGGATTTCTGAGCTTCTTTTATTTAGCTCTCATAGCTTTATATTGTTAATTCAACATGTCTTGCTTGGTGTGCAAGACCACTGTGAAAGGATATTTACATGCCTGTAATTACTCTTCCTGACGGCAGTCAGCGTCAGTTTGACAACCCAGTATCTACAATGGAAGTCGCGCAATCGATCGGTCCTGGTCTTGCGAAGGCAACTATTGCCGGTCGCGTTAATGGTAACCGTGTCGACGCGTGTGACCTTATCGAAGAAGATGCTAGCCTTGAAATCATCACTGCCAAAGATGAAGTAGACGGCCTTGAGATTGTTCGTCACTCTTGTGCTCACCTTCTTGGCCACGCGATTAAGCAGCTTTACCCTGAAGCGAAAATGGCGATTGGTCCAACGATCGACAACGGCTTCTACTACGACATCGACCTCGATGAGTCGCTTACGCAAGAAGATCTTGAAAAGATTGAAAAGCGTATGAAAGAGCTGGCGAAAACCAAATACCAAGTTATCAAGAAAAAGGTAAGCTGGCAGGAAGCACGTGATACGTTTGAATCACGTGGCGAACCGTACAAAGTGGAAATCCTTGACGAGAACGTTTCTCGTGATGACCGCCCGGGCCTATACCACCATGAAGAATACATCGACATGTGTCGTGGTCCACACGTACCGCACATGGGCTTCTGTCAGCACTTTACACTGCTGAACGTTGCTGGTGCTTACTGGCGTGGTAACAGCGACAACAAGATGCTTCAGCGTATCTACGGTACGGCTTTCCATGATAAGAAAGCACTTAAAGCGCACCTTACTCGCCTAGAAGAAGCGGCTAAGCGTGACCACCGTAAAATCGGTAAGCAGCTAGACCTGTTCCACATGCAGCAAGAAGCACCGGGTATGGTGTTCTGGCACCACAATGGTTGGTCTATCTTCCGTGACCTTGAAGTATTCATCCGTGAAAAACTGACTGAATACGGTTACCAAGAAGTGAAAGGTCCGCTAATGATGGATCGCGTGCTTTGGGAACGCTCAGGTCACTGGGACAAGTACGCAGAAGCAATGTTCACGACGTCTTCTGAGAACCGTGAATATGCTATTAAGCCGATGAACTGCCCAGGCCACGTTCAGATCTTTAACCAAGGTCTGAAATCATACCGTGACCTACCGCTACGTATGGCTGAGTTCGGCTCATGTCACCGTAACGAACCATCTGGCGCACTACACGGCATCATGCGTGTACGTGGCTTTACTCAGGATGATGCCCACGTCTTCTGTACAGAAGAGCAGGTTCAGGCTGAAGTAACCAGCTGTATCGAGATGGTTTACGACACATATCAGACATTTGGCTTCGATAACATCGTTGTTAAGCTGTCTACACGCCCTGAGAAGCGCGTAGGTTCTGATGAAATGTGGGATAAAGCAGAGTCAGATCTAAAACTTGCGCTAGAATCAATGGAGATCCCTTACGAGATTCAAGAGGGTGAAGGTGCGTTCTACGGACCGAAAATTGAATTTACTTTGCATGATTGTCTAGATAGGGCTTGGCAGTGCGGCACAGTTCAGTTAGACTTCGCACTCCCTGAACGTCTAGGTGCAACTTACGTTGGTGAAGATAACGAGCGTCATACGCCTGTTATGATCCACCGTGCTATTCTAGGTTCACTAGAGCGTTTCATCGGTATCCTTATTGAAGAATATGCTGGCTTCTTCCCAACTTGGTTGGCGCCTCAGCAGGCGGTTGTGATGAATATCACAGATAGCCAGGCAGAATATGTTCAACAAGTAGTCGAAAAACTTCAAAAATCTGGAATTCGTGTCAATGCGGACTTGAGAAATGAGAAGATTGGCTTTAAAATTCGCGAACATACTTTGAAGCGTGTACCATACATGCTCGTGTGCGGTGACAAAGAAGTCGAAGCAGGCGAAATTGCAGTACGTACTCGCAAGGGTAAAGATTTGGGTAAATTTAAGATTGACGATCTTGTTGCATACTTGCAGCAAGAAGTTAGCAGTCGCAAGCTCAATGTTGTGGAGGAATAAGGTATTAAAGGCGGAAGAAGAACCCAAGCACCAGTTAAGCAAAATGCACATCGCTTAAATGGTGAAATTCGTGGCGTACGTGAAGTACGTTTAACTGGTCTAGACGGTGAATCAGTTGGTGTTGTTTCTATTGAAGAAGCAGTAAATCTTGCTAATGAAGCTGGTGTAGACCTAGTTGAAATCAGCCCGAATGCCGAGCCACCAGTTTGTCGTGTGATGGACTATGGCAAGTACCTGTTCGAAAAGAGCAAGGCTGCTAAAGAGCAAAAGAAAAAGCAGAAACAAATCCAGATCAAGGAAGTTAAATTCCGACCTGGTACAGACGAAGGCGATTATCAGGTAAAACTGCGCAACCTGAGTCGCTTTTTAGAAGAGGGCAACAAGGGCAAGGTCACACTGCGTTTCCGCGGTCGTGAAATGGCCCACCAGAGTCTTGGTATCGAGCTTCTAAATCGTATTAAGGAAGACCTAATCGACCTAGCGGTTGTTGAAAGTTTCCCTAATCGAGTAGAAGGTCGTCAAATGACGATGATGCTTGCTCCAAAGAAGAAGTAATTAAGGCATTCAAGTAGCTAAAAGCGCTGCTTTATAGCAGCGCTTTTGTTCGCCTTACTACTATGTTATTAACTATCAACAATGCGGAGTCTCATCATGCCTAAGATGAAATCCAACAAAGGTGCTGCTAAGCGTTTCAAGAAAACTGCTGGTGGCTTCAAGTTTAAGCACGCAACTAAGCGTCACATCCTGACTAAACGTACTACTAAGAACAAACGTCAGCTTCGTCCAAACGCTATCCTTCCTAAGTGTGAAGTGGCAGCTGTTGCACGTATGCTTCCGTTCGCTTAATCGTTTTTAGTTTTATTTTTTTAATTTTAGTTAGGAGTCTCCTATGCCTCGCGTAAAACGTGGTGTACAAGCACGTGCACGTCACAAGAAAGTTCTTAAACAAGCTAAAGGTTACTACGGTGCACGTTCACGTGTTTACCGCGTAGCTTTCCAAGCTGTTACTAAAGCTGGTCAATACGCTTACCGTGACCGTCGCAACAAGAAACGTACTTTCCGTCAACTATGGATTGCACGTATCAATGCTGCTGCTCGTCAGAACGGTATGTCTTACAGCCGTTTCATCAACGGTCTTAAGAAAGCATCTATCGAAATCGATCGTAAGATCCTTGCTGATATCGCTGTATTCGACAAAGCTACTTTCGCGGTACTAGTTGAAAAAGCAAAAGCTGCACAGTAATTAATTACTGTTTAGTTTGATGTTGAAAGGAGAGCCTAGGCTCTCCTTTTTTCGTTTGGTTATAATAATACCAACCTACATAAATATTTGATCAACGACTTATCTTGATTGGTATTATCCATGCCACTTTGTTGTCGGATCAGGTTGATCCTGATCTGCAATAACCGGCTCAACCTCTCTCCCTTCAATGATGCTAGAGACGATGCTCAAGGGCATCGTGAGTGCGATAATGTGCGCTGTCGGTTTCCCTCCAGAGCAACAAGTCACAGCCGGTACCATCAATTAAGCCAGCCTTGAGAGAAAATGGTGTTTTTTTCACGCAATCCAACGGTTTTCTTACGATTGGGTTTGGATTTAGACGCATGTTTCTTTAGTATGTATCGTTACGCGAATTTATATCTCCCTAAAGGACGCCACCTGTAGGTGGATGAGGAAACGATGCAACATCTAGACGAGATTATTGCCAACGCAACGGCAGCTATCGAGCAGGCTGATTCATTAGTCGCTCTGGACGAAGTGCGTGTCCAATATTTGGGCAAAAAGGGTGAATTGACCCTTCAACTTCAAGGTTTGGGTAAACTTCCACCAGAAGAGCGTCGCTCTGCTGGTCAGGAAATTAACAAGGCTAAAGGTGCCGTTCAGCAAGCGATTGTCGCTCGTAAAGACGCACTTCAGCGTGCTGAGCTTGAAGCTAAACTAGCGGCTGAAACGATTGATGTGACCCTTCCTGGTCGTCGCATTGAAAACGGTGGCCTACACCCAGTAACACGTACTGTTGAGCGTATTGAGCAGTTCTTCGGCGAGCTAGGCTTTAACACTGAGTCTGGTCCGGAAATCGAAGACGCATTCCATAACTTCGATGCGTTGAACATTGCTGAAGATCACCCAGCACGTACTGACCACGATACTTTCTTCTTCAACCCTGATCTAATGTTGCGTACTCACACGTCTGGCGTTCAGATCCGTACGATGGAAAATGGCAAGCCTCCTTTCCGTTTCATCGCTCCGGGCCGTGTTTACCGTAACGATTACGATCAGACACATACTCCAATGTTCCACCAAGTGGAAGGTATGCTGGTTGATGAGAATGTAAACTTCGCGCAACTTAAAGGCATTCTTCACGACTTCCTATGTAACTTCTTCGAAGAAGAAGTGGAAGTGCGTTTCCGTCCTTCTTACTTCCCGTTTACTGAGCCTTCTGCAGAAGTTGACGTTAAAGGTAAAAACGGTAAATGGCTTGAGGTACTAGGCTGCGGTATGGTTCACCCGAACGTACTTCGTAGTGTGGGTATCGACCCTGAGAAATACTCTGGTTTTGCATTTGGTATGGGCGTTGAGCGTCTAACCATGCTTCGTTACGGCGTAAACGACTTACGTGCGTTCTTCGAGAACGACCTTCGTTTCCTAAAACAATTTAAGTAATCCAGAGGTTCATACACTATGAAATTTAGCGAATCTTGGCTTCGTGAGTGGGTAAACCCTGCGGTTACAACTGACGAGCTAACTCACCAAATCACTATGGCTGGCCTTGAGGTAGACGACGTACTACCTGTTGCTGGTACATTTACTGGCGTTAAAGTTGGTCAGGTTGTTGAGTGCGGCCAGCACCCAGATGCTGACAAACTACGCGTTACCAAAGTTGATGTTGGTGCTGAAGAACTACTAGACATCGTTTGTGGTGCTTCTAACTGTCGCCTTGGCCTGAAAGTGGCTGTCGCGACGGTGGGTGCAGTATTACCAGGCGACTTCAAAATCAAGAAAGCTAAGCTACGTGGCCAGCCTTCTCACGGCATGCTTTGTTCATTTACTGAACTAGGCATCGACGTTGAGTCTGACGGTATCATGGAGCTTGCTGATGACGCGGTAAACGGTACTGATTTCCGCGAATTCCTAGGTCTAGATGACGTAACTGTTGACGTTGACCTAACGGCAAACCGTGCTGATTGTTTCAGCATCCGTGGTCTTGCTCGTGAAGTTGGCGTATTGAACCGCGCTGACGTGACAGAACCAACTGCAGAAGCGGTGGCTCCATCTATCGACGACACTGTTTCTATTGAAGTGAAAGCACCTGCTGCGTGTCCACGTTACCTTGGCCGTGTGGTTAAGAACGTAAACGTTCAGGCACAAACGCCGCTTTGGATGCAAGAGAAGCTACGTCGTTGTGGTATTCGTTCAATTGATCCAGTTGTTGATATCACAAACTTTGTTCTGCTAGAGCAGGGCCAGCCAATGCACGCGTTTGATCTAGCGAAGATCGACGGTGGCATCGTGGTTCGTATGGCAGAGCAGGGTGAGAAGCTAACTCTTCTAGACGGCACTGACGCTGAGCTAAACGCAGATACGCTAGTTGTGGCTGACCATAACAAAGCATTAGCTATTGCTGGTATCTTTGGTGGCGAAGAGTCTGGTGTAACCACCGAGACTAAAGACGTCCTACTAGAGTGTGCGTTCTTCGCACCAGACCACATCCGTGGTCGTGCTCGTAGCTACGGTCTACACACTGATTCTTCAATGCGTTTCGAGCGTGGTGTGGATTACGCACTACAAGTGAACGCGATGGAGCGTGCCACACAGCTTCTAGTTGAAATCTGTGGTGGTGAAGTTGCCCCTGTTGTTGCTCAGGAATCTGAAGCAGATCTTCCTAAGCCAAACACGGTCGCATTACGTCGCACAAAACTCGACAACCTACTAGGCCACCACATTGCCGATAGCGATGTTGTTGAGATCCTTGAGCGTCTAGGCCTGAGCGTTGAAGCAACAGAAGCGGGTTGGACTGCAACTGCACCGACATGGCGTTTCGATATCGCCATCGAGCAGGATCTAATTGAAGAAGTTGGCCGTATCTACGGTTACGACAACATTCCAAACCAGAACCCAGCCGCTGCTCTTAAGATGCACAATCATGTTGAAGCGAATCTTCCGCTTAAGCGTGTACGCAACTTGCTTGTTGACCGTGGTTACCAAGAAGCGATCACATACAGTTTTGTTGAACCAGAACAGCAGAAACTGATTGTTCCTGGTGTTGAGCCGCTAATCCTGCCATTCCCAATTTCTGCGGACATGTCAGCTATGCGCCTTGGCCTAATCCAAGGCTTGCTAAACACTGTTGTTCACAACCAGAAGCGCCAGCAGCCACGTGTTCGCCTGTTCGAATACGGCCTACGTTTCATTCCTTGTGAAAACGCTGAGAACGGCATGCGCCAAGAGCCTATGCTAGCGGGTGTTATCGCGGGAACGCGTAGCGAAGAGCATTGGGACATCGAAACCAACACCGTTGATTTCTTTGACCTGAAAGGTGATCTGGAAGCTGTTCTTGAGCTTTCTGCTAACGAGAAGGCATACAGCTTTGCGGCCCTTTCTTCTGAAAATAAAGAGCACAACCCTGCGCTTCATCCTGGCCAATCTGCTGCAATTATTGTAGATGGTAAAGAAGTGGGTGTGATCGGTACAGTACACCCAGAGCTTGAGCGCAAGTTCGGTCTGAACGGCCGCACTATCGTGTTCGAAATCGAGTGGTCAGCGATCAACACTAAAGTGATCCCAGAAGCTGTTGCTCTTTCTAAGTTTCCTGCTAACCGTCGTGACATTGCGGTTGTTGTTGATGAAGCTGTCGCTTCTGGCGACATCGTTAACGCTTGTCTAGAAGCGGGCGGTGAATTCCTAACTGACGCTAAGCTGTTTGATGTTTACGTAGGTAAAGGCGTTGAAGAAGGCAAGAAGAGCTTGGCTATCGCCCTAACACTTCAGTCTCTTGAGCGTACACTGGAAGACGCTGACATCGCAGGCTCTGTTGATGCGATTGTTGCCCATGTATCAGAGAAGTTTGGTGCGTCACTTCGTGACTAATTAAGCTGATGGATTGCTAAAAACCCTGCCAGTTAGGCAGGGTTTTTTTTGCCTTGAATTTGCCAGATGAATAAACCTGATAACGATAGGGGGGAAATCATACCTATCTGGATAAGTCGTTGATCAAGTATTTGCACTGGAAAAATCGTTGTTATCAAGGCCGATATTGCAGTAACTAGTGGCTCTAATTACAAAATATCTACCGCAGAGAACAGCGATTTTAACCTGCAAGACTGATCAAATATTTATGTCGGTTGGTATAATGTTTCGGCCGAATTGAGATGAAGCAGAAAAAGGTGTGTTTTTAAGTCATTGTTTTATAAATTTATCCCGAACGTTGTAATTTTTTTGATCTGAGTCTAAATACTGTAACTTTCTGATAGGTAGAGGTAATTTCTATCTCGGGGTGAAATTCCAGCAATATATGTCGGTTTTTTGGTGTTTTTTAGCAAATCTTACCAGTAGTTATTCGAATTAAGCACAACAAGGTGCATGGAATGCGTCTATTTGTGCTAGTGAAAATCAATTATTTAAAGATAAGTTGACATAAAAAAGTTGGCGGAAATCAGCAAGTTGGCATAAACTTGTCTCTAGTTAGGATTGAGCGCGGAGAAGCAGGCTATTTTAGCGTTTTCTGGCTTCTGTCTGACTCGACTAATTCGCTGTAGGAATGACTGATGTCACCCTACAATCCATTCAATATAGTCTTGAGGGAATTATCTATGGCGCTCACAAAAGCCGATTTGGCTGAGAACCTGTTTGAAAATGTTGGATTGAGCAAACGGGACGCCAAGGATACGGTGGAAGTCTTCTTTGAAGAAATTAGGAAAGCGCTTGAATGTGGTGAACAGGTTAAGCTATCAGGTTTTGGTAACTTTGATCTTCGCGACAAGAATGAGCGTCCGGGAAGAAATCCCAAAACGGGTGAAGATATTCCTATCTCGGCCCGCCGTGTTGTGACTTTCCGTCCAGGTCAGAAATTGAAAGCTCGCGTAGAAAATATCGAAATCGAACAACAGTAATCGCGAATTCATTGACAAAACAGAGCCCGGGTAAGGTGTGTAGAACTTGCCCGGGTTTTTTATGACTATCACTCTCCCCATCGCGATACTTGAACCTCTCCTCAGGTCAGCAATTTACCCTTGATAACATTATCATCAATCACCCTGCATTTAGGGCTACTTATCCAGATTGGTATAAGTTGTGCGTGTGATGTTAAATTTATGTTTTTATATGGTTTCAATATGAAAAATGCAGCGGTAAAATGAATGCATTCCATTAGCGCTAAACGAGCTAATAATATGGAGGTGGTTAATGGGAATGCTACAGCTGGTTAAAGAAGGGAAGTTTCTTGAAGCAACATTGGATATGACCTTGCCGGAAGAGTGGGGGCGCTGGCAGACAGAGTCAGGCATCGAGTGTATTCTCGTAGGGCGGGGTATTCTTCAGATCACGCCAACTGATATCCCCTCATACTCTAAAGATATTGTGCTGTCATCTGGCGTACATGGCGATGAAACCAGCCCCATTGAGCTGCTGCAGCGTCTTGTAAGCTCAGTTTTGTCAGGTGAAATACAGCCAGTCCATCGTCTGTTAGTCATCATTGGTCACCCTGAGGCTATCAATCTTCATCGACGTTTTGTCGAGGAGAACATGAACAGATTGTTCCGGGCTAGCAATGAAGCAATTAATCCTGACTGTGTTCGAGCCAATCAATTGCAACTTGCTGTCAGTGAGTTTTATCAGCAAGGTGGCAAGTCAGAGCAATACCGTTGGCACCTTGATCTGCACTGTGCAATAAGAAGCTCTACCCACTATACGTTTGTGGTCAGCCCATCCTCGACCAACCAAACTCGCCAACGTGATTTGTTTGTATTTTTGCAGCAGGCTGAAATCGAAGCGGCGTTATTGTCAAACGCACCATCGCCGACGTTCAGTTGGTATAGCGCTGAGTACTTTGGTGCCCAAGCCTTAACCGTTGAGTTGGGCAAAGTGGCTGCATTTGGTCACAATGATCTGCAGCGCTTATCACCGTTCTATAACGCTATGGTTGAGCTTGTCACCCAGTTAAAACCTGATTATTTATGGCAGCAAGATAAGCTTGTTGTTTACAAGGTGACAAGAACTTTGATGAAGCAGACCGAGCATTTCATGTTGAACTTTCCTGATGACCAAGCCAATTTTACCATGTACCCACAAGGGACTTTATTGGGGCGTGATAAAGATATTGAATATTATGTGCTGGAAGAAGGAGAGGCGGTCGTTTTTCCTAACGCGAAAGTGGCTATTGGGCAACGAGCCTGTCTACTGGTGAAAGAAGTGCAAGCTAGTGCTTATGGGCAAGTTAAAGCTATTACTTAACTGCTTGTTCTTAAAAGTATGCTTAATAAAACTCACGAGAATCACAAAGGCGTACTTTGATTGTGTGATTCGCTTTTCTTCATGAGGTTATCTCGGCATAGTAATGCCAGAATTCGATAACTGGAGTGATAAAATGTCGGCTACCGAGCAGGAGAAACAGCCAGTTTTGGCGCTAAGAGAAAGGATGCAAAACCAGAAGATTTATTGTTCTGATGATGACGATTTGCTCGCTGAGCAAACACTGTGTTTAGAAAAGCTGTATGACTTTAATCAGACTCGTCCTTCTGAGACAAAAAAGCGGTCAGGCTTATTGAAGGAGTTGTTCGCCGAAGTGGGTGAGGGGTGCTATATTGAGCCACCTCTGAGGGCCAATTGGGGTAAGCATACCCACTTAGGTAAGTTTGTTTACGCCAACTTCAATCTCACTTTGGTTGATGATACCGACATATATATTGGTGATCATGTGATGATTGCCCCCAATGTCGTGATAGCAACCGCTGGCCATCCTATTGAACCGACGTTGCGTAAGAAGGTTGCCCAGTTCAATATTCCTGTTCGTATTGGCAACAATGTTTGGATTGGGGCGGGTGCGATTGTCTTGCCAGGAGTGACAATTGGAGAAAACAGTGTGATTGGTGCGGGTAGTGTCGTGACCAAAAATATCCCAGCTAATGTGGTCGCAGTAGGTAACCCTTGCCAAGTGATGAGAGAAATAGGCGAACATGATAAAGAGTTCTACTATAAGGACATGAAAATAGACATTTAGCGCTATTCGCAGTTCGTGTTATCCGTTAGGAGAATTTGTTACCGCATTCTATGAAAGCTAGCTTTCCATTTATAGAGTGAGACGGTATGGTAAAGCGTCGTTACTTATTATGCCTTCTCACTCATGCTCTTAAATGATCTTTTACTTCGCCGCCAAACAAGATGGCGTATGGGTTTTGCCATCGCGGCTATAGCCATAATCATCGCCTGCTTTCTCTCCCTTTCTGTTGGTGAAATTTTCATCTGGCCGTGGTCAGCCCAGAGCGGTCTTGAGCAGCAATTGTTGCTTCAGCTTCGAATGCCACGGTTATTAGCCGCGATTGCTGTTGGTGCCTCGCTGGCGGCTTCTGGTGCGGTGCTACAAGTATTACTCGGTAACCCTCTGGCCGAGCCGGGAGTACTCGGTATTTCCGGAGGTGCAAGCCTTGCGCTTGTAATCTTGCTGTTTGTTTTACCCTTTGCGCCAACGCCACTGCTGATGATGGTGGCTGCGATGGCGGGCGCATTCCTATTTACCCTTATTCTTGTGGGCTTATCACGGCGTAAGCGGGTTTCAACCGCACGTTTGCTGCTTATTGGGGTAGCGCTAGGCATATTGTCGGGTGCTGCTGTTACCTGGGCTTTTTATTTCAGTGATGACTTGAACCTTCGAATGCTAATGTATTGGTTGATGGGAAGTGTTGCAGGGGTGAGCTGGCATCAACTGACATTATTGCTGTTTGTCCTGCCGGTACTGCTTTGGCTGTGTCTTCAAGGTCGCAAATTAGATTTATTGATGTTAGGTGAGCACCAGGCAAAACAACTCGGTTTAGATGTGGAAGCGAGCCGCTGGCGTTTAATTCTGGTGGTATCGTTATTGGTGGGCGCCTCGGTTGCTATCTCTGGCGTGATTGGTTTCATTGGTCTGGTTGTCCCGCATCTACTGCGTTTGGCGCTTGGGACCGAGAACCGTTATTTACTCCCGCTCTCTGCGCTGTGCGGTGCGTTGCTATTGGCTTTAGCGGATACCCTTGCCAGAGTTATGTTACCTGCCGCTGAATTACCCGTCGGGGTGGTGATCACCAGCTTAGGTGCCCCTGTGTTTATTTGGATGCTTTTGCGTTCGCACATTGATTAGGAAGGTTGTGAATGGAAACAACATCAGAATCACAACCTGTGATCCTTTATGCTCAAAACTTGGCGATGCCTCCGCGATTATTACCGGTTTCATTTTCGGTCCGCCGCGGTGAAATCGTTTATTTAATTGGTCCAAATGGTAGCGGGAAAAGCAGTGCAATTTCCATGCTGTCTGGTTTGGTTGAGGCTCAGGGTGACGTTACTTTGGCTGGTGAACCTATTGCTACGTTGGATCTTCCCCGCCTTGCCCGCATGCGCAGTTACTTGTCGCAGCAGGATAAGCCAGCGTTTGCGGTTGGGGTATACCACTACCTGTCGCTTGCGCTATCACCTCTTGGTGAACTCGCCGCCAATGATGTCCAAGAAGCATTAGATGATGTATGTGGAGCGCTAAAAGTTACCGACAAGCTTAACCGTAATATCCAGCAATTGTCCGGGGGGGAATGGCAAAGGGTGAGATTGGCTGCTGCCTGCCTTCAGGTCTGGCCAACATTGAATCCCGATGCGCAGTTGCTGTTATTGGATGAACCAGCTTCGGCGTTGGATATTGGTCAAGAAGCGATTATGTACCAGCTTATCCGCCGCCTTGCGAATAAAGGAATAGCGGTTGTTATGGCGAACCACGACCTAAACCGCACTCTGAGGGAGGCGGATAAAGTTATTTTATTGAACAACGGTTCTTGTGTGGTGAAGGGAAAACCGGAAGACGTAATGACAGTGGAGACACTGGAGGCTGTCTTTTCTACGCAAGTTCAGCGTATTGAGCATGAAGGCAAATCTTGTCTATTGTTTACTGATTAACGCTGTTTGCGAATTAAGCATATCGAGTATAGGTCTTTAGATTATACGCAGGATGTCCTCTAAACAATTCGAATCGTTCGGCTTGTCAGACAATATTGGACCCGCCAAAGGTAAATTTTGTTCTAGTCGACACCCAACAGGAATCTTACTTTGGGAGTGACGCTTGCCTCGATCTGCGTCGCTTGTCGACTTTAATGTTGATGTTCGACATAAATAAACATACCTTTCTTTTCTTACAAGGCTAAGTTTCTATATGGTAATTTTCACTCAAAAGACCAATCGTACTATTGCCAAGATAAGTTTATATACTGTAGCTATCCTTCTTCAATTTAGCTCATTCTTTACTGCTGAAAGAATTATCGGCTTTCCGTTTAATTTCCTCTCTTATAGTAGTAAATCTGATACTTACTTTTTTTCCCTCTCTAGATTCTCTTGCTCATTCTTGTTTTGGGCTTTCACCATTCTTATTATTCTAACGTTCACCAAAAGGTGGCTTTCTGACCATGACGCTGCTTAGGTCATACCTTTCACCACTCAAGGTCAAATGGCGATGAAAAAGGTTAAAAAGTATGTCAAGACGCACTCTTAAAACCGTATATCAATTCAAGCTGCCTCGAGTGTATTATTGCTCCTAAGTCTGTTGATGGTGGATATCAGGTTGTTAACGTCGCAGTGATGACCATCAGTAGGTTAGCTATAATTAAGGTGCTAGGCGGGCAGGATAAGTGCTCTTCGTTATTTCTGTAGTAGGTGGTCAAGTAAAACCGGTAAAACGAGTAGACATAAATAGCACTAGCGGTCACCAGCAACAGGTACCAGTTGTTGTCTTCGTGAAAAACGATATCTAGAGCTAGCCATGAGTGCATTAGCGTAGCAAAAGAGTAGAGGCCCAATGGTAGTTTTGGTTTTCCATCGGTGACCGGGTTGATTCCAACCCAAGTGAGCACGATTAAGGATGCAGCTGCTGTTATATAGACTAATTCTATACTGTTGCTCGGATCCTTAGCAATAATGCACCACATCCCACCAGCTCGAAAGGTGGCTGAAAGCAAGATCAGTGCTAAGTAAGTAAGCATTGATAGCCTGTTGTGCCAACACAACTCAGATATTTCGTGCGCAATTGTAGTTATCAATGATAGCTGCAACGCAAAAGTTAGCGGTTCGTTTGTGCCTTCGTACGAGATAAAAATAAGAAGTACAACCCAAGTTAGGATTCGAAGCCAGGTCTGTGTTAGATGGCTTTTTTCCGTTGGTTCTTCTTTAGGTGTTAACATGTGATGAAGTGCGGTTGTGATGGCCGCGACAGCGCAAGTCAAGTGCAGCATCAGACATCCTTTCTTTAGCTACGATGAAACTTTGTGCATACTTTACTCTGCTTAAGTTTCTGATGCAAATCACTTTTTGTAGCTATTTATGACTGGAATCTCTGTGCTTAGTTGCCGGTACGCAAGTCACGGGCCGCAACTGCGTACCAGTTGTTGACTACACCCCCACATTCAGGAAACTTAGCCTGCCCCATTCCTTGCTAGGGATATCAATTCGCCGATTTCAACTTACTGAATAATTTTCAGTCCATTCGGGTAATAAAGGTTTGCTCGTCATCCACAAAAGCCACAAAGCCGCCGTGATAGATAAATACCCGACCACGCCCCTCAACTAGGCAGGCAAGCAGTGGGTTCAAATCCTCTTCGTTATCCTGGCTTTGATAGGTGCCAGTATCGGTGATTACGCCGTTGAGTGTAGGCAAATATCCATAAGTGCGCTTGGCTTGATCAATCAGGCTCAATTCGCTGGCGGTGGAGAAGCAAAAGGGGATCGTACCGGCTTCTTCGATAAATAAAGTTTTCAGTTCTTCAAAAGCTGTAATCACCAGCCAGTCGATGCCGTTAACATGATGGATAAACATGGGAGTTTCTCGGTAATTCTGATGAGGAGATTTTATCACTATCAGGGGAGAACGTAGTAGATATTTAGTTGCTAAAGGCGGTAATTCAGTGCCATTTCCAGACATTCACTAGGCCAACTTGAAACGCATTTGTCCAAAAGTATTTTATACCAACCTACATAAATATTTGATCAGTCTTGCAGGTTAAAATCGCAGTTCTCTGCGTTAGATATTTTGTAATTAGAGCCACTAGTAACTGCAATTTCTGCCTTGATAACAACAATTTTTCCAGTGCAAATACTTGATCAACGACTTATCCAGATTGGTAATAGTGATGAGTGCTCCTTCTAGGCCAGTAAATTGCTAATGATTGCGACTGGATTGTGGTTCAGAAATTGGCTATTCAGTGTACTTCGTTACTGGTTGTTTAATTGTGCAGCAAGCTGCTGCACAAATCAGTTCAAGATACATTTTAATTGGGGATTAGTGCTTATACCTAAAGGTATTACTGTCATCAATAATTTCAATCTTGACTGGCGCTACGCCTTGATTGATGTTGCCTATTTGTTCAAATGACTTTTGAGAAAGGTCAATAACGCGGCCTTTTGCAAAAGGACCCCGATCATTGATTTTGACATTTACCGTTTTGTTATTGGCTGTATTTGTGACCCTTACTATAGTTCCAAAAGGTAAGGTTCGATGAGCTGCTGTATGGGCTTTCATATCATAACGCTCACCACTTGCAGTGAGTCTTCCGTGGTATTTCTTACCATACCACGAAGCTTGACCAATAAGCTCATGTGACTTAGCGTAACCCCTTGTTTTTACTTCATCGATTGCCACGGTTGAGGAGCAGCCAGCTAGCAAAGTAAGGATGAGAGCCGTAAAAAGGAGGTTTAATTTTTTCATGCTATTTGGATACTCTATTTTTTTCATGTCATGTTTGTCTGTATTTGACTTGTTGCGGGTTTAAAATTTTGCCATGAACAATGCCTATTTTGGTCATGGTTAAGAAAGATTTTGGAAGTGAGAAAATAAAGCGAGTAACGCTTACGGTCTGCACCAGGTGATTAATGTCTCCAATAGCCTATGAGAACAAACTGTATGGCAGAGAACAGTCGAAGCCGCAACTGATCTACATCAAGCTGTTCGGTTAGTATTATCCTCAACAAAATGCTTGAAACAATTGTATAAACCAAGGTCAGGCTGCGCAAACTGACTCCATGGGTTTTGGCATGTTAAACAATCCTCAATCGTGGGAGTGAAGTTCATAAAATATAACATGTTGTATTATTTTTAAGAATAAAGCCACATCACATCTAACATGAGCTTAAGCCGGTTGATTTTAAATAAAGGTAATTGGTATTGTTGTGCCGTATAAATGCGCCGTAAGTAGGGCGTTAACACGAGAAACAACCCTAAATCATTATTAGTTCATCGAGAAAACCAAACATGTCAGCCACACAATTTCAAACGAACTGGATTAAACCCTTTAAACTCGATCACGCTGCCCTCAAGCTCGGCAAAAGCAAGGAGGAAATCAAGGTGTTATGCGAGTCAAAAGTGTTGAACGGCGGTTGGGATGAGTTTTACGGTCAGAATGGCGCTTTTGTCGTCTGGTTACCCGTGGACCAAACTGATATTACAGCCGATGAAATACGCGCTGGCGCTACAATGCACTAAGGATTCAATGGAGGCTTTCACATGAGTCACTGCAGAACTTGCGCTTCAATATGGCTAGGTTACTAAAAGTATACTAATTGAATTCGATTTTTAGGTAACTAATATATACCGCTACACACGAGTGACAAAGGCTTCACTTGTGTATCTAACCAATTTGTTAGCGGAGTAATCGACTATGAGCAACGTTCTTATCATCAATGCCTACGCGCCATCACCATTCTCAGAGGGCAAACTTACTGCATCATTGGTAGACAAAGCGGTTACGCTTTTAGAGCAGAAAGGCCACTCGGTTCGTGTAGTGACCATGCAAGATGAGTATGTGGTTGAGGAACAACTGGCTCACTTTGAATGGGCTGATCGTGTGATTCTGCAGTCGCCAGTAAACTGGATGACGATCCCTTGGTCTTTCAAAAAGTATATGGATGAAGTATTCACAGCAGGTATGGGTGGTGCATTGTGTACCTTTGATGGCCGCAGCGCTGAAGAGCCTACTAAGAACTACGGTACAGGTGGCACTCGTACTAACACCAAATACATGCTTTCTCTGACATTTAATGCGCCAAAAGAATCTTTTGATGACCAAGATGAGTACCTGTTCCAAGGTAAGAGTGTGGATGATTTGATGTTTCACATGCACGCTAACTTCCGCTTTTTTGGTATGTCAGCGCTACCTACTTTTGCGTGTTATGACGTAATGAAGAATGCCGATATTGAGAGTGATTTTGCACGCTTTGAAGCGCACCTCGGTGAAGTATTCTAATTTGAATCAACCATAGTTTTACTCACGGTGAGGTTACTCAAGCTGCAGTGAAGTGGTACTATGGCGTAAGAATTAAACCAGATATATTGTTGCTTCTCATCATGAACCTCAGCTATCTGGTTTCTTTTTTTATTAGCGAGATTGTATGAAAGCAAAAGTAGAAGTTGACTCAAAAGGACATAAAAGCGTTATAAATGCGTGTGCTGAGCCTTGTGCTATTGAAAAAGGAATGCGGATTTTGGGGGCCAAATGGAAGGGTTCCATTATTTATCACCTAAAAGATGGCCCTGTTCGCTTTAATGACCTTTCACGCATGCTTGGCGGCGCAAGCAAAAAGATGGTCGACCAACGCCTTAAAGAGCTAGAAAGTGAAAACATGGTGATACGACGTGTACTCAATGACAAGCCATTGGCAGTGAGTTATGAACTGACTGAGTTTGGGAAAAGCGCTCTGAGTATTCTTGATGATTTGAGAAAGTGGTCTGAAAATAACGATATTCAGCTCAAGTAGCCTAAATAGAAATTGTAATTTCTATGCTATTTCAAACAAGGCAACATCTTGCGATGTTGCGATGTTGCGATGCTTTTTATGCGATAGGTCTAATAGTCTAGTGTGCCACGAATTGGGTAGTGGTTATCTGGATTACGAATCCATGCTAAGCCACGTGTCAGCGCCCCTAGCTCTGGTCTTACAAATGGGTTGTTTGATAGATCGGTCACATGCAGATTGCCATGCTCATTGATGACAAATAGACCAGGTTCTGCAAAGTTATGGTCGGTTTCTGCTTCAGAGCGTGGTAGAGAAATATAAAGCCCTAACGTCTTCATTTGTTGCTCACTTAGGCCATAAGCAATCGGGAAGCTGATATCGAGTTTATCTAGATGTTGCTCTAATTGCTGTTTTGAATCGCCAGAAACAGCCAGAATATCGACGCCTGCATCGCTGAAGGCCTGTTTATAGGTCTCAATCTCGTTGAGGTACTTGGTGCAAAGTGGGCAATGCTTGCCACGATAGACAAACACCGCTTGCCATGTTGCATCACCTTGAGGTTGGCCTAGCGTGACTTTGGTCCCATCCAATGTTGTTGCTTCTAATGTCGGGAAGGTGTCACCTGCTTTTAGTTTCTTAGAGTATCCCATCTCGGCTCCTTGGATTGAATTCACAACTAAGTAAATCAAAAAGTAGGGCAATATAAAGATAGTTTCAACTAGTATACTTTTAGTAACCTAGAGGTTCTGTTTATTTTGTTATGTTCTTGCGTGCAACGAAAATTCTGATTGACTCGTATTTGCTCCAAACCTTCTTAGAAAAAATATCATTGCTCCGACTCAATCTAGCATTTGCAATACATCAAGTAATCGGTGTCGTGAGATGGGTATGTTGAGGTGACTAATCTGACAAAGCCACTACAGACTGCCCCCAAGACCCCATTGTGATTGGGCAGTTGATGGGTCATAAGATTTACAGGTGGTCATACTGTTAATTTTTGATTGCCACTTAATTTAGGTTATCTAATTAAAGCAACTGAAAAAAATAAGCTTTACGCCACTTAAGCTGTAACTGTTGACTAATAACTTAGAGCTGAACTTAAATTTCATGGTAAGTAAAATGAACCCTAGAACACTGATAGCATTGCTTGTCTCCGGCGCCTTATTCGGTTGTAACTCTTCTTCAGATGATATTATTGAGCAAGAGCACGTCACCCAAGTCAACATTGTTACGGCCAATATGTGGCAGAGCTTGATGCGTAATCTGGAAGGGACGAGTGACTATCATATTGCCCTAGAAGAGTTTCGTCATGCCGATGCTGATATTCTTCTTCTTTCAGAGGCATCAGGCATCACCGCTCGCATTGCAGAGCAACTTGGTATGTATTTTTGGCAGGGGCATGACTCTTATGTAACGGCCGGTATTGTCTCTAAGTTTCCGATAATAAAGGTATACAACGATACGCCAAGTGAAAATGATGCAATGGGCGGTGGTGTGGGTGTTGTGGTTGATATCAATGGCCGTGAAGTGACTTTGTGGTCAAATCATTTAGATTATCGTAATTACGTGGTTTACGATGCTCGAGGTGGTGATGGCCAGGCCTGGGCAGCTCGTGAAGGCTGTGTACCAGTGAGTGAGGCGGATGAAATTGATGCACTGAACCTGATGAGTTCACGTCCGAGTCAAACTCAATACATGTTGGATGAGCTAGCACCGGCTAATGAGCAAGGAAAGGCGATTTTCATTGGTGGTGATTTCAATGAGTCTTCAGGGTTAGACTGGACTGAAGAGACCGCTTACATGTTTGACCATAATGGTACTGTCCACGACTTTATGGTCCACAGAATGATCCGTGCTGAAGGCTACGTCGATTCTTACCGCGAACTTTACCCGAACCCAGTGACGCACCCAGGCCTCACTTGGCCGTTTCATATTGATGACAGCTGGACGCAAAGTAAGTCATTCATTGATGAGTGTGGACGAGGACTCGATGACCGAGACCGCATTGACTTGATTTATCATTCTCAAGCCGAAGGTCTGGAGCTTCTGAGCACTTCAATTATTGGCCCACGTGCAGAAACCTACTTCCCTGGTCCTGATGGCAATGACGACCTTTACGATTGGCAAGACCCACATTCAGGAATCATGGTCGACGAAGATGGCGAACCTTACTATGGTCCTCGTGAGTTTGTGTCCGATCACCTTTGGTATAAGGCGACCTACAATTTGGTGACACCAAATACGAGCACAGAGGCTGAGTCTTTAAACCTTAACCCAGAATTCTCCAACCTGCAGATCGCAGCTGAAGGCGAAGAACTGGTTCTCACGTTCACTCTGGATAACTGGAAAATGTGGGAAGAAGACCGTGATTACCATCTGGTGGTGGCTGGTGATTCAACCAATGCTCGTCTAAACAGTGATGGGACCTATGGTTGGCAGTCTGAGTCACTAAGCGTGCAACCTAATGGTGAGTTTGAAGTTCGAGTTGCGCCTGAGGTGTACAACAAATTGAAGGAAGAGGGTGAGATTGATCTTCATTCTGGCCTTCAACTGCGCGCAATCAGCCTTGTGAGTGGTTGGTACAAGCAATACGCAGTATTAACAATCCCAACGGAAGATATTGAAGCGGTAGTTAATCTGTAAAAAACAGCGTATAAGCGTAAAGTTATAAGTTGCCCCCCATGCTGCTATCATATAATTGCAACATGGGGGGATAGCAGTTAACAAATATTTGTCGGGTAGACGACACTTGTTACCAAGTGTCGCCACCTTAAGAACCCAGCGTACAACTTTCACTGAACTAGGCTCAAATCTCCACCAAGGCATTGTTTGATACCCGGCAAGTCACAGGGCAGTTAAAGCAGGATCAGTCCAAGAGTTTCGGCTAAGCCTCTTCGATTTTCGCTCATCCAAGTAATCTTGGTATTGAGGAGCGAACGGCGTAGCAGCGCTCCGGATTTTCACGTATCTCTCTATTGGCACCTTAGCTATTGAGAACAAATTGAATTGGCAATCCATACCCATACACTTCAGCCAACCATGAAATTGTCACTGGCCTTTTTGGTTGATGAAGTATTTCAGCGCGACCTATGTCCGAAATTTGGTTGGCTGGCGCCGTTTAGCTCAGTGCCATAGTGCTTGGAATAGTTTATAGCCCACGTATCCGAATACCTGTTTAGCAACGCAATGTCGATAAGAGTTCGACTATCCCCGAAGCTTTTGGATTTACTCGGTTTAATGAGTAATTTCCTTTTGTACTTCCCGTGGTTAAACCCGAGGAAGTCGAACCCATTGTTACTTTGAGTGACGTGTGTTTTCTCTACATGTGAGTATTACGATGGAGCTAGTGCTTATATTGGTTATGTAGTTTATGGGGCGAAGCAAATTTTAGATGTGACTAGCTTTTTTGAGTGATAGGATTTTTAGCTTCTCATCGACTACAGAGTAATAGTTGATTTGGGTATAAATAAGGACGCTTTGGCGTCCTTTTTAATGCCAAGTTTTTATCTTTTGTGGTTAAGTAAGAAAACTCAACAATAACACCAGTGAACAATCATAATATCACTCGGATCAATGACCTATTTTACTTATAGTTTTAACTGATTGTAGCATTCATATTTTAGCTCACTTAAATTTTGCAACAAGACCTTTTGCACTAAAAGAGGTATCGATTGCATCAATATTGTGCAATTTGCTTCTTTAGCTTGGCGCTTTGTGAATATAAACCCTACACTTTATATGGTTTCTGATAAATTCAAATGTTGGCCTACTATATGCATATGGTATACCAGAGGTATACAAGCGAATAATGAAGGTGACTGATATGTTTGAAATTAAAACACTCGTTGATAGCGGGATTTCAATTGTAGATTCAACCTTCTTAGCATCTATTTGTACGTTTGATGAATATGAAAATGTTTCTTTAATCATGTTGCTTACCTCATGGAGATCTTATGTCATGATTTTCCATAGACTCATTGACGAAGTGAACATAGAAATAGTCAATGAAATCATTAGTACACTTCATTCTTTAGGGATAGGATTCAATTTGTCTATATATAATCAGCGCAACTTTCTTTGCATATACCGTCATAACTGTGATGCCTTACAAACGTCAATAGCCATTGGATATGCATTGATAAATGACGATATAACGATGGTGCAATTATTAAAAAATAATAATTTTTGTCTGCAAGATACAGTAAGTTAGTTGGCTTCAAGATGGAAAAGCAAGAGCTCAATGTTAAAATTTACAATCAGATTTTAGAACTAATTTTAACGGGACAATTAGACCCTAAAGATCGGCTTAATGAGCGTTCTCTCGCATCTGATATGTCGGTATCTCGAACGCCTGTAAGAGAAGCACTCAAGCGTCTCGAACATCAAGGGATGGTTGAGCGTAGGTATGCTAACATTTTGACAATAAAAGAGTTTAGTTTAGAAGAATATCTCGAAATACTGGATATGCGATCACTTATAGAAGGTGAAGCAGCATATTTAGCTACACAATATGTTGATGATCGACTATTAGAAAATCTATTGAGCTCTCTGAAGAATACCAATGAAGAAAATGATTTGAGAAGGCACCACCAAATCTATGATGACAAAGTGCATTCACTAATCTCTAATTCATGTAGAAATAGATATATCGCAGAAGCTATACAGCAGCTGAGATTGAAAACTAAGATATTTTATATTGATGAAATACCAGAGCGCACTGTCCCTGGAATAAATGAGCATATTACTATTCTAGAAAGCATGAGGCAAAAAAACGCCAATGAAGCACGTTATGCAATGATTAATCATATTCAGAATGTAAAGGGAAGCATTATGAATTATGTAACTAAAAAGCTAACTAGAATAAAACATCCACAAGACTAGAAGCTCGCTTGGATAGGTTTGTATCTTATTAAATTAATGCCTTTAATAAGGCATGGCTGGTTGTATCGATTTTATAACGCGTTACAACTTAATTGAATTGAATTGAATTGAATTGAATTGAATTGAATTGAATTGAATTGAATTGAATTTAGTGTGTGAGTATCAAAATATTTTTTAGGAGTATTAATGAACAAACTTCTTTATCTTCAGTGTGGAACACAGAAGTATTGCATTGCAAAGCTTGAGGAACGGTTTGAATCATTTGGTTTGGATATAGATCACTACTGGGCGTATAACGATCATTTCCCGGCAAGCTTGAGTGGTTACTGTGGAATATTTATATCAGGAAGCCCGCATGGTGCTTATGAAGACATTCCCTTTATAAATAAGCTTCATGAACTTATTCAAAGCGCAGAAAAGTTGAAAATTCCAATGCTCGGAATTTGTTTTGGTAGCCAGATTCTAGCCTCAGCACTTTGTGGTAAAGATCAAGTTTTTATTCGGCCTTTCTGTGAGGTTGCTTATAAGTCTTTGCCGACGACTCTTGCGGCCAAAGATGATGAAGTCGCAAAAGATCTAGCTGAGAGCGTCTCTTTTTTTGTTTGGCATAACGATGAAGTTAAAGGCTCTCACCCAGACATGGTGATACTGGCTTATTCCGATTTATGTGGAAACCATATTTGGCGCTATGGAAATAGTAGAGTGTGGGGCATACAAGGTCATCCAGAAATTACAAGAGAGCAAGCGCTGCTTTGGTTTGAAGAAAACAGAGATAGATTGGAACAAGATGGTGCTGATGTAGAGGAGTTAAAGCGAACGGCACACGATGCTCAGATGGGAAAAACAATGCTGTCAAATTTTGCGGCTGTCTGTTTACAAGGTAGTTAAGTTACTGGTTAGGAATTAACAAGGAGAGTTACCAATGAAAAAATTAATGTTGGCATCGGCTGGATTATTGTTCAGCCTTTCTGGACAAGCTGGGGAACTAGTCTTCGCTAGTTGGGGAGGCGCTTATCAGGATGCGATTAGAAACGCTTGGCTTACCCCATTCTCGGAACAAACGAACATTGAAATTATCGAAGACACAGATCCAGAGACAGCAAAAATTAAAGTTATGGTAGACACCAACTCTATGACCTGGGATGTGGTAAGTGGTGGCGGTGTTGCCTTCATTCGAGGCGTTCAGCTTGGGTTATTTGAGGAAATTCCTCAAGATATTGTTGACCAGTCGCATGTACTTGATGATGCACGTAAAGCCTATGGTGTACCTACCGAAATCTACAGCAATTTAGTGGGTTACTCCCTCACTGCATTCCCTGATGGTAAAGAGCAACCTCAATCATTCGCAGACTTTTGGGACACAGAACGATTTCCTGGAAAGCGTACTTTGCCTGCAAAACCAGAAACGGTATTGGAAGCCGCGTTGCTTGCTGAAGGAGTTGCTCCTAATGAAGTCTATACAGAGCTGTCAAAACCTGAGGGCCTAGATAGAGCCTTCAAAAAAGTAGAAGAATTACTTCCACATGTATCCGTTTTTTGGTCAAGCAGTGCTCAGCCTGTCCAAATGCTTGGTTCAGGTGAAGTCACGCTTGCTATTGGTTCGAACGGGCGCTTCCAAAGTGGTATCGATCATGGTTTGCCTATTGCTATGTCTTGGAATGAACAGGTCCCGCAAGTGGGATACATGATGATTCCAAAAGGTGCGGAGAATATCGAAGAAGCGATGGCTTTCCTCAACTTCATATTACAGCCCGAAAACAATGCAAAACTTAGCGAATATGTTTCTTATGGCCCTATTACAGAAATTGCTTGGGATTACATTGATGAAGAGCGCGCAAAGCGACTTCCTTCAACGCCAGAACGATTAGAGAAAGCAGTATTCGTCGATACAGTTTGGTGGTCAGAAAATAGCTTGGAAGTGACTGAGCGCTACACACGCCTAATTAAGGGGTAGAAGATGTCAATTTATAAACCTTGGTTTGAACCAGCAGAGTATGCAAAGCGCACAGACATAATCCGAAGCTTGCTTGCCAGTAAAAATTGTGAGGCATTTGTCTCGTTCATGCCTGAAACGGTAACCTACTTAACGGGCTTTTTTACACGCGGATACAGTTCGTTCCAGTTTGCCGTGATTCCACTACACAATGACCCCGTTATGTTTTGTAGGGATGTCGAGGAGTTTTATCTCGACGCGACCTGTATCTGGAAAAAACGAGTGTTGTGGAATGATTCTGATGACCAGATATCCTTGGCGGCTAAGACGATTAGAAATGCGGTAGGGGCTAAAGCATCTGTCGCGATCGATTTGCATGCTTGGCCTCTGAGCTATGGTCGGTTTTCTGCACTAAAAGCGTTATTGCCTGATATTAATTGGGTCGATATCAGTGCTGAAACGTCTGCGCAAAGATTTATTAAGTCGCCTGCAGAGATCGAGTACATGAGACAGGCAGCGCAGGCTGCTGAAGCAGGTATGAAAGCGGGAATTAAAGCGCTTGGGGTTGGGGTTACGGAGAGAGAGCTTGCCGCAGAAATTTGCTCCGCGATGATCAAGTCAGGGAGCGATCTTCCAGGGCCTGGAGTACTGTCCTCTGGGGAGCGCGCTTTGCATCTCCACGGTGGCTATTCGGATAGAGTACTCAAAGCCGGAGACACGGTCCAACTCGAAACCACACCAAATGTGAAGCATTATCACTCAAGATTTATGCGTCCAATGAAGGTACAGCATGCGACAGACAAAGAATGCCGAATCGTAGAGCAATTAATAGATATACAAGATAGTGCGCTATCTACGGTCAAGGCCGGAGTTTTAGCCACAGTGCCGGATTCTATTTATCGAGAGGAAGCGTTATCTCGTGGCTTGAAGGAAGTGTATAGCAATAAAACTTTCTACTCTGTTGGATTGCTATTGCAACCAAGGGGGGGGGAGCCGCTTGAAGCAGAGCCTTCAGCAACTTGGAGGTTTGAACCTGGAATGACTTTCCACAGCTACATTCTAGCTAATGGCTTTGGTATGTCAGAAACCATTCTTGTTACCGAAAGTGGATATGAACGCTTAACGAATTTTCCTAGAAAACTTTTTGTGAGTAGCCTATGAGTCAAGTTCTATCGGTTGAACAAAGCACAAGGCTTAAGCTATCGTTAAGCAAGAAAGTACTTGGTTGGTTGGCTGTGCTACCGCTCTCAATTTTCTTAGCCTTGTTCTTTTTATTGCCAGTAGGCGAGCTATTATCAACAGCGTTCGGTGATTCTGGTTTTAGTTTTCAACATTTTTATAGATTGTTTTCAGTCCCCGTTTATACGGGGATCATTGCGAACACCTTCTATATTTCAGCAATGGTTACGGTGCTATGTGTGTTGATAAGCTATCCAGTCGCTTACGCAATGGCGACGGTCTCTAGCAATCTAAGAAAAGTGCTGTTGGTTGTTGTCTTGCTACCGTTTTGGACTAGCTCACTGGTGAGAACGACAGCTTGGATTGTTCTTCTTCAGAAAAACGGTGTGCTTAACACTCTGTTGACAGACCTTAATATTATCGATGAGCCCATCGCGTTTGTTTATAACCTTTCTGGTGTGTTGATTGGTATGACTCATGTCTTGATGCCGTTTATCGTCTTACCTCTCTACGCATCATTTAGGTCTTTGGATATTTCGATACTTCGCGCTGCTGAGAGTTTAGGGGCTTCGTCACTAACGATATTTAAGCGAATCATACTGCCACTTACAGCACCTGGTGTTATTGCTGGCAGTCTGATCGTATTTATGAACTCTGTCGGCTACTACATTACTCCTGCGTTAATGGGTGGAGTGAAGCAAACGATGATTGCACAGCTAATTGCCGACAACATCACGAAGGAACTTAATTGGGAGTTCGCTGCGGCAATATCCATTATGTTGCTACTGATAGTGCTTAGCTTGTTTTTTATCTTCCAGCACTACTTCGGACTTGAAAAGTTAATGACTGGAAGTGGAAGTAAAACGGAAGAAACTTATCGAGAAGGTTACCGGCGCACATTAGGAGGTAAATTTTCGCTACTAATGTGTTTTCCAATCGCTCTTTTCCTTATTGCGCCGATTATCGTTGTGTTTCCAATGAGCCTGGGATCTTCACCTTTCCTCACTTTTCCTCCCCAAGATTTAGGCCTTCAGTGGTATGAGAGCTTTTTCAACAACGCTAAATGGATAAAAGCACTAATGCAGTCGTTAAAAGTGGCGGGTTTAACGGTGGTATTTTCCACCATACTCGGAACGTTGGCGGCGATAGGTATTTTTCGCATAAAAGCCTCTTACCGAAAGGTCATAGAGGCGCTGTTTATCATGCCTATGATTGTGCCGGTTATTATTCTTTCTATTGGCTTGTACTACCTTTTAGTCCCTTATGGATTAGTGAGCTCTGTATGGGGCTTAGTTATCGGGCATACAGTCATTGCTACTCCTTATGTCTTTATGACTGTAAGGGCATCGTTAGTTACTTTTGATAACAGCTTAGAACTTGCGGCGAGAAGTTTAGGAGCTCCTTGGATTGTGTTCTTTCACCGAGTGCTGTTTCCGTCCATTTTACCGGGTGTTATAGGTGGTGCTGTCTTTGCGTTTATTTCATCATTTGATGATTTAATTATTGCGCTATTCATGACCAATGTGCGTTCGCGAACATTGCCGAAGTTGATGTATGAAGGGGTAGCTCATGAAATTGACCCGACCATCATTGCTGCATCGGGAATCATTATATTGTTTACCATCGTCATGTTACTGACGAACTTGGTTGTAACTAGAAGGAAGTAATATGAGTACTGGAAAGTCAGTAATTATCAACAAGCTCAGAAAATGCTACGACGGTGTAACGGCGCTCAATCGTGTGAGTTTAAATATTAATCCCGGTGAATTTTGCACACTCTTAGGAGCCTCAGGCTCTGGGAAAACAACGTTGTTAAAGTGTTTGGCTGGTTTTGAGAGTAGTGATGAAGGCTCTATTTATATTGATGGGAAAGACATTCAACCTATATCGATATCAAAAAGGAATATTGGGATGGTGTTCCAAAATTATGCGCTTTTCCCTCATATGACTGTCTATCAGAATGTCGCGTTCGGTTTGGAAATGCGCAAAATGAGTAGGGCTGAAATAGAAGAGTATGTAGAAGAAGTACTGGCCTTGGTAGAGTTGGATGAATATAAAGACCGACTTCCAAAGGAGTTATCTGGAGGGCAGCAACAAAGGGTAGCGTTAGCGAGAGCGCTGGTGATCAAACCAGATATTTTGTTAATGGATGAACCTCTTGGCGCACTGGATAAAAACCTTCGTAAATCTATTCAGATCCAACTTAAAGAACTTCATAAAAAAACTGGAATTACCATTATCTATGTAACGCATGATCAAGAAGAGGCGCTATTTTTATCCGACAAAATAGCATTGATGGATCAAGGTGAAATTGTTCAATATGGAAGCCCCCAAGAATTGTATTTCACACCTGAGAACAAGTTCGTCGCCAATTTTTTGGGTGAATGCAATTTTATAAATCATACAGGAGGCACAGTGGCAATTCGTCCGGAGCGCGTTAGCCTAGCCCCCTTTGCTGACGAGATTGAGCATATGTCTGTTAGTGCCATAGTAAAGAACATCATTTTTCTCGGTTTCGGGTATCGAGTCCTACTTGATTATGAGGGCAGGGAAATAAGTGTCATTACTATGGAAGACATTTCTTTATTCCAAGTTGATCAGGAAGTAGAAGTTTACTTTCAGTCCAAGGACATAACGGAAATATATACAAGTAAGGAGAAAGTAGCATGAAGTTAAGCTTTCAAGTCAAGGGGGTATGTGTCATAGCGGTGACGCCTTTTACCTCAGAAGGTGATATTGATTACGAGAGCATCGACAGCATGACGGACTATTACCTTGATACAGGCGTTGATGCCATTACTCTATTAGGCATGATGGGAGAAGCCCCAAAACTGACGATGGAAGAGGCTATTAGTGTAGTTGAGCGTGTCTGTAAACGTGTCAAAGGGAGAGTGCCGATAATTGTTGGTGTCTCTTCGCCGGGAATTGCATCGTTGGTGGAACTGGCAAAGAAAGTGGTACAAATAGGTGCAAAGGCGGTTATGGTGGCGCCACTATCATCTTTGAAAACAGACAGTCAGGTATTCGATTATTACGCTTTAGTTTCGAAGTCATTAGGCCAAATACCATTTGTACTTCAAGACTTTCCGTTGGCTACTGGCGTTCAGATAAGTGCCCCTCTTCTTGCTCGAATCGTTAATGAACTCGACAACTGTGTCATGGTGAAACATGAGGACTGGCCGGGTCTAGAAAAAATAAGTTACTTGAGAGCTCATTGCGAAGACGTATACATTCTATGTGGTAATGGAGGTCTGTTTATACCGGAAGAGCTCGGTAGGGGCGCCGACGGTGCAATGACAGGTTTTGCCTACTCAGAGATGATGGTTGATGTATGTAAAGCCTTTAAAGAAGGGGACCGTAATCGAGCTCATGATCTTTTTGATGCGTATTTACCTCTAGCAAGGTATGAGCAACAACCAGGCCTTGGTCTAGCGATTAGAAAATGGATCATGTACAGCCGAGGTATTATCGCTAGTCCTTCTCTTCGAGCACCAGGGCCTGTTCTAAGCTCACAGGCAAAAGACGAAATTAGCTATCTTATCGATAGACAGAATAATCAATTAAGAGGCTTGTTGTAATGGACTTAGGTTTAAAGAATCGAAAGGCGATAGTTATTGGTGCTGCGAGAGGCCTTGGGGCCGCAATTGCAAAGTCACTATTGGCGGAGGGAGTGGAGGTTATTGCATTCGTTCGTGATACAGAAGTACTACTGCAGGCTCATACTCATTTGCCTGAAGAACAGAAGCAACGCCTACATCCGGTATCAATGGACTTAAGTGATATCGAATCAGTGAAGGCTGCTGTTTTGAAAGCCCAGGAACTAGGAGGTGCAGATATACTTGTTGGTAACTGTGGAGGCCCCCCTCCCTGTGCGGCTGAGGAAGCGATTCATGCTGACTGGCTAAAACATTTTGAAGCCATGGCGGCTAATTTATTTTGGCTGACGCAATCTTGTCTGCCAAAAATGAAAGAGCAAGGCTGGGGGCGCATCGCGTATATTACGTCATCGGGTGTTGAACAGCCAATACCGCGTTTAGCATTATCAAACTCTATTCGTTCTGCTGTCGTAGGATGGTCTAAGTCTCTTGCAAATGAGGTCGCTAAGAATGGGGTGACAGTAAACTGTGTCCTTCCAGGGAGAATTCATACGCACCGAGTCGATCAACTCGATCAAGCCGCAGCAACAAGGCAGGGTAAGAGCTTAGATGAAGTCGCTTTAGCATCCAAAGCATCCATACCAGCTGAGCGTTATGGAACTCCACAAGAGTTTGCGGATGTTGTTACCTTTTTAGTTAGTGAACGAGCGTCTTATGTCACTGGTGGCAAAATACGCGTGGATGGTGGAGCTATACGGTCTATTTAGCGTTGGTTAAGCTAATGATCTTGAATATTTTTTTACGGTTGAAGCCGAACTTTATCGCATAATACTTTTGCGTCTGGTTGCGCGACTGTAAGTCTGGGGATCAAACGATGCCTTCGTGGAGGCTTGAGCCTAGCGCAGTGAAAGTTTCACACTGGGTTCTCAGAGGGGCGGCATTTGGAAACAGGTGTCGTCTACTCGACAAATTCGTGCTAGATGTAGTGGTTGCACATATGTGATCACCAAGCGATTGTCGTGTTCGGTATAGGAATCCACGTATTAGCAAAGTAGCTAATCAATTCAAGTTATTGATTTATTGAAGTGGATCAAAAGAGCTAAAGAAAAGCACCGAGAAGTTATACAATACTTAAGTTGCAAGGTCGCAGCATGGGATACTCATTCACAGAAAACTTCAAAGTAGCCACATATGTCTAAAGATTTTGATTTCACTACAGAATACACCCTCGACAAGACCTTTTTTGCAGAGTGTTATGATCAAACTAGCCGTCCTGCTGAATTTCCAAAAGCCTATTTAAAAGGAATATTATTTCTTCTTTTTGGGGTTGTTTTAATCATATTTGAGCTACTACCCAGCGGTTACGTTGGTTGGTTCTTTATTGTTTTGAGCATTATTGAGGCGCTTAGTGTTTATTTTAAGAGAACCTGGTGGCTATGGCGACAAACACTCAGCATGAGCTCTGGCAGCAAAGTGGTATTTCATGTTGATTCTAACGGTGTGAGTTATAAAAGCGGTAAAAACACCCGTAACATAGCTTGGAGTGAAATAGACCAACTTCAACAAAGCGATTTAGGTTTTATTCTTCATATGGGTAAACAGCGCCAATATGTCAGTAAATCTTGCTTAAATGATGAAGTGATCGCGTTCATGGTAGAGCAGCACGCAGTATCAAAAATGAACTAACGCCAATGCGCGCAAAATAGAGGCAATAAAACGAATACGGTCAAGTCTTTCATTTTGCTTCTGATTAGAACGGTTGAGCTTTTAGCTAGGGGGTAATCGCTGAGGTTATCCGAGTTCACTCTGTAATATGAAGTTCGAAACAAGGTTTTGTCCAGCTTCGTGTCGACATACCCCTTGGCACAGTTGTGATATGTTGAGGTAGTAAACACAAGTCACAGAATACAGGGAGACATTTATGAATACACCGAGTTGGGATTTATCTATTGCTTACCAAGATCTGAATGATCCAAAGATCGAGCAAGATTTAGCCTCTGTCGAGGCACTTTTTCCGGAATTGGCAAGGTTGGACTCAACGTCTCTAGATGGTTTGGCAGCAGCATTAGTCATGCAGCAAGCCGAACGTGTAAAAGTGATGACGCTCAGTGCGTTCGTAAACTGTATCTTGTCGGTAGATGCGGCCGATGAGCAGGCGAAAAAGCTACTCGGTAGAGTTAATGTGCTGCAATCTGAGCTTGATCAAGCCATGACCCCGTTTATGCAGGCTGTTGTTAACCTTAATCTTGAACAATTCGATGATTTGCTTGAAAAAGGTGGAGAAGAAGGCGAAGCGCTATCACCTTGGCGTTTTTTGCTTGAGAGAGAGCGGCTACTCAAGCCCCAACAACTATCTGTAGCCGAGGAGCAACTGCTTACCGCAATGGATGTGGATGGAAAGTTGGCATGGGGGCGCCTGTACGACAATATTACCGGTAGCTTGAAAGTGACTTTGCAATTGCCAGATGGTCAGCAAGAACGCATGGGGTTATCTCAGGCCGCCAGTATCTTGTATGGTGGCGACAGCTTACGTAGAGAGCCTGCTTGGCGTGCAGTGTCTAAAGCGATGGCTGCACATCAGGAAAGTTTTGCCGCTATCTTAAATGCACTATCCGGTGCTCGATTGACGGAATACCAAAAACGTAGTCATACCCAGAAGGTTGATTTCCTCGACCCGAGCTTGCATACCAGTCGTATCGAGAAAGCCACCCTAGACGCTATGATGGCTGTTGCCAAAAACAATCGTCATATTGGCCAGAAGGCGGGCCTGCATATGGCACGGCTGTTTGGCACGGATAAGCTCAAACCTTGGGATGAAATGGCTTCTATGCCGGCCTTGTCCGGGGGAGAGGGGACTTCGTACAGTTTTGCTGAAGGTATCGATATTATTCGCGATGCTTTTGCCGATGTCGATCCTGAAATGGCTGACTTTGTTGATATGATGGTTGATCAGCAGCTTATTGATGCGGCCCCTCAGCCGAATAAGCGCTTGGGTGCCTACTGCACTAAGTTTGCTGATAGCAGAACGCCATTGGTCTTTATGACTTGGGGTGGCAGTATGTCGGACGTACTGACCTTGGCCCATGAGCTTGGGCATGCTTTCCACAACTGGGTGATGAAAGATATGCCATTGGTGCAAACCCGTTATCCGATGACACTGGCTGAAACCGCCTCTATTTTTGCTGAAAACGTGGTGCGCGATGCACTAATGGCAAAAGCGGATAGCGAGCAAGAGAAGTTGTTAATGTTGTGGGAAGAGGCGCAGTCTGCACTGGCGTTGATGGTTAATATTCCGGTGCGTTATGAGTTTGAAAAAGCCTACTATGAGCAGCGCAAAGATGGCGAATTTACTCCTGAGCAGCTTAAGTTACTCATGTCTGAAACTTGGCAAGAGTGGTACGGCGAAGCCATGGATGAAACCAATGAGATGTTTTGGGCCAGCAAACTACACTTTAGCATTGCAGAAATCAGTTTCTATAATTATCCGTACTTGTTCGGGTATCTATTCAGCAAAGGGGTATATGCACAGCGTGAAGCAAAAGGTGATCGCTTCTATGCTGACTATAAAGCCTTGCTTCGTGACACCGGATCTATGACAGCAGAAGACGTAGTCGAGAAACACTTGGGTATGGATATACGCCAACCTGAATTCTGGCAGCAAAGTGTTGATATGGTCGCTAAGCAAATTGAAGAGTTTGATACGGTTATCAGCAAGCTTAATGGTTTTCGCTAACGTGCTGATCCTTGCTTGTTATTTGTAAAATAAAGATAAAAAAACGGCCTGTAGGTAGCTATCTACCTCTGGCCGCTGCTTTAACCTAGCGAAAGCGAATGTAAATATTTTAATTTAGCAAGAGTGTCTAGCTAGACACACTTAGAAGCTGTAACGTGCACCCAGTTGGACGTTGGTTTCAGCAAATGCATCGTAGTCATTGCGAGATAGATTTGCTTCAAGGCTTACGTGTTCAGTCATTTTCACGCTGTTACCAAGGCGAAGCTCGTACATAGTGTCGTCGTAAGTTGCAAAGCGAACTGCAGGTTCAACCATCCAACGATCCATTACTTGATAGCGAGCACCGATTTCACCGGTGAAGCCCGATTGAGTTTCATTTCCGCCAAAAGTACCAAAGGGTGTTTTTACATCCAGATCGTAACGCGAGTTGGCAAAACCAGCTAAACCATAAACGGTAAAATCATTATTTATTGGCATGAAGTAACCAAGGCCCAAAAGTCCATTTGAGAAGATCATATCGTCAGCCGCGATCGCATCACCACGTGTTTCCACGAAGAAGTTATCGGCGAAGTTCCAACTACCACGTAGGTAAAGGCCAGCACCACCATCTGTAGTAGCAAGTATTCCAGTGTTAGCATTCGCTTCAGACCATAGGTCTTTATTGAATTTACTGATCTGCAGACCACCAGAAATGTAGTCGAAGTTCTGGGTCATAGGCTCTTGAGCATTAGCCGCGAAAGATCCACTCACAAGTGTCGCCAAAGGAAGTAGCATTAACTTTTTCATGTTCATCCTAATTTTGTAACAGAGGCGTTAGGCCTGCTATGTTGTAGGCAAAGGTTTTATTGTTGGAGTGAATGCTACGCCTTAATAAAACAACGTACAATAGCGTTTTTGTGATCCGTACATTCCTATACAATCGACGACAATGTCTGGTGGGGGGGGGAGAAGAATTTAGCGACTAATTGCTTTATCTATTGAGTTATACCAACCTACATTGATCAATCTTGCTGGTTAAAATCGCTGTTAGCTACGTTAGAGGTTTTGTAATCAGAGCCACTAGTTACTGCAATATCCGCCTTGAAAACAACAATTTTTCCTGCGCAACTTTTCTTTCACTAAGTTTAATGCCTTATTTTGTGTTTTTTTGGTACTTTACTTCCAAATTAATCACATAACTCTCGTCAATTCTTCCACCTATTTCATTATTGATAGCCATAAAAATAAATCCAATGATGGAATGAGGTAAACGTCGTGGTTAGCTCAATATATGAACCGGAACAGGCAGCAAAATTTCTGTATCGGGCAACATTTGGTCCCAAGCAAGGGGATATTGATGATTTTTTAGACATGGGCTTAGAGGCTTGGCTCGATGATCAGTTTACTCGAAACTGGCGTCTACACCGGCCTTTGGCTGAACGTTATGCCGAAGCGAGCGGGGATACATTGAATGAAAATGCCCGCTTGAGTGCTTGGTGGAATCGAAGCCTTACCGCTGGCGATCAGCTGAGGCAGCGTGTGGTATACGCGTTGAGCCAGATCTTTGTGGTGTCCAACAGTGGGGGCCCAAACTCTGAAGCGTTGGCCGAATATTATGATGTATTGATGAAGCATGCCTTTGGTAACTTTAGAGATCTGCTTGAAGCGGTAACATTGAGCCCGGCGATGGGTAAATATTTGACTCTGGAAGGCAGCCGTAAGGCAGATCCTGAGAAAAATACCTTTCCAGACGAAAATTATGCCCGTGAAGTGATGCAGCTATTTAGCTTGGGGTTGTGGCAATTGCAGAGCAATGGGATGCCAAAGCTCGATGCACGGGGAAATAAAGAGCCAACTTATACCCAAGAAGATGTTGAGCAACTCGCAAAAGTATTAACAGGCTGGCGTCGTGATACTTATTTGAAACCCATGTATGCCGATTCAAATCGTCATGACTTTGATGAGAAAACAGTATTGGGGCAGGTGTTTCCAAAAGGACAATCGGCTGAGCAAGATCTCTCACAGGCTATAGATCTGCTGTTTAATCACCGAAATACCCCGATGTTCATTTCTGCTTTGCTTATCAAGCGATTGACGTTAAGTAATCCTCGCCGTTCTTATATCCAGCGTGTAGCGGATGTGTTTAAAGATAATGGTAAAGGCGTACGTGGAGATATGCCTTCTGTGATTAAGGCGATCTTACTCGATGAAGATGTCATTAATGGCAAAGCCATGGCTGATCATCAGTCTCACGGTAGTAGCAGCCGGAATTTCGGTAAAGTGAAAGAGCCGATTGTAGCAATGGCAAACCTCTGCCGCGCATTGAATGTGAAAAGTAACGATCCAGATCGCTGGTGGGACTTCCCCGGAACACAAAGTCATTTCGGTCAGGCGCCATTGCAAGCCCCTAGCGTGTTCAATTTTTATGAACCAGATTATGCCCCAAAAGGTGAAATCACCGACAAGCAGCTAACCGCACCGGAATTTGCCATTCTATCGATGGATAGCGTACGCCGGATCTCAAATCGAATGTGGACCATGATATTGGCTCATGACAGCACTAACGTAAAACAGTGGTCATGGAATCGAGCGCAGTTTGAGCAGAAGGTCAATAAACCCGATGAGTATATTGAATTGCTCAATGAACGTATTTTTGCTGGCTTGATGTCTATTGAGCTGGGTGAATTTATCCGTCAAATGCTGGAAGAATTGACCGCAGATAACCGTAATGATGATCGCAAGATCAACGATACGCTGTTTGCCATTCAATGTTCACCAGAGTTTCGCTGCCAGGAGTAAATAATGAAATTATCACGCCGTCATTTCCTGAAAAGCTCGGTAGCCCTTAGTGCGACTTCGGTTGCGCCTGCTCTGACCGGATTGAACATGGCCCAAGCTTCTGAAGAGGATTATAAAGCGCTGGTCTGTGTGTTCCTGTTTGGTGGGAACGATGCTTACAACATGGTGATCCCTGTTACTGACAGTGCTTACCAGACTTATTGGCAAGCGAGGCCCAATCTTGCCATTGCCCAGAAAGAGTTAGTACCCTTAAGTATCGCCACAGAAAACGATATTCAATTGGGGTTACACCCTGCGATGGAAAGCTTGAAAACGGCTTTTGATGAGGGTAATGCCACCGTTATCGTTAACTCCGGCCAGTTGGTTGAACCTATCATAGGTGAAAATAATCCTAATAGCCGAGTTCCTGACTTCTTGATGGCTCACAACCTGCAGCAAACTATGTGGCAGTCTGGTGCGGAAAACATGAATGACAAATTGGGTTGGGCAGGCCGGATGGTTCAGGATATGAACCTCTCTGGTAGCCTGTCTCCTTTAATGTCATTAAACGGCGAACAGAAGTGGTTGCGTAATAACTATGTTGAACCTTTGGTCTTGACTAGCGATGGTGCGGGTGCTTATAACGGGCTGAATAACAGCGATCGTGTTGGTGCAATGAGACGTCATTTCGAGGAGCAATATGTCAATCTGTTTGCCGATAATTACTCAACCATCATGGCTAATCGTTATTACGAGAATGATGCGCTGGATGAGTCCTTGGCATCGGTTGGTGAGCTTGATGGATTCCCACAAACCAGTTTGGGTGACATGCTCCATACCACAGCGAAGCTGATTAAGGTGAGAAGTGCGGCTTCTTTGCAGCATAAGCGTCAAATATTCTTTGTCGGGCTCGGTGGCTTTGATACCCATAAAGATCAGGCTGGAAACCATGCTGCTTTACTTGGGCAGGTTTCTGATGCGTTGACAGCGTTTTATCAAGAGATGAAACAGCAAGGCATATCCGACAAGGTCACAGCCTTTACCATGTCTGACTTTGGTCGTCGCATTATGGCCAATGATTCAGGTACTGATCATGGCTGGGCCGGCCACCAATTGGTTGTTGGTGGGGCAGTTAAAGGGGGCAAGGCTTATGGTAAATGGCCCGATCTAACACCGGGAAGTGAATATGACTACAATAATGGTCGTCTTATCCCGGAGATCGCTGCAGATCAAGTTAATGCGACTTTAGCGAATTGGTTTGATACTAGTCTTGATTTAGAAACGCTGTTCCCATCGCTTCTAACTTTCCCGCACAAGACGATTCCATTCCTCTAATAATAAAAGGTGCATCAGCCGAGCACTTGTTCGGCTGATTCTTCATTTCTCTTCTCTGCAGCTTTGTTTATCCTTAGTTTAGGAAGCTATGCAAACTAAGGATGAGGAATACTGATGTCCATAACCAATCAACTGTCTCTCTTTCTCGATGTTGTCCAGCAGGGATCGTTTTCTAAGGCAGCGACACTACATGATATGGATAACTCCTCTTTATCAAAGCAAATTAAAAAGCTAGAAACGAATCTTGGGGTGCAATTACTCAATCGTTCAACCCGCTCTTTTTCACTAACACCGGCGGGAGAGGAGATTCTAGAGCAAGCCAATATTTTGATAGATACTTTAAGCCAGATTCAAAATATTGCGGATTCTTATCAGTCGACGCCAAAAGGGACGCTCCGTATTACCTCCCCGGTTTTTCTCGGTCAGGAATACCTTCAGCCTGTTATTTCGTGCTTTATGCAGAAATACCCAGATGTAAAAGTACTTCTCTCATTGGATGACAAAAAAGCAGATATCATTGCGGATCATTATGACCTGGCCTTTCGGATAGGCAAGCTTGCGGAATCTAACTTGATCGCTAAAAAAATAGCCAATACCCACTTTGCGGTTATAGCTTCTAAAGCCTTTATTGAAAGATATGGAAATCCTACGACGCCTGAAGAGCTCGCTGAACTTCCTGCAGTTATATACAGCAATGCTGATACCACCTTGGATCAAATGTGGCTGAGTGACAAACCCCATGGTGATAATTTCAAAAGCTATAAGATGAAAGGAAACTACAAAGTCAGCGATGTTCGGATGATGGTGGCTGGTGTCAGGGATGGCCTAGGCTATGCAGTTATTGACCTCTATAATCTCAATCAAAATATTGATGAGCAAGGTATTGTCACTCTGTTGACTGACTATGTACTGCCCAGCAAAGATAAGGCCGTCTATGCTGTTTATCCGCACCGCAAACAAACCCCGTTAGTACGTGAATTCATTCAGGCCTTTCAGGACGATATCGGTGTTCCACCGCGCTGGGTCAGCCATGTGCCAAACTATGCATCTTTGTACCGTTAGCATAAAACCGGGCAATCACAGTCAGTATGTGACTGCCCGGTTTTCAATGCTTCAGTATCGGCCAAGTGCAACTAGGTTTAGAAACCTTCTAGCACAATTTTACCTCTCGCTTTACCCGTTTCCAAAAACTCATGGGCTTTACGTAAATTAGCTGCATTAATTTGGCCGAAGTGATCGCCAACTGTTGTTTTTATTTGTCCTTTATCGATCATACTCGAAACTTCATTTAGTAAGTCATGCTGTGCTTGCATATCCGGTGTTTGGAACAACGAGCGGGTAAACATCAGCTCCCAGTGGATAGAAACGCATTTTGTCTTGAATGGGACGATATCCAATGACTGAGGATCATCAATCAATGCGAATTGGCCCTGAGGTTTAATGACTTTAACAATCTCATCGATGTGCTGCTCGGTATTGTTTAGGCTGACGACATAATCGACTTCAGGTAACCCATGCTTTTCGAATTCAGCCCCTAACGGATTGCGGTGGTTGATAATATGGTCGGCACCTAGGTCTTTCAGCCAATCGATAGTCTCAGGGCGAGAGGCCGTCGCAATCAATTCAAGGTTGGTCAATTGCTTGATGAGCTGAACCATGATTGAGCCAACACCACCAGCGGCACCAATTACAAGGATGCGTTTGTCAGAGGCTGTGTTATCGACTTTCAAACGGTCAAACAATAGCTCCCATGCGGTGATAGATGTGAGCGGCAAAGCAGCGGCGTCAGAAAATGACAGTGATTGAGGCATTTTTCCCACTATACGTTCATCGACGAGCTGCATTTCGGCGTAGCTTCCTGAACGAGAAATATCACCGGCATACCAGATTTTGTCGCCTGGCTTGAACAAAGTTACGCTTTCGCCGACCGCTTTTACGATACCCGTGGCGTCCCAACCAATCACTTTCCAGCTACCATCTTCAGCTGGCATCCCTTGACGAACTTTATAGTCTGCTGGGTTAACCGAAATGGCTTGAACCTCTACCAACAAGTCATGACCTGTGGCTGTTGGCGCATCTAATGTAATGTCCTGTAAAGATGCTTCGTCTTGGATTGGAAGATTGCGCTGATAACCGACTGCTTTCATGATGACCTCGAACTGTTTGTTTGATGGTCAGTATAATGAACGGTTGGCAAGCTGTGAGAAAGAGCCGGATTACCCAATGATTATGGATCATTTGGTCCATAGTAAGACTGGCTGAATGTGCTACCGTCGATTAGAAGGTACTGGAAAATTTCATTATAAATATTGCTGTTTGAATAAAGTAACTTGGTTATACCTTACCCACAGTAAACCTTTAAATTATTGATTATACGTGTTGGTATTTATGTACGTCATATTGTGAAAACTCAATTGTATTGCGTCTTATGCCTTGCACATTGCCCAACATCTTCATAGGTTTCAGGTCTTATTTCAGATAGCTCTTGGGCGTTGGCTCCCCACAATAAGGCTTGCTCGCCGTACTGTGAGGTCAAGCTAGAGATCGCCAGTGAATTTCTTCTATCTGATTTCGCCCCGAGAATGATCACCTTTATCGACTCCATTGAAAAGACATCTTCCAATGTGCGCTTGTAGTATGGCGTGATAAGGTTTCTATTCACACGATAGCTCAGCTCACTAAGCGGAACCAGTGCAATGGCACGTGATTCATCTTCGTTAATGAAGTCATGATGTTTCCAAGCAAACAGGGTTTTGAGCAAGGAAAATAGCGAGGATTTGTAATGTGGTGCCAAGGCCTCAAGGGCACTTCTCTGCTCTTGTTCATTGGGCATATCCATGGTGTTAAAGTAGTCAAACAATTCTTTGAATAGGGTAATGGTTTCCTCAATATAGTGATGCAGTGGATTATAACTGCATTTGAATGTCTCACTCAGCATTAGCGTACCGCTAAAGTAGTGAGCAGAGGAGGATAGCGAGGGATGATCACTGGTATTGTTTTTCAGTACATCTGATCTAAAACCGATACAGCTTCCACGACAGTCATCACCATAAAAGCGCCACTGAGTCAGAGAATCACTGGTACCGGAAAAAGAGCAGACGCACATTGAGTGCTGGTTTTCGATTTGATGCAGGAACATTTCCAGGATCATACTGCATGCTGTGTACTCTGAGTCACGGAGCCGTTTAGTCAGGGCATGCAACGCTTTTTTGTACTCACCTTTGTCGTTTAAGAACTGGTAATCGGTAAACCATATCTCTTTGTTGAGCATAACGCCCAATAGTCCGTCCGTTGAGGTGTAATGAAAAAGCGTATTCCCATCCACAAGTAGCGCCTACTTTTTTGTTATGTGTTAATTAAACATTACTAGTATCCTCAAATTTAGGTCAAATTAATTAATGGAAAATGTTAACAGTAGCCAATATTAGTAATTTACTCACCTCACGGGTTTTAGTGGTATGTATGGCTAAGGGGGTGGTTATTAGTGAAAAATGCTGGCTTTTATCTTTAATGTAGCTAAATGGTTGGGTTGCGTTGTATGCCTATTTTTCAATGGCTTAAATTAATACCGAAGGGAGTGTTGACCCTACCTATAAATATAAATCCACACAGAGGTGCAGTTGGCTCATTGAAATGATGGATATTTATTTGTTAGTGCCGACTCACAGACTATGATTTTAACATCGTCAGCTCATTATGGAGATTTTATGAAAATTCAGGGTGTATTCTTGCTTGTTGCTGCATGTGGCCTAACGCCAATAGCACTTTCTTATGGATTATCTCCCGAAGTATCATTGAATTTTTTATTCAATATAGATGCAACACCAATCAATGCTACTCATATTTTTCGCGCTGTCATGGGGTTGTACTTCGCGATGGTGTTATTTTGGGTTCTTGGTGCATTTTATGCCAAATATAGACTTCACGCCCTTTATAGCCTAGTAATATTTATGCTTGGCTTAGCCGCTGGGCGCCTGACTAGTATTATATTCGATGGTATGCCTCATTGGTTGCTATTCATTTATTTGTTGCTCGAAATCGGATTTGGCGTTGTTGCTTTAAAAATGATTAATCTAGAAACGACTGAAAATACAAGAGGGAATAGATGAAAAGGATATTGCGTTTTTTTATAATTAGCTTGCTATTCAACTGGTCAACTGTGGTCTTTTCGGCACAAGAGAGACCCAATATATTTGTGATTTTTACAGATGACATTGGGATATCGAATATTAGCGCTTACCATAATGGAGTAATGAGTAGTCAGACTCCGAATATTGATAGCATCGCTGAGAATGGCATGATGCTTACTGATTATTATGCTCAACCCTCCTGTACGGCTGGGCGTTCTGCATTTTTGACAGGCCAATTACCCGTTCGAACAGGGATGCATACTGTTGGCTTACCCGGAGGGCCTGTTGGATTGAATGCGGATACACCAACATTGCCTGAAATTCTCAAAAAATTGGGATATGTGACAGGTCAATTTGGTAAAAATCATCTTGGTGATCGCGATGAGTTTTTACCAACGATGCACGGATTTGATGAGTATTGGGGCTGGTTATATCATCTTAACGCCATGGAATACACGGAAGATCCGGATTGGCCACAAGACCCGGATTTTCAGAAATTCGCCCCGCGTAATGTGATTCATGCAACTACCGATGGCAGTGGTAACCAAACTATTAATGATGATGGACCGCTGACTATTGAAAGAATGCGCACGCTTGATGATGAAGTGAACAAACATGCTATTGATTTTATTGAGCGGGCAGTAAAAGAAGATAAGCCCTTCTTTACTTGGTATTGTCCTTCAAGAGGGCATGTGTGGAGCCACCTTTCCCCTAAATATGAAGCAATGTTAGGGAAAAATGGTTGGGGACTCCAAGAGGTTGTAATGAAAGACCTTGATGATCATATTGGAGAAATGTTTGCGAAGTTGGATGAGTTAGGTGTTGCAGACAATACCATCGTCATTTTTACCGCTGACAATGGGCCAGAAATTATGACATGGCCGGATGGCGGCATGACTCCATTTCACGGTGAAAAAGGGACAACCTGGGAAGGTGGAGTCAGGGCTCCTGCGCTTGTTAGTTGGCCAGAGAACATTCCTGCAGGTTCAGTGAATAATGGTATTTTTGATGGGATGGATTGGCTACCCACTTTAGTCGCTGCAGCGGGAGGACCGACAGATCTAAAAGAGAAGCTGCTGGGAGGTCATGATGGCTTCAAAGCACATTTAGATGGCTACAATCAACTCGAGATGCTGACGAAGGACAGTCAATCCAATCGAAATGAAATTCTCTACTATGAAAGAGATAAACTTCAAGCAGTCAGAGTCGGCGACTGGAAAGCACATTTCGTTGTGCAAAACCATGGCTGGAGTGGACCAAAAGAAGAGTTAAATGCGCCTTTGCTCTTTAACTTGCGTCGCGATCCTTATGAAAGAGCGGCTGAAGAGTCTGGGATGTATTTGAAGTGGATGGGACAAAAAATGTGGGCATTTGGTCCTGCACAAGCTGCGGTAGAACAGCACTTGGCAACCTTTAAAGAATGGCCGGTATTAACGGCTGATACTCCCGTCACTAACAATGGTGGTGTTGGCAATTAGTTGAGTTGAATACATAGGCTGCCGAGAGGGATCGGCAGCCTAGATTATATTTACGCTTTAATACCAACCTACATAAATATTTGATCAGTCTTGCAGGTTAAAACCGCTGTTTTCTGCGTTAGATATTTTGTAATTAGAGCCACTAGTTACTGCAATATCTGCCTTGATAACAACGATTTTTCCAATGCAAATACTTGATCAACTACTTATCCAGATTGGTATAAGGCCGAGAACACTTCGCTAGTGTTAATCAGTGACCGACATAAATTTTGTTTTCTCTACCCTTTATATGATTGCATCTGCTTATTACCAGGCTTATCGACCTGCGTTATTGGCACAAGGCATACTCTGATGGGTATCTGGGTAAGGTGTGGTCTAAACCAGATGAAGTCGTTCATAAAGAACCTAGAATGATAACAGAGAGCCATTTTATCAATGGCTTCTATGGAATTTTGGAAAATCAAAATGAGCCATAAATGGCAGTGGAAAGTCAATGTCACTTTACGACAAAAATCATTAAGCTATTGATTTTAAGTGTTATTTTTGTGGTTGAAAAAAGTTTTATGTGAGCTGGAGCATTTGCATGATGGTTGATGAAAATTATGATGAGGGAGGACTGGGTTCAAATTTAAAGGATTAGATTATGTGTAGAAAGCATGAAGCGAGACGAAGTATCGCACAATACATGGCTGAGTCTGGCAGCAATGGAAACGTTGAAGATCTTGAAGTGCTATTGGCTGAATTAGTCAGGGAAGTTGAATGTAAGCGGGGCACAGAGTTTGCTCAGGTAATGTGTGAAACCGCGAGCCTACAACTTCTTCGGTAACGCCCTGTATGGGCCAAAATAATGAGGGCCAGAGATCGGCAGCGATCTCTGGCCTTTTGCTCAGCATTATTTATGAAGGGGGGGAGAATGGCCCAATAGCATTTGTTATACCAACCTACATAAATATTTGATCAACTACTTATCCAGATTGGTATTAAAGCAGATTTCTGCACTTGCGGGTTGCAGGTTTTCATCTCATGGAAAAACAATCCACTTAAATGTCGTCCAACTGTACTGAAAACTTGAGCATGCCCTCAGAATAGTAAGTCATATTGTATTACCATATGACGCCTCCAGGTTTCTATTGCTCTGTCAGTGACGGCTGAATTAAGGTTGACTTGTGCCATCCCAATCCTATGTAAAAAAGAATTTCTCGCTAGCTTGGCCATTGGCCTTGAATGGACTCTTGATGCAGTCCATGTTGATGATCGATACGCTATTGGTTTCACCATTAGGGGAGGTGCCGTTAGCAGCTATGGGGATCTCAACCACTATTCTGGCTTTTATTTTGGCGATTCAAATGGCATTGGCGAATGGCAGCCAACTGGTGCTAAGCCGGGCGGTAGGATCAGGTAGCCAGCAAGCTCTGTCGACAGCATCTTGGTCTGGAATGATTATTAACTGCTTAGTTGCGTCTCTATTCTGGACACTGTTGACTGTGTTTGACCAGCCACTAATTCAGGCGCTGACTGATAGCACTCCACTTCAGCAAGAAATTGCCGATTACCTTATGATCTCAAAGTACCTAGTTTTATACACGGGTATTACTCAGGTAATGATTGCGCTATTTAATAGTTTGGGTAAAAGCAGAATCACTCTTAAAGGTTACCTACTTGAATTACCAATAAATACACTGCTTACTTATCTATTTATCAATGGATTCGACCTGTCTGACTCGCTGTCATATGAGGGGATGGGCGTTCAAGGCGCAGCGCTTGGCAGTATTTTTGCGATAACAGCCCGCCTGATTTTCTTTGGAATAACACTGTATAAAAAGCGTTATATTTCCTTTATAACGCTTCGTGAAGTAACGTCGATGGGGCGAAATATAAGGCTGCATTTTTTAGAGATTTTTCCCGTTGCTGCCAACGTGACGATTTTGATGCTTGGAGCCACGGTGTACCAGTTGCTCTACTCACAATTGGATATCAATGCTTATGTTGCCATAACACTCGTCGCACCATGGATCCGATCTGGCACCCAGTTTATCGCGGCATGGTCACAATCATCAGCGATAACGATTAGCCAAGCTATTGGCTCAAAGAAAGTCGATAATCTCAGCAAAAACGTGAACACAAGTATTGATGTCGCGATCGGGATTTCGGTGTTGTGTGCTCTATTGTTTATTGGAATGAGCTTTGTAATTGCCGATATTTATCCGGATCTTGACCAATCAACCTACCAGGCTTTAGCTGTTATTGCGCCTCTCTATATCATTTTGCCTATCGTACGTGGTTACAATACCGTACATGGCAATGTATTACGTGCATTGGGTAAGACAACAGCAGTATTTAAAATTAACTTTACTGGCCAATGGATTATTTCTATTCCATTATGCGCAGTCATTGTTTTTGGCTTCGACAACTCGGTGTTTTGGGCCTTTGCCGTCCAACCGTTTGAAGAGTTAATTAGGGCTTTCCCCTTGAGGCACTTGGCTAAAAAGTCGCTCAATGATTTTGATCTCCAAAAAGCAGAAAAGCTAATGTATAGCTAACTGTGGGCCAGGGGTTTACGGTGTTGCTTTCATACCTGTAAGGTAAGTTGGCAGCACATATTTGAAAGGGGATTAACGGATATCCTGCTGTTGAAATCCGCTTCCTGTCCAGCGATCTTCTATTATTTGGGCAACAGCTTGTCCCCATTGTCGGTATATTTTCGGTCCGGGGTGGAAACCATCGGTGGCCATATGCATAACATCGAGTGGCCCCCCGATGTTAACGAGCTCACAGTCAGGTTGTGTTTCGACCCATTTGGCCAGTTTTTTATTAAACGCTTTTGCTTTGCTGCCCAAATACCAACGTAAAGGGTGAGGGAGGGATGGGAACACTTCCATCGGTGGAATTTTATTAAGAATAATGTGCTGGCATGAAAAGTGACTGCGTAACGTATTGGTAAGCATCTGTTGCTGCTTGATCCATTTTGCTGCGCTGGTCGGTTTGGTGACATCATTAACTCCGGCGGATACAACAACAACGTCATACATTTGCTTGGGGTGCAAGAGAGCTGATTGATGCACTTGTTTCGTCGTAAAGCCCGTTTTTGCGATCAATTGCCACTCGACATGGAATTGATGGTGCAGGGCCGATATGAGCTGGCCGGATAACGCTTGAGATTGATGTTCAGCGCCTACTCCGGCAGCGGCGGAATCCCCTAAGAGTAGTATCCGAAGCGGTTTCTTGGTTGGAGGATTCTTTCCTTCTCTACCCGCTATTTTTTTACTTTGCCCTCGGCGTGGCCCTGCCGCTTCTTTGAGGCAGGGAATTGACTTACGGACATGCTTACCTTGTACCAAAAAAATGGGTGCCATAACGACCAGGATAAATTGATGTAGCATAAATACCCGCTTTCTATATGTTTATCACTCTCTGTAAATAATAGAAGCGATTACTTGATATTTCATGTGGCAAAAAGAGGATATTACAAGGATAAAATAAAATCCTCGCACTCTTATGATGCTGCAAGCTGACCTGTTTGTTTTATACTGTATAAGTATCGGAGTTTTGTAATATTCAACGCTAATTATAGATATTATTAGTTTAATAGACTGTAAATATCGATTAATGCAAACTTTTAAGTATTCCTTTCCTGATTGAGTTGATTATTAACTTCAATTTAAAGGTATCTTACCAACTGAGAAATAATTCAGTTAGCGGTTCAAGTTGTGATGTAAGCCATTGACAATGAAGCAACAAAACACAAAGAATGAGATTTATATGCTGAAACAATGACATGGAAGAAAAAGGTGTTATGAACAATATACTTAATATGGCGAAGGGGTCAGCCAAACTAGCAACTATAGCGGTAGTGACTGTGTGTATGAGTTTTGCTGCACAGGCCAAAACTTACCGCTTGTCCCACAATGTCTCTAATACGACGACTTGGCAGCAAGGTGCAGAAAAATTCAATCAACTGCTGCAAGAAGGTAGTAACGACAAGCTAAAAGTTAGAATATTCCCTAATTCAGTGCTTACAGGTGGCGATCAGATTAAACAAGCCGAAATGTTAGGTGCTAACAAAATTGATTTCATTTTAACTTCTGCGATTAATGTAACACCACTTATTCCAGAAATGGCGGTGTTCTCTCTACCTTATCTTTTTGATGGATATCAAGCTGTAGATAAAGCCATCCAAGGTGAAGGAGGTAAGCTAATTGAACAGATTGCACTAGAAAAAAATATCATTATTTTAGCGTGGGGGGAGAATGGCTTTCGTGAGTTAACGAACAGTACTAAACCTGTTTATTCCCCTGATGACTTGAAAGGCATGTCGGTACGTGTTGCTGGCCCTATGTATATCGATGTATTTAAGAATCTTGGTGCAAACCCACAGCAAATTCAATGGGCTGAGACGTTCTCGGCTTTGCAACAAGGGGTAGTTGATGGTCAAGAAAACCCTGTCGGTGCGATTATTGTTCCGCAGCGCCTTTATGAAATCCAAAAAAACATCACTCTTTGGCATTATTCCTACGATCCAATCTTCCTCGCGGTAAGCCGTAAAGTTTGGAACAGTTTTGATGCTGATACCCAGACTATGGTGGCCGATGCCGCCAAAGAGGCGATGGAATATCAAATAGCAATATCTCGTCAGATGACAGCGGATGGTGTTCAAACACTTAAAGATGAAGGAATGACGGTTGTTGAACTAGATGCTAAGCAAATTGACGAGTTTAGGCAGAAAACCTTACCTTCATTTAATAAGTGGCGAGATCTCGTTGGTACCGATATCGTGAAAGTATTTGAAGACGACATTGCAACAAATTAAATGTGAATAAGCGAGAAAAAGTGAAATGGAACTAAGCCCGCAAAAGCGGGCTTAATATTCCTTTTCATTAAATTATAACTGTAACGACCATAAAAGATTCTGGAACAATTGTATGGGTACTAGCTTTAAAAACTTATGGGGTAAATTGGAAGAGGTCATCTGCTTTGTTACATTTGTTGTGATGCTATTGTTAGGCTTCTCAAATGTCGTTGTACGTACCCTTACGAATTACTCACTAGCGTCGACACAAGAAATCGTTATTAATGGGATGGTGGTACTCACGCTATTTGGTGCTGCCATTGCGATTAAGCGAGGCCAGCTACTGGCTGTCGGATTTTTGATTGATAATATAAGCGATCGTTATCGAAAGTGGCTGCAGGTTGGCCTTTCGATTGCGGTTGTGTTTACCTTGTTAGTGATGTTTTATTTCATGCTCGATCTGCTGGGTAACCAATACGAGTCACAAATAACCTCAAGTGCTTTACAGGTAAAGGTTTGGTATTACACGGCTTTGCTACCCTTAGGTTTCGTTTTGATGATTGCTCGTCAAATCGAATGGCTTATTACTCAGCTGCGTTGTAAATAATACTCATAATATCAAGGAAGTAATTATGGATATCTCTACTGGAAGCCAGATGATAATGTTGTTTTTCATCTTTATTATCTGCGGTATTCCCGTTGCGTTTTGTTTGGCATTATCGGCGTTGTTTGCCATGTGGCAGATGGATTTTGGGCTTGATATGGTTGCAGACCTGCTCATTGCTGGCAGTTCAAAATACACGTTATTGGCTATACCATTTTTTATTTTAGCCGGAAATATCATGGGGATCAGCGGAATAGCAGAACGTATGATCCAGTTCTTTCGGGTTTTAGTTGAGAAGTTACCAGGTAATATGGGGCTGGTTGGTACCGTGGTGTGCTTGTTTTGGGGGTCAGTGAGTGGCTCGGGGCCAGCTTCAGTGGCAGCCATTGGACCATTGATTATCAAAGGAATGGTTGAAGATGGATACAGTAAACCTTTCGCTGCAGGTTTAGTGTGCACTGGGGCGGCACTTTCCCTGATCATTCCGCCTTCTATCGGGCTTGTGATATATGGCGTGATAGCTGAGACGTCGATAAGCAACCTTTTTCTTGCCACGATTGTTCCTGGTATATTGCTAGGCTCATTGATGCTATTGATGTTGCCATTATCACGCTTCTATGCGGATAACAGTCAGCCAGGGTTTTCGATTTCCCTGCAAGAACAAGATTCAAATGAGCCTTATCACTTACGCTTGTATAATGCCTTTACCCACGCTTTTTGGGGACTATTCACGCCAGTTCTGATCCTCGGTGGTATATATGGAGGGATATTCACTCCGACAGAGGCGGCGATAGTCGCGTCGATGTATGCCATTGTGGTTGGAGCCTTAATTTATCGTTCGATTAATATAAATCAGCTTTACCATTCATTTATCGACTCTGCTTGCTCGTCAGCTGTAGTCATGCTGGTGGTTGCTTTTGCTGGGCTTTTTGGTTGGGTGATTGAGATCGATGGCTTAGTGGGAGACTATTCCGAGGTATTGATTACCATGAGTCAACATCCTCAGATCATCTTGTTTGTGATTTTGGCGATCTTACTGGTAGCCGGTATGTTCATGGATGCGGTTACTATCATGTATATTACTTTGCCGATATTTTTGCCGGTGGTTCGTTCTTTAAATATTGATCTCACTTGGTTTGGTGTATTGTTAATGACAGCGTTATCTATCGGACTGATTACTCCACCTGTTGGCATCAACCTTTTTGTTGCGGCAAATATAACACACTGTTCTCTAGGCTCTATAGCAAAGGGAGTGATGCCGTTTCTTTTGGTTTCAATATTCGGACTGTGTTTGTTGGTGTTGTTTCCACAGATTTCACTCTTTTTGCTTTAAGAGTCGGGTGAGTAACAGTTCTTTACTCATATTACTTTTAGTGAAGCTTAAAAGCGTACATACCATGTATATCTATTTCTAGATAAATGTATATTGGTGTGTACGCTTTTTATCCCTGAAGGCTTAGCAAGGCGGTGGCTGCTGATATCCCAGCTGTTATTGGCGAAACTAATATCATCGATATACTGCCAATATAGAGGTAATCCGACGGTCATATTTTTGTCACAATTATTCATGAGTGAAGAGTGCTTCAATGAATGTCGCACTTTTTATCTGAAATCGGACCGACTGCATAGCAGATGCCAAAAATCCATCTTTAGTGTTAGGGGCTCCATAAGTGGAAAGTATTATACTAGAAGTTAGATTTAGCTTCCCTAGACTGAAAGAGGGTTGGATCATGTCAGCACAAGATAAGTTAGCTGGTTATGGCAATGGCTTTTCAAGTTTGGATGCAAACGTGATTGCTGAAAATGTGACATCAGAGTACAAGCTTCTTGATAAAGATGGTGCCGTTCATCACAAATCTGATCTTCATGACTATATCGCTGAGCTTAAAAAGTACGGAGATACCATGGAAATCACAGAAGTGATGGTTGATGGCGAAAAGGCTTGGTGTAAGTGGCAGCTCGGTGACATTGTGGGGGCTGGGTTAATCAGTTTCGGAGAAGATGGTGTCACTCAAGAGCAGCTATTTTATCTTTAGTAAAAACACCTCTGTAAATTGCAGTTGAAGGGGCGAAAATTAACGCTTAGCGTAGGTTACGCCCCTAATTATTTACTCTAAATGATGCTCAAGTGCATAATTGGCATCAGCAAAGCTAAATCCTTTTCGTACCAAGAATGCCGTCGCTTTCTTCTTATCGGCGAAGTCGGTGATAGGGGATTTATACTTTTTGTTAAGAAACTCCAACGCTTTACGTTGATCGTCACTCACACCGTCTTCTTCGACTTCGTCATTGAATAACAGTTGTTCGATGCACTCTTGACCGATCCCTTCACTACGCAGTTTTTGGATAAGGCCTGTTCTTCCCATTTTATTTTGGTGTTTATTTATCAGCCTTTCTGCCAGTTGCACCTCATGCTCGCTATCAAGTGATTGAGCCAGTATTGCTTGTACTCTTGCAGTACTGACTCCTTCTTGGCGCAAGCGTAAGCTAATATCTTTGGCACTCTTTTTACCGGCATATTTGTTGATGACCCGATTTATCAACTCATCTTGCTCAGACTCATCGATGGTCAGCAAGGCGTTATCTATATCGGCTTGGCTGACACCCTGTAGTTTAAGCTTTTGAGCCAACTTGGCAGGACCATAAGAGCGGCAACGTGAATTGACATAGGATTCGGCATAGCGTTGATCGCAAAGGTAACCTAACTCAAGCAAACGGTTGATGACTTGATTTATCCACTCGGTATTCGTCGTTTTTCGAGGTAGCTTTTCCTTGAGCTTCGCGACTGAATAACTGCGTTGGTTTAGCCACCAGATAGCATACTCGTAGACGTCTTCAACCTTTTGAGCAGGTTTAGGTCCGGCAGGCTTTGGTACCGACTGCTCTCTATTGGCTGTTTGTTTCTTCGGTGGATGCTCAGACGTCATATTTTCCTGATCATTCGTTTCACGTTAGGCGGAATTGCCAAAACAGTTCAGAGAGTCGGTTATAACAAAGGGCGAATACGGAAATCAAGGTGTTTGAAAAAACCTTATCGTATGTCATGCTATAACACTTGTTTTGTGCTACACTTCCGCGCTTCAGTTTTTCTTACTTCGCTTGGTTTAACTTATGGTTACTCGTATTCCGTCCTGGATCTTGGTGGGCGCTATTATGCTTGCATTTAGTGCTGGTGCACTTAATGCTATGGCTTTGCTGACGTTCACCAATAATGCCGTTTCGCATGTTACCGGAACTATTACCCAAGCAATGAGTGCACTGACGGTTGAGAACCACCACGCAACGGTTTATCTCTTGAGTATTGTTGGCTGTTTCTTTCTAGGCGCCGTAACATCTGGAATGATTATTCATAACGAAGCGCTCAGGCTGGGACGCAGCTATGGCACTGCTTTGTTTATCGAAGCTGTGGTGCTGTTTGCCGCTACGTACTATTTCTATCACCACAAAATGACCGGCGAATTTCTCGCGTCATTTGCTTGTGGCCTTCAGAATGCAATGATTGCCACTTACAGTGGATCTGTTATCCGTACTACTCACCTTACCGGAATCGTCTCTGATTTAGGGGCGGCATTGGGGCATATGATTAGCCGACGAGCCTTGAACTTACCGCAGCTCGTCATGCAGGGAAGTATTCTGGTCGCTTTTAGCGCCGGTGCATTTGTTGGTGCCAAGATGCTCAACGTTGTCGGCATGGTGGCCATGTTATTACCGGCGACTATCGTCCTGTGTGCCAGTATTGGCTATATGCTGATGTTACACAGGCAAAAAGCGAACTAGATGTTTATCAAGTCATGTCTTAATCCCGGCGCTTTCTAAAGGCATATATGCCGGCGCTTGCCAGCGTCTTGAAGACGACGACCCAAGCACTCAAATTGGGTTTAGGATCGCTCCCTTTTGCCATGCGCCACAGTTGCTGCTCATACCAAGTAATACTCAGCATGCCTAAGCTGTCCATAGCTTTGTTACCTGTTGTCGGGTTGGTAAGCGGCATACTGTATTGACTGTCTGCCAATAGCTTATTGGGGAATTCGGCATCAACTGCTGTGGTTCGAGCTAGACCAATGAAGTCCGTCGCCCCGCTTTCAAGGGCTTCTGCCATGGCTGGTGCACTACGGAACCCGCCGGTGACCACTAATGGTGTATTAACCAGTTTGCGCACTTTTTCCATATATTCAAGAAAATAGGCTTCACGTTTAATCGTACTTTGTTTAATTTTGCTATCGGCTTTATTGTTTTTTCTACTGCCCATCATTGAAGGGCTTTCATAGGTGCCACCTGAGATTTCAATCAAATCAATACCAGCATCAGCGAGGGATTGGACAACTTGCATTGAGTCTTCTTCAGAAAAACCGCCTTTCATAAAATCGGCACTGTTTAGTTTGATACCAATAGGGAAGTCATTGCCCACCTGTTCACGAATTGCCTTGTAAACCTCGAGAACAAAACGCATACGATTTTCGAGAGTACCGCCCCATTGGTCATCGCGTTGGTTATGTCGAGGAGACAAGAACTGGCTAACCAAATAGCCATGTGCTCCATGAATTTGAACCCCAGTAAAACCCGCTTGTTTTGCTAATTGAGCGCTAGTAGCAAATTTTTGAATGATGACAAGGATTTCATTTTCAGTTAGCGCTCTTGGCGTATTGAAGCCTTTCTCAAGTCCTCTAGATAAAGAAATCGCGGATGGGGCAACAGGCTCTTTGGACAAAAAGCTGGGGATTTGTTTGCCAGGGTGATTGAGTTGAGGCCAGATGTGAGCGCTGCTTTGTTTGCCGGCCTCAGCCCATTGTTTGAAGATGGTTAAATCACTCTGTTCATCCAAGACGACATTCTTAGGTTCACCAAGCGCATCACGATCAACCATGATATTTCCGGTTATAGACAGACCAATTCCACCTTGCGCCCAGCGGCGGTATAGGGTCACTAAACCTACCTTAGGGTTATGCTGAGTATCGCCTAACTGCTCACTCATCGCCGATTTAAACAGTCGATTTTTAATGGTTGTGCCAGTCGCAAGAGTAAAAGGGCTCTCAAGCGATGGCGTGATGAATGTTTCAATGCCTTGTTGTAACTCAGTATGCGCCATCGGTATTTCCTTATTGGCTATGTCGTCATAGGGTATAAATAAGAACGATCGTACTTTTATACCACCTTATAAATTGCATAGATACAGATAAGGTCTCATTGCGATAATTGTTTAGGCGCGATTGATATCATAAAGTGATACTAATATTGCCGCAGCATCATCTTGGTATCATATCGGCGCAGCCATAAGTTGCGTTATATGGTTCTCAATTATCGAGCGTTGTCTTGGTGTGCAGAGAGGGTGAGAAAGCGCCTGCCGTACGCCTTCATTGTTGTTGCAAGCGAAAGCTTGCAATGCCAATAGCTTAGGTAAGTAGCATTCTGTTCTATCTTCATTGCATTTCTCGATTGCGGTTTTCAGTAATGTCGCAGCGGTTTCATACTGATGGTTTGAAAGCAACGTTTCAGCCAGTATCACACTGTAAATGCTATAGCAGAGCTCGCCGCCAGCGTTAACCATTTGCACTTCGTAGGCTTGTACAATTTGAGAAATGTACTTAGGATCTTGAGTTTGAGTGAATTTTGACCATCCAATAATTAGCTGAGCTATACCACGATAAAAGGAATAATCATGCTTTTCACTGATTTCATATAACTTGGTAGCATAGAAATGGGCGGATTGTTGATCTCGCTGTAACCAATAATAAAGCGCGGCTGTTTGATATGTCATTGCATGATTGAAGCTATTATTTTGATCCTCAGTAATATCAAGCAGGTTTTTTAGCATTACTGGGCCATCTTCTTGTTCAAGCAACGCTTTAGATATAATGATCGTATGGTAAGGCAGCATCCTAGGATCTTGCCCATCCATGATTTGATAATTATCACGATCATTTTCATTATAAAACATCAGCGCTTCAAAAGCGTACTTGATAGTATCTTCATGGTTTCCCAGCCATAAACTAGTGTTACTTAATGCGGTTAATGTCATTACGCGATAGTAATCATCGTGGCAGTTTTCTGATATTTCCTGAGCTTTATGAGCATAATAGTTTGCATTGGTTATATTGCAGTTTGAAAGGTTGTATGACCATAAGCCAAAAAGTGTCTCCATTTTTCTGCTAGTGGCTGAGACAAGCTCACATTGTTGAAGGACCTGAAGGTATAGAGGTTCAATTTTATAATATCCCCAACCTAATTGATGCATATATAGCTTGGCGAGTAGTAACTTAAGATCAATCTCAACGGTAATATTATAATTGATATCGAGTTTATCATCTTCATGGTTGTATTGGCTTAGACAGTTAAGACCATAGTTTATACTTTGATGTGCTTTGTTATAATCACTTGATGACAGATAAATGCCTGCTATTCGAACACAACACCATGCTACCTTTGACTTATTATTCGCTTTGAGAAAATGTTGCTGAACGGTTAGCCAGTCAGTGATGATAAGTTTATCTGCTTTAGACAGGATTATTCTAGCTGCATTATTGTGACTAACAATTTTTTCTTTATCTGTTTGAAGTTCAATAATCGTTTTTTGAATAACTATATTCACTAATTCAATAGTTTCACTATCTACAAACTTAATCAATCCATTGCTAAATAATTGTTGAAGTTTTACTGTTGGATTAAAAACGGAGTTTAATTCTTTGGTGCTTATACTTTGACCGTATATAGATAATGTATGGAGTAGTTGTGTTTCTTCAGGGCACAGCGAATTAATCTTGCTTTGAATAAGAATCTGCAGTGACTCTGCAGTATCAACGATGTCTCTAGATAGCAACATTCGAAGGTATAGAGGAATGCAGCTTGAAGTGGATGTCAATGTTTCAGCTTGTTCGTTAGACAAACCCAATTTATTAATTAAGTCTTTTTTGCAAATATCTTCATCAAGATTTTTAACTTCCATTTTATTGTTAATGTCGATGTATTTATTGACTTTTTCAATGTTCTTAGTGTCTGATGAAGCAATTATAGAAAATGAACTTGATTTAATAGATGATAGAATAGTATTAATTTTTCTCAGTGTCTTTATGCCGCTATGATCAAGATTATCGATAACAATTATGACTTTATTTTTATCTATATTGATAAATGAAAGCACTATTTCAGTTATTGACCACCAATCTATATCTTTACGAGATAGATCATAATATGCAACTTTAACATCAAGTTTATAATAAAAACGACTGACCTCTTGCAATATTCTAGTTCTACCGACACCTTGTTGGCCATGTATACAAGTCAGGCTAGGTTTTTTTGTGTCAAAGCTGTTATCAATTATCTTAATTATTTCATTGATTTCTTGGTCACGACCGATAAGTTCAACACAGGGTTTTCTTTCAAAGAATAACTCTTCATCAAGTGACCAAAGATTATTATTTGAATAAATACCAATGTGATTGTAATAAAGCTTGTCATTGAATGTAAGCTTTATGTTTTCACTGACAACAACGCAATTGGTGGGTATTAAATTAATGAGTTTCGTTAACTTGTTTTTTTTGTTTGAAACATAATTTAAGGCTTGTTCATCACTTCCTTCCTGAAAGGATGTAACGTAGAAAGTAACAGGGTGTAATAGTGATGTATGTTGTTTGGCTTTTAAAAAGACACCATGTATATGGCTTATGATATCTTTTTCGTAGTCTATATTTAACTTTTTTAAGTTGATGATGAAGCATTTTGAATATTGACAATCACTAATAATTTGTGGATTATAATTAGCTAGTTCTGATGTGATTGTTTTTTCAATATTTTCATTGTTCGTTTGAATTGAAATTAATAGATATAAACTGTTGGAATAGTTATTGTTTGTTGTGTGAGGGAGGGGCACGGCATCTTTATAATCAGTAACTAATTCATCTAAATCAACATCATAAAAAGTTGCGATATTTTTTGCAGTACGCAGACTAACAGGGCGGTTTGTTTCTGCTCTTTTTATTGTTGCAATTGAGATGCGAATTAAGCGTTGTTCACAAGCATCAGCAAACGCTTCTTGACTAAGGCCGTTTTGTTGTCTGAGTTGTTTTATACGTTTACTGTTTAACATTAATTTCTGCGATGTATTCATCGGCTACCTCTGACTGTCCATGTGTAAGGTATTAATATTAAGTAAACTTGACCACTTGCAAGCTAATATTACCTTGTATATTTATGCTTATTGTTTAATTATTCCTTGTTATTTAGATTTAAAATGTGATCGCGGTTCCATTTGGTGGCTTTGTTTTGCTTGTTATCAGTAAGTAAACCGATCTTAAGTGAATTTTTATTCTAGTAATTAACTTATTTGTGGTTGCTGGTGTGGTGTAGATCTATCAACTTGAAGTATAAACCTATAATTAATATTTTAATTGGTTTATATCGCTTTACAATATTTATTGTAGGCGAGACAGAATTGTGTCCTTATGGAGGGCAGATGAAAAGCGTTGAGGTCTTGGCTTGGTCTTTTAAAGAATCCGAGTGAAAAGATATCATTTGGATTTGGCCTTATAACGAAGATTGGTGGTAGGGGGGTGTACCATCTAATTACCCCCCTGTATCACCAGGTGACCCTAGGGTTCTGAATAAAGCAGCGAACCCGACAATGTAACGAGGCTCTCCATCTTGTTGAACGGGAATGAAATCGTGAGAGGCCGTTCGTCCTGATAACCACAAAACGGCTAAGTGCTAAGGTGTCGGTATGATGAACGTAAGGAACTCGTAAAATTAAAATGGGGAGCAATGAGATCCCCATATATATTAGCCAGCTAAAAAATCGGCTGAATCAGTCATCTGAACTGGTTAACCACAAGCCCCAATGTGACCACACGCTGTACAAAAGTCGCACCCGTCGCGGCGGATCACCGCAGCATTACCGCATTCCGGACATGCCTTACCGGCCAGAGTAACGATATTGCCTTTGTTTTGGACTTGTGCAGACTCATCGCTCATCATGTAACCCATTGCCTTGACCGGATAGCCCTCTTCATCAAGCAGGCCCAGCATGGTATAGCGATGGATCAACAGGCGAGCAATATATGCTACCGTAGATGGTTGGATGGCTTGTTTGTCACTACCCGGTACTTTGGCGAAGAAATCACCTTGGGGTTCGACCAGGTCTTTCAGGCTGCGTAACTTCTTGGCTATCCAAGCTGTGTCAATCACCCGCATATCTAAACTGAGGGACTTGGTCAGGCCGTCAAAATCACGTGGATAGGTGCCTGAGAGCCACACGCTATATGGTCGATGGGTGCCATCAGGCATCACCAACTCCTTGACGAACATAGCGAAGTCGTCGCCAGTGTTGGGGTTATTGATATCCACGGTCCAACTCAAGGTGCCTTCAGTACCTGACTTGGGCTCCTTACGACTGAACAGGGCATCGACTAGCGGGGTCTTGTCGGTCTTACCGTCAAAGAGACCCAGTTCATCACAACGGAAACGTACCAAGCGTGCCATGGCAGCTACATTACCTGGTACTGAGGTCATCTCACCCTTCGGTGGCATCGCCAACTCAAATGGGGTGCCTGCGGTTTTGCTTAGGCTATCCAGCTTGATTTTTAGCCATTCGCGATCATAGGCACGCATGTCCATCGAAATATTCTTAGCTAGCGCAGCCAATCCTCGCGGCTGTTCCTGTCCATTCACCCATATTTCGAACGGTTGGTTGGTCCCGTTGGCTACATGACCAACAAACAGCGCAAAGCCATGCTTCGGGCTGTTGATCATGTAAGTCACGCCCGGATTACCCATTGGGGTTTCTGGTCGCTTTGGCCACCGAAGGCTAGCTAACGCTACTTCGGGCGTATCGGTCAGATGCAACTTGCGATCCGGGGTGGATTGATCCAGGTCCTGTGGTACGGATGCCTGAGTAGATTCGACACTTAACACACTGCCGATGATGTCGTTAGGGCGATAGGTGGTGATCCCTTTCAATCCCGCTTTCCATGCATCTACGTAAAGGTCCTGAAACTGTTGGAAGGCATAGTCGGCTGGTACGTTTACGGTCTTTGAGATTGCCGCGCAGATATAAGGCTGGACTGCCGCTTGCATTAACATGTGGTCGTTGGCGCTGATCTCTAAAGCCGAGCGGAATGCTTCTGGCAGGTTATCAACATCTCCTCCTTGCTCACGGTAAACGCGATAGGCGTGATCCTCGACCTTGTACTCAGAGTGAGAACCATCGGCCTCCCGCTTTTTACGTGTGTAGAACCAACTAAAAGCGGGCTCGACACCATTACTGGCGTTATCGGCGAAGGCCAGAGAAATGGTCCCGGTCGGCGCAATAGACAATAGGTGTGAATTCCGGATCCCGTGCTCACGGATCTTGTCACGGATTGATTCTGGCAGACGAGAGGCCATGCCACTCTCGAGGTATTGCTCAGCTTTAAATTTGAGGAAAGGTCCTTTTTCCTTTGCCAATTCAATGGAAGCCTTGTAGGCCGCATCGCGCATCCAGCGGGTTATCTCTGCAGCAAAATCACGTCCCTCTTGGCTGTCATAGCGTAGACCAAGCATGATTAAGGTATCGCCTAAGCCGGTGTAGCCTAGGCCGATCCGTCGTTTGTTCTGTGCCTCTTGCTGTTGCTCCGGTAACGGCCAGGCACTCACATCTAGAACGTTGTCTAGCATGCGGATGCCGGTTGCAACCGTGGAGGCAAAGGCGTCAAAATTGAACTGTGCATTTTTAGTTAATGATTCAGTTACATAGGCGCAGAGATTAATGCTGCCCAGACAGCAGCACGAAAAATCTGCGCAGGGGATCTCGCCACAAGGATTTGTCGCTTCGATGGTTTCGCAGTAGTGCAGGTTGTTTTCTTGGTTAATGCGATCGAGGAACAACACACCCGGTTCGGCGGCATTGTAGGTGTTGCGCATGATCGTGTCCCACAGCTCACGCGGATCCACGGTTCGATATACCCACAGACCATCCTCACGCTGGTAAGCGCCTGCTTCCTGAATTTCTTCGGAGGGCTCTGCCTTATGTACCAGTTCAAATGGTACTCTGTTTTCCAACGCCTGCATAAAGGCATCGGACACACCCACGGAGATGTTGAAATTGTTCAGGCGACCCGACTCTTGCTTGGCTTCGATGAAGTCAAGGATGTCTGGGTGCTCCATGTTGAGGACTCCCATTTGTGCGCCACGGCGGGCACCGGCAGACTCGACGGTTGAACAGCTTTGGTCAAACACGTGCATGTAACTGACGGGACCGGACGCACTGCTGGCAGTGCCTTTGACTTTGGCCCCTTTAGGTCGGATATGGCTGAAGTTATAGCCAACCCCGCCGCCACGTCGCATTGTTTCAGCGGCTTGCTGAAGGGCGGTATAAATGCCTACCTTGCCGTCAACCATTTCCGATACGCTGTCACCAACAGGTTGTACGAAGCAGTTGATCAGGGTGACATTCTTGATATCTGTACCGGCTGCACTGTTGATCCGGCCACCTGGAATAAACCCAGCGTTCAGTGCACGGAGGAATTCTTCTTCGTGCTGTGCTGGCGTTTGTTCCTGTTGGGCTAACCCCTTGGCAACACGTGTACGGATGGCGGCAACCATCTCAGGACCATCCAGTTCCTTTTCCTTACCCTTAGCGTACTTCTCACGGAGGACATCTACACTGATAGGCTGCCAAGTGGTATCGTTAGCCATAATAGTTGGTTCGTTTGTATTGCTCATTGCTGTTCCCTCATGCTACGCAGCATTCTGCGTCTTCAACCAAGTTTTCTTTGGCCAGTCAGCTCGCAGGATAGTGTCATCGTTCTCAAGATTTGCCAAAGCGCGGGCAACGCGTTTGAAAGTATCGTCAAGCGTGGCATCAATAGCTTACTCACCCTGTTGAGCGTGAAGGGGGAAATTCAGCAAGGCGGAGAACAAAGCATTAACCTAGCAGATCTCCAAGCCTTGAAAAACCGATTAGTGGCCTTTGTAACTAATCGTTAATAATAGTCTTTTTTATAGATAGATTGGTTGTAAACGAGATTAATGAAGTGTGATCAAGTCGCTCGACGGGGGGGATTCAACCATAAACAAAAAAGCGCTAGTGTGTTGATTTTATAGTCAACACATTTGTTTTTATCTTTTCTCCACTGCTAGCAGGCGTTGGTTGATGTGTAGCAAGCGTTAAGGTCTTTTTACGTTTGGTGTTAACTAAAAAGGGGGCACCAGAGGTGCCCCAAAATTGTCAAATTGATTCGACAGAATGAACACAATAAACGGATTAGTATTTTAGAAGTTGTAACGTACCAGCAGGCCTAGTTCGTTATCAAGGTTGGCATCTGAACCGTTGCCATTTGTGCTGCTTGCATCGATTTTGTATTCAGCGGCCAGGATCAGAGGGCCGGTGAAGTAAGCGGCACCAATCACACCGTATGCGTATTTCGCATCGGAGTTGTCATCTTCTAGGTGGTTGTAGCCACCCAGGATCTGGAATGAGTTGATGTCATAAGAGACAAACACTTCAGTACCAGTAGCTGACTTGATTGTACCGCCAACAGTATTTAGATCGCCGTCAGCAAACACACCGCCGTAACCGTTTCCTGCGCCCACTTGGTGGTTGCGGAATTCGTTATAGTTCGCTGCAATGTTTAGGTTGTTGGCATTGTATGACAGACCGAAGTTGGCAATTTTTGCATCTTCGCGATCATCGAATTTTGTTTGAGTGTAAGCTGCGCCTACGCCAAAACCGAAGTCAAAATCGTAGTTAATCATGGCTTGGTAACCAGACTCACGTTCGTAGTCATCATTGTTATCTTCAAATTGGTACTGCAAACCAACTTGCAGGCCATTGAAGTTGTTGCGGTACTGGATCACGTCATCCGCACGGCCGGTACCATGTACACCGCCGTCACTAGAAATACCGTCGTAGTTACCTGCCGCTTCACCGCCGTAGATCCAGAACATATCAGTGCGACCTGTCAGGTCGTAATTAACTGACCATGCTTTACCAATGGTGAAGTGGCCAATGCCATCTTTGTCAGCCGTGATTTGACCAAGACGGTTGGACAGGAGGCTGTCTTCATTGTTGTTTGCTAGAGCATCGTAGCCCCACTCAGCACGGGTACCGATATCCCAGCCACTTTCTAACGCATGAGTATAACTAAAGTTAATACGAGATGATTGGTTACGAAGCTCAGAGTCACCATCAGAGAAGCGAGCACTTGCAGCCAAACGACCACCTACTGAGAAGGTGTTAGTACCATCATTATAAACTTCCAATGCATGTACAGGCGATGCTGCTGCGGCTGCCACTGCTAGGGCAATTAGCTTTTTATTCATTTCTTAGTTCCTAGTTTTATTTTGAGAAGCACCTCGTAAGTGCTTGTTTTAATTTTTAATACTTAGTTCCCTGTAGTAATAGTGAAATGTTCTGAACTGGCTGCGGATAAAGAAATGTTTAGGTTTATGTTGTTGTTTATTAAGGGTAAGGCGTTTGTTTTTTTAGGTTTTTTGCTGGGTGAAGAGAAAACTGAGGCGGGGAAAGTGTTAATGACAGCGGTGGGGTGAAAAGCTATTTTTCGTTAGATTGATATTTAGAACTTTCTGCTATTGATATAAGCAATGTAATTACATGAAATGCAGTTGATTTTCGAATGAATTTGAATCAGATTGAGGGTTTTAATTAAAGCAAGCAATATCAGGCTTCACGAAGGTAAAAAGAGGGGCATCTTCCTGATGCCCCAAAATTAATGGTCAAATCATTTCGACCACAAAGACAATGAACGAGTAATCACATTACTGTTTACTCTTTTGCTTGGGTTAAGCTTCGCTTAGAAGTTGTAGCGAACAAGGATACCAAACACATTGTCTAGGTCTGCGTTTGAACCTGTGTTTGTTTTGCTGCTGGTGTCGATTTTGTATTCAGCTGCAAGGATCATTGGGCCAGTAAAGTAAGCGGCACCAATAGTTGAGTAAGCGTACTTAGCACGAGAGTTGTCATCTTCTAGCTGGTTGTAACCACCAAGGATCTGGTATTGGTCGAAAGAGTAAGACGCAAATAGCTCGTAGCCAGTTGCCGACTTGATCATACCGTTGCTTGTCACGCTGCTGCTGCTGAAATCAGAGCTTGCGAATGCTGCATTGGTGCGTTCGCTCTGGTGGTTACGGAATTCACCATAGTTAGCCGCAACGTAGATACCACTTGTCTCATAGGAAACAACGGCATTGGCAACTTTTGCATCTTCACGGTTTTCGAACTTAGTTTCGGCATAAACGCCGCTTAGGCCAAGGATGCCTTCACCAAGCTCAAACTCGTAGCCGGCCATCGCCTGGTAGCCGTAATCACGTTTCCATGCTTCTTTTATTTCAACGACTTTATCATCTTCGCCTAGCTCAAAACCTTTCGATACAGAGCCTTTGCCTTCAAATTGGTACTGTAGGCCAACTTGTAGGCCATAGAAGTTGTTGCGGTATTGGATAACGTCATCCGCACGACCTGTGCCGTGAACACCGCCATCACCTGAGATACCGTCGTAGTTGCCAGCAGTATCACCGCCGTTTAGCCAGAAACGGTCAGTTTTACCTGTTACGTCGTAGTGAACTGACCATGCTTTACCAAGGGTAAAGTTACCAAAATCTTCATTATCTGCAGTAATGAAACCAAGGCGGTTAGTCACATTACTACCATCGTTGCTGTTAGCTAGAGCATTGTAAGCCCATTCTGCACGCGTACCGATGTCCCAGCCATTCTCTAGAGTGTGAGTAAAGCCAAAGTTAATACGAGAAGATTGGTTGTTTAGGCTTGAATCACCATCTTGAAATTTTGCACTTAGTGCTAGACGACCACCAACGGAAAAAGTATTGGTACCATCATTGTAAACTTCTACCGCTTGTACTGAAGTTGAGGCTGCCGCCGCTGCTACTGCTAGAGCAATTAGCTTTTTATTCATTTTTGTATTTCCTATGTGTGTTTGCATCAAGCACTGTCAATGTGCTTGATGATATTTTTGTTACTAAGTGCTTGTAGTAATAGTGAAACGATATAAATGTTGTATTATTAGATTTATTTTTACGTAAGGTTATGTATTTTGAAGTTTTTATTTTTTAGGTTTTGGTTGGGGAATTTAGCTTTGCTGGATGAATAATAAGCGTGGTGTAAATTATGCTTTGAAAATAGTGAGGTATTTTTTGAAAAATGGAGGCGATAAATAGCTAGCTATTAATGTGGATTGGCATGATTATGTATTTTGCCGGTGTTTGCTTAGCGTTAGTCTAATCAAAAATAATAAGTCCATGTAGATTAACACTCGCAATGTATTGCGGTATCACTAAACAGGAAGCATTGAAAATAGAATGAGGTGATCAAAAAATAGGTGTGTGATTAAAATAATTTAGGGATTGGGCCAGTATAATTACCAGCCCTAATTAGGAGAGGTTTATTGCTTATCGGATAAGTAACGAATGGTGTTTGCTAAGTCTTCCAAGCTATCGTGTGCACCATTTTCTACAAGGTATTTACCTTTCACCAAGAAAGCTGGCACACCGGTGATTTTTGCGTTCTGCTCAAGTTGATTAGCACTGGTCATTTGCTGGTAAACTTGCTCTTTTTGCTCATCATTTAGATCAAATGGGCTAACAAGATCGTGTTGGCTGAAGATTTCACCCAACTTGTTTTTGCGACCCTCTTCATCTAAATCAGTAGCTTGATCTTGAACGAAAGCAAAAAGTGCTTCTTTTAACTCATCTGCTGGCTTGCCGTTGCTCTGGATAGCGGCGGTGTTGTAAAGATAAGCGGCGTACTGGGCACTTTCGTTAAACGTGACGTGTACTTGGTCGATATCCACTTTAGCCAGCTTTTTTATTTCAGGTAGCATCAGTTCCATGTTACGACAGTGGCCACAACCAAGGGAAAACACTTCAACAACGTCGGCAATACCTTCCGTTGGGGTTTCAACGACCGTGTATTTTACACCTTCTTTCGGCATTTCACTTTCACTACATCCTGTAAGAGCGACCAGAAGGAATAGGGTAGAGGCAAAGATTTTAGTTAGCGTATTCATACTGATAATTGTATTGAGTTTTAAAACAATAAGTATGGATGAAAAAGAAGGTTAGGTCGCTAATAAGAATCAATTTAGTTGTATCTAGTACAAGATTTTGCTCATAAAGCATCACTGACTTTGTGATTGGTTGTTTGGCTCAAAGGGTCATTACGGTATGCATGTTTGGTTTGCCCGCCGTGAAAATGCGACGCTGATCGCTCCCTTCCACTATCAGCGTTATGCTGTTGAAATTGGGCTTATCATAGTAATTAATCGTACAGGCTATGCATTGTTATCAACTCATGATTGAACAAATGTCTAATTTCAGTATGATGGCCGGCTTTTCTTGGTTCGGAGGATAACATGTTTATCGGTTTTGATTATGGAACAGCCAATTGTTCAGTTGCTGTCATGGAGCATGGGCAGCCTCGCATGTTAGCTCTGGAAGGCGAAAACAGTTTTATCCCTTCGACACTTTGTGCCCCGACGCGAGAAGCGGTAAGTGAATATTTATACCGCCATATGGGCGTTCAGCCAGTCGATGAGTTGGGCGAACAGGTTCTGCGCCGTGCGATAGCTTTTAACCGTGAAGAAGACATTATTGTCGAGAAAGGTGATCTATTTTTTGGTCAGGCCGCGCTCGATCTGTATCTCGACGATCCTGAAGAAGTCTATTACGTAAAGTCCCCTAAATCATTCTTGGGTGCTAACGGTTTGCGCGATGTGCAAATTCGTTTCTTTGAAGATCTGGTCTGTGCCATGATGAGCAATATCAAACACAAGGCAGAAGCCCAATTAGATAAAGCCATCACGAGTACTATGATTGGCCGACCAGTCAACTTCCAGGGCACCGGTGGTGATAAAGCGAACCAGCAGGCGGAAGCGATATTGCGCCAAGCTGCCAAGCGGGCAGGCTTTGAACATATTGAATTTCAGTTCGAACCTGTCGCTGCTGGCCTTGAATACGAAAGCACCCTGACCGAAGACAAAACCGTTCTAGTGGTTGATATCGGTGGCGGTACGACTGATTGCTCAATGATCCAGATGGGGCCAAGTTGGGCGGGTAAAGTTGACAGAACCGAGGGCCTATTGGCTCACAGCGGTCTGCGTGTTGGCGGAAATGACCTGGATATCTACTTGGCTTTTCGCCAAATCATGCCACAACTCGGCTTGGGGAGTAAAACCCAGAAAGGGATTGATATGCCTATCGGTCAGTTCTGGAACCCGATTGCCATCAATAACGTGGTTGCCCAAACGGATTTCTATGGCTCAGCCAACCTTGCTGTATTGAAGCAGCTACAACGTGATGCGGCAGAACCTGAGAAATTGATGCATTTGCTAAATGTGTACCGTGAAACACTGGGTTATCAGCTTGTTCGCAAGGCGGAAGAGTGCAAGATTGCGTTATCTGATTCATCGACACATACATTAACACTGTCGCATTTATCCTCTTTACTTGAAGTCGAGGTAAATCAGCAGCAAATGGCTCAGGCGATTGAAGCGCCAAGAGTCCACATTAGCCAGTTGGTTACCGAAGCAATTGCACAAAGTGGTATAAAACCCGATGTGGTTTATATGACCGGTGGTACAGCACGCTCACCGATCCTGCGTGCCTGTATCGAGCAGCAACTGCCGGGAACACCGGTGGTAAGTGGTAGTTACTTTGGCTCGGTCACTGCCGGATTAGCCCGTTGGGCAGAGCAGTGCTTTAAATAATTGTTTTTTACATTAGCGAAGTATTAAAAAGCCTGACTATCGATGGCACCATGACTTGGTAATATTGATAGCAGGCTTTTCTGTAGGTAGAAAAAACTAACTAGTAATTAAGGCTTTTTCACCCAAGCGCTACACCAACCATTGGTATTCACTGCTTTACCGGGGAAGATTGCGCATGGTCGCCATTCATCTCCATCATTACCCTGAATAAGTGCACAGTTACCACAGTGTTTTTCACTGTCTGCTGCTTGGTGAACGTATTGAAGGGCTTTTGCTTGAGGATCATCCTCAGTCAGTTGAGGTAAGTCTGCAGCATGAGCAGGCTTGACCAGTAGCTCTTTACCAACGGTAATACCAATGACACTGGCAAGCCCAAGCTTGAGGAAATTCCTTCTATTTGCTGTGTATTTCATATTACGACCTTCTTATTGCTCACATGTTTAACGACATTTGTTTTTGTTTATTATGTTGCACTACAAGGGTAATACGTATCGTCACTGAATGTTGGACCAAAAATGTGATGATGTTAATGAGCTTATTGTTTTTTTTGTGATTGCGTTTTGCGTAATTGTTGAGTGCGAGGGGCTGCAAAGTGATTGGTTTATTCGTGAGTACTCAATGATTGATGCTGATGTAACGTACTGAGAAAGAACGCTTGATGTGAAACAAGCTTTTACAGATTACGTAAAATCAAGACTTGCAACATTTTCTTTACAAGTGCATCATCTTGCGTCGAGTGCAGCAAATCATAAGGATAAAAAGTGGCTAATCTGTTTTTATTGGATATTGATGGGGCACTGGTAGATTCAAATAACCTAGAGCTGGGTTGCTATGTTAAAGCAGTTAATGAAGTGCTAGGGGTTGAAATGGATACAGACCTTACCCAATATGCCAATCTTACCGATGGCGGAGTGTTAGACGAGATCATCGCGAAACACGGTATTTCCGAGAGCCGATCACTGATTCACCGCAAAGTAGAGAGTCGCTTCTCGACCTTGGTTCAACAAGCGATAAAAGAGTCCCCTGAGGCAGTACATGAAGCAGTGGGGGCTAAAGCTTTTTTAAATCACATAAACGACCTTCAAAATACGCATATTGCTATATCCACCAGTGGCTGGGCGTCGACGGCTAAATTGAAATTACGTGCAGCAGGTTTTGACATTAGCAATATAACCTTTGCTTCATCTTCTGATGCATTAAGCCGTACAGAAATTATGGCGCTGGCTGCTTTTCGTGCCAAGCAAGATTTAGGTGTTGTTTTTGATCGTCGCGTCTTGTTTGCGCATGGTGATCGCAATAAGCATGCTTCACAAGAGCTGGGCTATGATTATGTTGAAGTGGGTCGTACAGATGGCCATCATACACATATTCCAAACCTTACTCACTATCAGGCGGCATTCTCTCAATTGGCCTTGTCTTCATAAACACATCCATTCCATTTAGGCGTGATATTGCTATGCTAACTTTACGCCCAATGGGTAAATGGTCGATACCCTTACTTTGCGCTTCTTTGTTGCTAATTTTATTTCCTCTTCAAGCGGCTCAGCGTATCCACTTCCCAAAAGAAGATGATTAGATAGAACCTTCTATAAGTTCTATGCTAAATAATAGCAACGATGGAACTTGGAGTAATATCACATGGATGAGAAGTGGGTTCTGCAATGGTTTAATGATGTTTGGTCTAACGCCAACAGTGCAAAGTTACAGGCATTGGCCACCGATCCTTTTCATTTCCACGTCCCTGGTGGAAAGAGTTACCTGCTTAGTCATACCGAGTACCTCAACTTTATTACAGTATGGGGGCAGCGGTTTAGAGACGTTACTTTTCGGATTATTGATACGGTTAGCGATGACAACAAAACCGTCGTCGTTTACCAATGCCATGCCTTGTATTGTGGAGGGTGGGCAAAGATCCCAGCCAAAAAACAAAAAGTTATGATGACCGGGATGGCTTACTTCAAACATAAAGGTGACAAAATTGTCGATTGCCGTCTTGAAGACAGTAGCTTTGATTTGTATCAGCAACTGACAAGGCGTTTAGAATAAAAAAACACCCCGCGGTGATATATACCGAAGGGTGTTTAGTGGCGACTATTTCATGAAATTGGTTAGCTATTGGGTGATGGCTACTTTAAAGCATCACACTTAAATCGTTTGTACCTGAGCGGCTGGCGTATTCAGTTTTAAGAAGAACTCTTTAGTTTCCGCAACAACCACATCACGCAGCAAGATCAAACCTATCAAGTTCGGGACCGCCATCAATCCATTCACGATATCGGCAATCAGCCAAATCATATCCAGTTTCATAAAGGCGCCAGCGGCAACCAGTACTAGGAAGAACACCTTGTAAGGCAAGATAGCCTTAACGCCAAATAGATACGTAATACAACGCTCACCGTAGTAGTTCCAACCCAGAATAGTCGTAAAGGCGAAGAACATCAGGCCGATAGTAACCATCATTGGGCCAATGAAACTAGAGTCCAAACCGCTGGCAAAAGCATAGCTGGTCATCGCAGCCCCTGCGTAGTCGCTTTGCCAAGCACCGGTTACCACTAAGGTAAGGCCTGTCATGGTACAAATGATGATGGTATCGAAGAATGTACCTGTCATCGAGATCAAGCCTTGCTCTACACATGAATCGGTTTTTGCAGCAGCGGCTGCCATAGGTGCACTACCGAGACCAGATTCGTTCGAGAATACACCACGAGCAATACCAGACTGGATAGCCAGCATGATGCCTGCACCAACGAAACCACCTGTTGCGGCATGACCGGTGAAAGCTGATTGCACCACAAGTTGGATGGCAGCAGGAATCGCACTGTATTGTGAGCCAAGTACAATGACACAAGCAATGATGTAGAACACGGCCATGAATGGCACAACTTTGCTGGCGACTTTGGCGATAGACTTCACACCACCAAGTGTTACCACAGCAACAAGAATGGTGAGAATAACAACTGTGATTTCACGCGGGATCTCAAATGATAAATAGGCTGCATCAACAATGGCATTAGCTTGTGGGAAAGTACCAATACCAAAGCAGGCAACACCTAGAGCAAATACGGCGAACATACGTGCCAGCCATTTTTGACCGGTGCCTTTTTCAATGTAATACATTGGGCCACCGAGCATTTGGCCATTGGAATCGACTTCACGGTATTTAACCGCCAGTAGGCACTCTGCATACTTGGTTGCCATACCGAACAACGCTGCAAGCCACATCCAGAATAGAGCGCCTGGACCACCCATTTTAATGGCGGTCGCAACACCGACAATATTACCGGTACCTATGGTTGCGGAAAGTGCTGTACACAGTGCGGCAAAACTGGAAACGTCACCGTCAGCCTTGCTGTTTTTGTTTCCCTTGAATAGGTAGCCCAAAGCGAGGGGTAGGTAGCGAATCTGGATCAGCCCAAGGCGGACTGTCAGGTAAATACCTGTACCTACTAGCAAAAGAAGTAGTGGTGGGCCCCAAACGAGGTTATCAATAGTTTGTAAGAAATTATATAGTGGGTTCATTTTCTCTTTACCTTTAAACATCAAAGGAAGAGATAAAGAACAACAGTTATACCGTTGTATGGTGTATCAGAATGTTGGTGTTACTTTCTGTGCTGTTGATCTTATCTCCTCTGTCCTTTTGCCTGAGAGTTTCACCTGAATTCAGGTTTGCTCCTTCGGCGACCGATTAAACGGTTCTCTCCAGAGGCTCCTCCAACAACAGTCCATACCTTGCTCAGTGTTTCACTGAGTAGGGTGCCTGAAAGATTTACTGACTAATGCCTGCAGTGGCTGCAAACGGGATAGTGAGCTTACTTCTTCGGCGGGCTTGTACCTAGCGTTAATAGCGAGTACTTGCCACTCTCCTGCTGTCTTCATCGGAACTCAATTTTCCCGGACATAGTAATAGATAAAAATGCGATTGTCTTCAAAAAATTCAACAAATTTTAATAGGATGGATTGACGTGCCAGAATTTTATGCGTGTATTTTCATTTGTTATGACCTTTTATAGAGTACAGCCGCTTCAGCTTGTTGATCGTAGTATGCGCCAGTGCATAACTGAATCTGCTTGTGTCATTCATTCCCTCCCTCTTTTTCCGATCTCCAAGTGCTTTGACATGACTTGGTGATTTTTATTGTCAGAAGTCGTTCTGTTAATGCTACTGGGTTTTAATAATTGTGATATTAGTTGGATATGACGTAAGTCTATTTAGTGCAAGTGTGTTGATATGGTCTTTTTCTTGCTTGTCGCCTTAAGCGCTATAATTTTGTGGTGTATAAGGCGAAAAATAGCAAAAAGTAATTTTAAGAAAATGCAATACGGAATAAATTAATAGATTTTTTTTGACTTAAAAAATCCCTTAAATTCAAATTTGATATAACAAAATTGATTTTAAAGGCAGTTATGCGCTTTAACTTGTTGAAGTCATCGCATTAGCAGATTATTTTGAAGAATTAGATTTAAAGTTGCAACAAATTTGCCGTCTGGAATTTTTTGGGTTTATAGACGTTAATTATCAATGTCACGTCACTTTTTTGACGGGCATAAAACTATAATTGATGCGACGAAGTTTTATGACAAGGAGAGTTTATACAGACTAAGCGTTTGTAATTTTCTTAATAGATTAAGGTGAAGCTGTGATATGGGTTAGTTGTAGCCACTTCGATAAAGTGGCAGAAGCGAAAGAAAACCTTAAGATGTCACATGATGTGGTGGACGTCTCGCCTTTTGAGCTGTTGTCAACAATGACAGGTCAGGAGCTGATCTTCCTCGAAGTCGTAGACTCAACGTCGAATGGTTTTGAATTGTTGCAGTCGGTGAAAAGTCGCTTCCCGCAGACTAAGGTCGTGGTGGTATATCACAGTCTTGACGCCGATCTTGCTTTGAATGTCCTCCGAGCTGGTGGCGAAGATGTGATTGCCGCCAACGCAACCAAACAAGAAATCGAAGCCTGTTTCAGTAGGCTCCATACTCATAATGTTGTCGCCGAGCCGGTGCAGGGTTATGAACAACGTGAACTGTCAATCAGACCTGCATTGAAGATCATCGATGAGAATATTAGCTCACCGTTGCGGGAAGAAGATCTCGCCAATGCTTGTCATTATTCTCCCACTTACTTTTCTCGCCTATTTCACAATGTGATGGGTGTGACCTTGAAGCAGTATATTATTAAGAAACGGCTTGATTTAGCGTGTGGGTTATTGAGTTCTGATAGAGAAAAAATTTCCCAGATCGCTCACTCAACAGGTTTTAAGGATGTCTCTTATTTCTCACGGGTATTTAAGAAGCACATGGGCTGCTCTCCCGGTGAGTTCAGGATGCGAAAGCACAATCTTCACACCTGATAGCAATAAGCAACAAATGATCAAAGAACAACCTGTTACCCAGTGTAATAGGTTGTTTTTGTGTTTAAAGAGGAAAAATTATCAACTAACCCATTCAAAAGTCGATAACATTTGCTCCTTTTACTTTTTGTAGAGAGGCCAGAATATTTTCCGTTTGCTATGGCATATCGCTTCTATGTATGGCACATGACAGGGAGTGACGAAATGTGTTTAGCAAGGTATGTAATTGTCTGCATATAATGAAAGCGGGATATTGGTTCAAAAAATGCTATCGGTAAAAATGGAATGACAACATATTTCGATATTCTGGGCATAAGAAAGAATACACCTGTGACTGATGTGAAGCGGCGATATAAGCAACTTTCAAGCCGCTGCCACCCTGACAAGGGAGGCTCAAAGTCAATGATGCAGTTGGTCAGTCAGGCTTATGAAAAGGTGTTGTCTGGACATGGCCATGAAGAGGCAGTGCAGACTGTCTACCTTAAATCTAATGAGCAAGCCGTGATATGGCAGAAAAAATGCCAATTGCTTGAAGAGACTAATAGGGGCCTTCAGCAGTGCAATAAGGATCTGGAAAAAAAGCTGAAAACGGTGCTTGAACAGCTAGAAGATAAAAAGGCGACATCAGAAGGGGAGAAAAATTATAAGCAAATGATGGAAGAAGATATGCAGGCGTTGCGTCGGGAAAATCGCCGTTTGCAATCGAAAGTGGATAGCCTTCGCCGTGAAAAAGGAAGTAAGAAGACAGAGGTTGTGAAATCTGAACGACCGGGGCAACTCGTTGCTGCTTCGCAACCATTGACTCCAGCGGTAGTCAACCAAATTAAAGCCATTGGCAGAAGCCGTTACTGGGGACGCTTGGCGATGATTGTTATCCCTGTCGCTTTGGTATGGCTCGGGATGGGCCCCGCGAAAGAGCCGTTGCTGAATGTATGGCATAGCCTGAACCCTGAGCCTCAGAGAGTCAGTAAGCCGATAATGCGTTTGCTCCATCATGACTCTAATGAGGTGGAAAACCAGAATATGGCACAGATTGAATCACCGCAAAATGCAGTGATTGAAAAAGAAGTGATATTACCTCGAATACAAATGAGTAAAGATGTTGGTGTATGGCAGCTGAGTAAATTTGAGAATATGGCGAAGTACTACATCAGTGTACGGAGTGAAAAAGGCTCATATGTGATTAAAAGTTGTCAGGGTGATTTTCAGTATTACAAAAACACCTTGCAGCGCTCGGGTAGGATGGCCGCCAACCTTATTTATACGCGTGATGAGCGGCATTTTGAAATTTACGACATTCCTTACGGCAATGGCTCATTTGCCCAGAACTGGGCCAAGAGCAAAAGTTTGCTGATCAATAACGAGTACTTCCCCAATAATAACTTTTCTGAGTCCTACAGTACGTTACAACAATACTGTCAGTAAAAAAAGAATGACGGGCAAGCCCGTCATTGACCATTTCATCACGTCATTGATTACCCAATCACTGTAGGCTCTCTTTTGGCTGTCGATCATAGTTGGGTTGTAGCTCAGTGTTACGTACCGCCAAAGGCTTGTATTTTACTGCCAGCTTGAACGCAGCGGGAACAAAGTAAAACGAGACCAGAGTTGTAAGCAGGGTACCGCCTGCAATTGCCACAGCAAATGGAGGCCAGAAGCCACCACCGGCTAGGATCAGCGGCATGAAGCCACCGATGGTCGTAATGGTCGTTGAGGTAATGTGCCTAGTACAGCTCATTACGGCGACCACAATCGCATCTAGGTTGCCCTTACTCGCTTCTGGGCTGCTCTTTAGCTCGGCCAGTATGACGATGGCGGCGTTAATCGCTAGGCCGACTAGGCCGAGCAAGCCGATGATCACAGTAAAGCCAAACGGGTAACCAAAAGAGGCCACTGACAGCAAACCTAACCCTGCTGAAAGTATCCCTACAAGGAAAATAACCAGGCTTAAACGGAATGAGTTGAACGACAGCACCACCACCATAACTAACAAGGTGATGACCATAGTCAGGTTTGCCATCAGGTTACCGACTGACTCGTTACGCTCTGCCGACTCGCCCCCAAACTCAATGGTGTAGCCACTGGGGATGCTGGCTCGGTACTTTTCCAGTTCAGCCTGAAAATGTACCAAGGCTGTTTGCGGCAGCACGCCGGCGCGGATATAGCCTTCAATGACATTGACCCGCTGCCCGTTACGCCGAGGGATCGCGCCTCGACTAGGAGTAAGAGACAGGTCGGCAATGGCAAATACCGGCAAGCCAATCACATCACTGTCCGCTTTTATAGGAAGTGGCAGACTGCTCAGTTGACTCATACTTTCTCGGTTTTCATCACTGACACGTACGCGGACAGGAATGGATTCGGTAGCCTCAATAATGCTGCCACTCAAACGGCCAGTGAAAGACGCTTGCAGGAGATCAGCAAGGTCTTTAAGGCTCAGGCCACTTAGCTGACTGGCTTCCTCATTCACACTGAGCCACACCTTTGGTGTTCCCGGCTGTAGGGTTTCACGGGTATGTGTAACGTTCGGAGTTTTAGCCATGATCAAGCGGATATCTTCGCCAATAGCTTTAAGTCTGTCGAGGTTAGGGCCATATAGCCTGACTTCTAACGGCGCATTGAATGGGGGGCCTTGTTCAAGCTTTCTAACCAGTATCTGCGCATTGGGCATTTGTTGATCGAGATTGGCCTGAAGGGCAGGGATCAGGGTATTGGCTAGTTCGAAATCACGCACTTTTATCATGGCCTGAGCAAAGTAAGGCGCACCTTGTTGGCGGCTGACGAGGTTGTAGTAGAAAGAGGGAAAATTACCGCCAACAACCCAGCTAACCTGCTCGACGCCCTCATAGCTAGCCAGGATTTGGTCAACCTGCTTGGTCGCTTGCTGTGTCGCAAAAACACTGGCTTGTGGTGGCAGGAAAAGTTGTACCTCGAACATATCCCTGTCAGATGGTGGGAAGAACTGCTCGGTAAGTTGTGTTGCTGCCCAGAACCCAGTGAAGGGAAGGATACACACCAAACCAGCGGTGATCAGTGGGTGTTTAATCGCAAAACGAATAGAGCCTTCAAAGCGTTTACTGACCGCAGGAATGACGATACCTGTGTGGTACCAACGCTGGCCCTGATTGGCCGAAGGTAATATGCGAGAAGCAAAACCGGCTACCAGCGTATGGGAAATTAAATACGAACCAATCAACGAGAAACATACAGTGATGGCGATAGCGCTGACAAACTCACCAGCAGGGCCTGGCATGAGGAAAATTGGTGCGAATGCCAATACCGTTGTTAACGTTGATCCCAGTAACGGGATCCATAAATGCTGGATTGCCTGTAATGCCGCTTCCAGCTTGGCTTTACCTTGTTGGCGGTAGTGTTGGATGGTGTCGACCATGACAATGGCGTTGTCTACCATGATACCAAGCGCAACGATAAGACCGGTTACTGACATTTGGTTGATAGGCAGCCCTGTGAATTTCATCATCGAGAGGGTGACAAGGCTGGTAAGCGGTAATGAAACCGCCACAATAATGGCTGAGCGGACTCCTAAGGTCAGCAGTAAGACCACCAGGATAATTGAAAAGCCAAGCAATAAGCTGTTGTTAAGATCAGACAGGCGGGTTTCGGTATAGCTCTCTTGCTCAAAAATGACATCGACCGAAATATTGGAAGGGATTTGTTGTCGGTATTGCTCCAACAGTTTGTTCATCCGCTCAGTCCACTGATCAACCCGTAATGTCGGTTGCATCCGGGCAGCCACAATAATCGCAGGGTTTCCGTCTACAACACCAATTTCAGAGGGTGGCGATGCAGCCTTGCGCTCTACCTCGGCGATGTCTTCCAATCGAACCAGGAAGCCATTGTCATCCATTGTGATAGGTACGCGCCTCACCCTGTCGAGGGTATCAAGCGAATCAGAGACTTCTAAGGCAAAGCGGTTTTGGCCATTAACCAATTCACCGGCTGAATTTTTAGCATCCGCTTGATCGATGGCTTGTGACAAAGAAATGGCTGAGAGGCCGAGAGCGCTAGTTGCTGCAGGATCTAACGTGACCTGGATTTCTTCATCGGGTAGGCCATAGGTATCGACAAACTCCACGCCGCTCATGATCCGCATCCGGTTACCGAGCTCAATGGCATAGCGGCGTAAAGTCAGCAAATCTGGCTGGCTATCGCCTTGCCAAGTGAGGGCTGTGATCATGGTATAGGCATAACCATGATCGCTTTCTAAATCAGGTACAGAAGAGCCAGCCGGAAGCAAAGGTGTGACATCGGACAGCTTATCTCTGGTTCTCGACCACACTGGTTCCGAATCGATTATCTCGTCATTAAGCTCGACTTGAATAACCGAAATCCCCGGTCTCGAGACGGAAGATAGCTCTTTGATTTCTTCTAATTGGCGCAGTTCGGTTTCAATTTTTTCGGTGATGAGTGCTTCTACCCGCTCGGCGGTTGCCCCTGGAAAGTGGGTAATGATGCTAGCATGGCGGTTGTGGATCACTGGATCTTCTGCCCTTGGTAGCGTCGTGAGGGCAGAAAAACCCGCGACGACCAAGAGCGCAACAGCTAAAACCAATAGACGGGTATTGCTAATTATGGCTTCCATCTTCATAGCACGGCCTCATCGTGTGTCTTCAGAGGCAGTGGTAACTTTTTTACCGGTTGTACTGCCTGACCAGGGACTAAACGGTGAAGCCCACCCGAAATCAATCTCTCGCCAGGTGTTAGTGCTCCGGTTACGTAAGCATATTCAGCGTTGGCATGGAGTACCTGAATAGATCGACGCTCAACCACATGCAGGTTATCTTCATCACTCATTACAAAAACATTCCACACGCCACGAAGGCCGTCTGTCATTGCCGAAAGCGGGATCCAGTAACCGGGTTTATCATGTACATCACTGAACTGTAAGTAAGCGAGTTGACCGTCGATCACTTCAGCGTTTTCAGGCAAGGAAAATCGGAGTTTGACCGTGCGCGATCCGCTGTCGACACGAGCGCCGGGGTTCAGTAGGGTGACAGGGTAACTATTGATGCCGACACGCAGCTGCCAATCACTATGAGTAATCAACTTAGCAAGCTGTTTGGCGGGTATGCCGATATGGGCCTCCCTGCTGGTGGACGCCAGTAAAGTCAGGGTTGGTGCACCGACATTAATGACATCGCCTTTTGACACATGGCGAGCACTGATAGTGCCATCGTACGGTGCGTAGACAGTCGACTTTTCTTGACGGAGTTGGTTGGCAGCTAGAGAAGCTGTGAGCTGGCGGTAGTTGGCACGTAGTGCATTGCGCTGGCTATTGAGGGCATCAATTTCCGAATCAGCACTAAAACCTTTCTTCTTCAATGAATTCTGGCGCTTTAAATTCGCTTCAACTAAGTCCAGTTGAGCGGTGATTTGGGACTGTTGAGCACGTAACTCATCCGCTTGGGTGATTAAAAGTTGGGTATCTAGAATAAGGAGAGGATCACCAGCTTTTACGTCGTCGCCGACGTCAGCCAAGATACGGGCCACTTTACCACCCAGTTCGGCACCTAAATTCGCTTGTTGCCCAGCTTGAACCATCCCGACATATTCGCGCTCGACATTATAGTGATCGGAAGGGGCTAGCGTGAACGTATTGACACTCAACAACTGGTTCATTTGTTGATCGGTTGGTGATGTCGTAGAAGTATTACATCCTACTAGCAATGCTGAACCGATTACGATACCGGCGATTGTTGTCCTTTTCATCTTGCCCTGCCTTAAGTTGTGATATCCAAATACTTGGGATATAAACTAGACTGTCCAGTCCATATGTAAAAAATAAACCATTGGAACTAGACTGTCCAGTTTGATTGTATTAAAACTTATATAGGTTTGTTAATTGAGGGTGAGCGCGTGTTGACTGCAAGAAGTGCCCAGAAAAGGGAACAAATTTTAAAAGCCGCGACAGATCTGTTTTGCGAGCAGGGCTATGGCATTAGCATGGAAGCCATCGCATTAAGAGCGCAGGTGTCCAAGCAAACGGTGTATTCACATTTCAAGACCAAGGATGAGCTCTTTGATACTTGCATTCGGGCTAAATGTACGGCAAATCAGCTAGATATCTGCTTGCTGGATGATCCTAGAGAGCCAGAGGAAGTACTTGAAGACTTCGCCTGGCGGTTCCAAAACATGTTACTCAGTGACGGGGCGTTGAATACGTATAAAGCGGCAGTGAGACAAAGTGATACTCACCCCGACCTTGCCAGGGTGTATCTGAATGCGGGCCCAAAGAATACCACTGAAATGGTGGCAGCATATTTGGAGCAACTTGTCGTTAAAGGCCTGTTAAAAGAAAATTTGAATTGCGGCGATGCGGCGATGCAATTTTTATTGATGTGCCATGGTCGAGCTGTCTATTGGGCATATCTCGGTCAGCAAACTGAAGAATCAGAACAGGAACGCAAGCAGTACCTGAAATCATCTGTCTCAATGTTTTTACAAGGCTATAAAAGTTCCAATGGTTAAATTTGCCAAGATAAATTACTGCTATCTTTATAGATAAGTTTTTTTATGGGTATCAGGGGCATCTATGAAAACAGGGTACATCAAAAGTGGCGCTGTAATTGTTTGTATTTTGATGTCATTGCTTTCAGGGGTGACTCATGCCGCCAAAAGTCGGTTGACAGAGATTATTGACCGTGGCGTGCTGAGGGTAGGGACAACAGGTGACTGGAGTCCGATGACTATACGAGATCCTGCCACAAATTTTTATCGTGGTTTTGATATTGATATTACCACCGAGCTAGCCAAAGACTTGGGTGTGACGGTTGAGTATGTTCCTACATCCTGGAAAAAACTGGTTAATGGTGTGGTTACCGACAAATATGATATGACGGGGAGCGCCTCGTTGAATATGCACCGCGCAAGGTTGGCAGGTTACAGCGATACTTATTACTATTTGGCGTTTGTTCCTGTCGTAAATAAATCGAATGCAAAGCGTTTTCGCAAATGGAGTGACTTCAATGCCTCTTCGGTCATTCTTACGACCACTGCGGGTACGGTGCAGCAAAGCTTGGTGGAAGAGTTGCTGCCAAATGCCAGAAAGCATGTTAGCGAGAGCGCCAAATTGACTCATCAATATCTTCTGGATAATAAAACTACCGCTATCGTGACATCGAATATAGAAGCCGCATCCTTGGTTAAACGCTATCCACAACTGAGCGTGGCCAAGGTCGATGGTATGCGCTTACCCACCCCCATTGCGATGCTGTTACCCAAAGAAGATCAAGTGTGGATCAATTACGTTAATCACTGGATCGAGTTGAAACAAACCCAAGGCTTCTTTGATCGAGTGGCGAAAAAATGGGGCTTGGTGAAGCTAAGCGTGAATTAGATAAGATCCTGCAACAAATAAAATAGACGTGTTTTAGCTGATCAATGAAGCTGCCAGCGTGATACGCTGGCTGCTCTGTTATTGCTTTATGCTTCTGTCGAACTAACGGTTGAAGCTTGAGCACTGCGTTGCCATTTTGCCAGTAAATAAACCATACACGCTTGTAAAACAAGAGCGAAAGCCAACACGACAGGGCTTTGCATCAAACCTGCAGCAATGAAGCTCACCAACGCAATAGAGCCATTGAGCAATGCATAAGGTAACTGCGTTCTGAAGTGCTCAAATTGATCACAACCTGATCCTGTCGACGATAGAATCGTTGTTTCTGAAATTGGTGAGCAGTGATCACCGAATAACCCGCCAGAAAGAACAGCACCAATACAGGCATACAGTGGGGCATCGATGGCAATGGCTGTTGGGATCACCAATGGTATCATGATGGCAAAAGTGCCCCATGATGAACCGGTTGCAAAAGAAATAATCGCTGACAACAAGAATGCTACTGCGGGTACTAGCCAATAAGGAAAGCCGGCCTGTGCTTGCTCTGCAATGTAGGCCGCTGTACCCAACTCTTTACCCACGCTGCTTAGTGTCCAGGCCAAGATAAGGACAATGGCAACTTGCATCATATTTCCCATGCCTTTGAGATAAACGCTGATCCCATCACTGAGTTTACGTACACCGTAAAACGCCATCAGGGCAATCAAAGTCATTGCGGCAAAGAAGTAAGCACTGGAAAGCGCTGCACGGAATACCGAGCCAGATACCTTTTCAAACGGGAAGCCAAGCGGTGCCAGCATCATTACGAGTACCAGTGCCATGACAAGCAGTGGCGCGAATACAAAAGAGGATTTTGCATTTTTATGCGTAAACGTCTGTAAGGTATCAGTGCTGGCTGCAGTAATAATTCCTTGCTGAGCTTTCGCTTCTGCAATAGCCATCGGTCCGAAATCGAGCTTTTTGATTGCCACTAAAGGCACAATAAAAATAGCTAAAAAGGCATAGAACTGGAAAGGAATCGCTCTGACGAAGGCTTCCCAGTCAGTGATAGCGACATCCATTGCACTGAATTCTTTTTGCAGCAAGCCCATGATGTATACACCCCAACCAATAAAAGGGATCAATATCGCGACAGGTGAAGAAGTAGAATCAATGATAAATGCAAGTTTTTGACGAGACAGCTTGAGCTTATCAAATAACGGGCGGAAAACTGGGCCAACGATAAGCGGCGTACCTAAATCGGAGAAGAAAATAAAAATGCCACCAAACCATGATGATAGCTGAGCACGACACTTACTACTGATCCAGTGGGTAACCTTCGCAGCAAAAGCTTGTCCACCACCGGATTGTTCCATCAAGGCGACAAAGCCACCAATAAATACCAGCAGAACGATCACACCTGCGTTATAGCTGTCGGTGAGTTGAGGGACGAGATAGTCCTTGACCAAAGTGCCGAACGTATCAAGCGGTGCAACACCGTTGAGCATAACGACGCCACTGAAAACACCGCCAAATAAACCGATGACAACATTTCGTGTTGTGAGGGATAAGGCGAGGGTGACAATAATTGGTATGAGAGAGGTAATGTCTGGTTGGCCCATGTCGCGTTCCTTAGCTGTACGTCCAATATCAAAAAAGGCACAGTGAATATTAATGATTATCAGCTGAATATATATATATAAAATTATTGCATGTATACCTAGTTCAGGAAGGTTTTGCTATTTTTTATGTGATGAGTAGATTGTTCTGCTTAATATGTGAACAATTGCGTTGCTTTCTTATGCCTGGATGTCTCCATAGCTCTTACAGAATCAATCAAGTGTCAGTTTCTTGGGGCATACGGGTTTACTGAATGTAGAGGTTTACATTAGGCAGTGATTGCAATATAAGTGTCATACAGTGCCGTTACGATGCACGGGTGTATTGGAGGGAGATAAAGCCCAAAACACAAAGAAAATAACAAGGAGAAACATGGATTTATCAAGCTACACAGGTATCATTTTCGATATGGATGGAACGTTGGTTGATTCAATGCCAGCACATCTAGAAGCATGGGAAAAAACTTGTGCAATTCATGAGATACCCTTTGATCGCGAGTGGTTTTATAATTTGGGCGGAATGCCTAGCGTAAGAATTGCCAATGAGATCAATCGAGCCTTCTGTCAAAACTTCGATGTAGAGCGTTTAGCGAATACCAAATACAAGTTTTACGACGAAATAATCCATAAGGGTGAAGTGATTGATCCGGTGTATCAAGTACTGCTCGATAATAAAGGCAGTAAAAAAGTGGCCGTAGGTACGGGAAGCCGCATGTTTAATGCCGAGCCTCTGCTTGACCAGACAGGCATTCTACCTATGTTAGATGCATTGGTAACAGCGGATGATGTCGTTAACCATAAACCTAATCCAGACACCTTTTTAGAAGCAGCCAAGCGTATGGGTGTTGAACCACATGACTGCGTGGTATTTGAAGATACTGAATTAGGTCAACGTGCAGCATTGGCGGCAGGAATGGATTGCTACCTTGTTGTTGATGGTGAAATCACCACATTGACGAAAGCGCCACGTTAAAAGCCTTATAAAAATAGGCTGTTGCCGTTTCTGGCTTAGAGACATCGTTGTCCATAAAGGGTATTCTTCACCGCATTGTTTGAATACCCTGTCATTACCATGAATCAACCTCGCAAACCCTCCACTGATGCCAATTCATCTTCTGATAGAAAGCCTTCAGGCTCGAAGCGCGGTAAGTCTGCCCATCAAGAAGAGCTATTCGGCATGCCTGAAACCCGCTTTTGGATTCAGCGTTTAAGTAAAACGGCTATTCGTGCCATGCACATCCTCGGCATTGCATGCAGTGCAGGCGGGTTCCTATATGGGGTAGATAAGTCGCTGTGGATTCATTGGTGGATTATGGCAATGGTGACAGGCTTAATTATGACTGGATTGGAAATTCGCCAATCGCGGCTATGGCTCATCCAGTTAAAAGGTGTACTGACTTACCTAAAGTTAGGTCTGCTCAGTTGCTTTTTCTTGATCCCGCAACACAAACCTGAGTTGTTCATTATCATCCTCGTGATGTCAGTGGTTATTGCCCACGGCCCAGCAGGACTGCGCCATTACTCTATCTGGCACCGCCGTCGTATTGATGAGCCTAAAGGCAAAAAAAGACAGATTAACGGATAAAATTGATACTCAATTAAATAAAAAGTCTTTTATACAAGAATTGAGACACGGCAATTGTAAACCCGCACTACACTGATTATTAGACATTTACCAATATATGTGTAGGAGACCGGTTGTGAAGAAAGTACTGCTTGTGACTTTTTTGCCCCTGGTGATAGCAGGATGTTCTAAGTCTGTTGATGAGCGTGCTGACGAGTTTGTCGAAGCCAGTTTTACCTTGTGCGGCTCCAAAGTTCAGTCTTATGCCCAAGGTGATGACGGTAAAATTCGTGTCGTCTGCGATAACAACAGTTATTTCTCGGTCAAAGATCAAGATACCTTGGCATACATGCATGAGCTCAATGGCGCTTTTTGTCGTGGCCAAGGTTTTTCTGCATTCCATGAGCGCAGTCGCTACTTTACCTTTACTTGTAAAGGCGAGAAGTCGTTTAATATTCCCAAATAGTGCTGACTGAAATAACTGGCGGTATTACTGCAACAGCTGATAGTGCCGTTGCGGCCTACCGTTGGTTTTGTTATTTAGCGCTAAAGAGTAAAAACCGCCCATAAAGACGGTTCAATGATGATGTACTGGGCTATTTCAGCAATATTAGCTTTCTTTCGATTTATATCCCGGCGCCAGAGTAGCGCTGTTTACTTGGTACAGTGCTTGTGGGTTAGCTAAAGCTAACTGATAACCAACGTATTCATGCAATCGGCCATCTTCGCTACAATCAACTTCCCACTTTCTTAGCAGGTATCCTGCAAGCGCGGCACGAACTTCAATGGTCAGCTTGCCCTCTTTCATTTCGTAGTCCAGCTCGATAGCTTCTGGGTTCCCTTGATGTGGGTGAGGGATCAGCTTAACCTCGATGTATTTCTGCCATTGGCGATCAGCTTCAATTCGCTCATCAGTTATAGGCTCATCATCAAGAATCGTTACAGAGGTTACGCGGTTACAAACCACATCCATGAACTGTTCATTTTTACGGTCGAAAGAACGTACGTGCCAGCGATTACCTGAATCAACAAGACTGTGAGGGGCAATCACACGGCGGCTTTTACCACTAGAGGTGGAGATGTACTCAATTTCCAGCAGCTTGTTACGGTAAATACCTTCGCACAGCGCCGCCATGATAGGTGTACGCGGAACGGTCAGCGACGTCGGGGATTCACACTGAATTGGAAAATCCTGATGACCGGAGAAACCGTCGCCATAGCCCAGAGAGATCGTTGCTAGCGTCTTTTTCAGATCGAGATTAAACAACGGGCTGAAATCAGGCTGCTTGTAGTACTTTTTTGATCGCATATCTAGCTTGAGGTTATCCGGCGCGATCTCTTTATAAAGCGCAAAGTCTCGAGTAGTAGCAGCATGACCAACCGCAAAGCGGTCGATCAAATCTTTCCGTGTGACCTCACCAAGGAAGTAAAGGGCAAAGTCTATAAAGGCTAGCCGTTCACGTTGTGCTGAGCCAACGGCATTGAGCTTTTTCTCGACATCTATGTGTGATGCTCCAGCGTTGTTGTATGAGGTCATGTGTATTTATCCAGTACTTTTTTATCAAGGCCCTAATATATACTTAAAATCAGTAGAATCAAGGCTATTTATAAAGATTACACCCAGTTAAAGGCAGCTAGATTAATCAAGTCAAACACCTAACCCAAAGTCGTAATCCGATCTATAAATTGATTGGTTTACATAATCATGATGAGTTAATGGGATGGTTGTACTTGTTTTGAGTAGGTGTGTTTGCTCTTAACTCCACAAAACGGATGTGATGAAGTATTGCTGTTAATGTGGAAATACTGCGCTAAACGAACTGGATCTAACAAAACAAAAAATGGGTGATCAACCGTGAACTTGACACGACATCAATTGAAGCAGGCTTAACCTATCGCCGCAATGTCGTAATGCCGCAATGTCGCAACTTCGACGATGTATTCGAAGCTATGGGGTTGCAGATAAAAGGCGTTAAGAGCCGATTGCTGGTGGGGGAGTGGTGAGATAAAAAAGGTATCTCTAGAGCCCACGTATATTTGATTTAACGGCAATTACAAAATAGTTAAGCAATTGCTTAATTATTAGGTGGTTGCCGTTTTTTTATGTTGTATTTATGTGGTCTTTCATGACTTTATTTCCTAGCCTTTGCTTCGAATAATTGGAGGTTGAAATACGGCAGTATTGAAGGTCATAAACGCTATCTGAGTCACCTTCTTTGGCTACTTAAAGCACATAATGTTTCGAATCCTAAAGAAGCACTAAATAACACGTTTAGTAGTCCAATGTTTAGTGCCCGTATCAATGAAATCGTCATGGGGTGCAATAAATAGTACAAAAAACCATCATATTGCTGTATTTGAATTGTTTATCAAGAGCTGGTAACCTGTGTCGACATTATTAATTGTTTAGTGCTCTAAATTGTTTCATTGTCACTAGCAATTCAAATGTGCTTTTCTTGGATAGGGAAGCATCAATAATAAAGCGTTTAAAGAGTATTATGGATAGTGTACTAAAGAAATATAGTATCGAGACGACCGACTATCAGGTGGGTCAGGACAACATTCAGAAATGGGGTTTTGATATACATAACCCTGTGTTCGGCACCAGCGCTGGGCTCATCTTAATTTTCCTCGCCGCACTTTTTTTCATCGACCCTGAAACAGCTAAAGAAGCGCTAAACAGCGTGAAAAATGGGATCCTCAACGATTTTGATGTGTTCTTCATGTGGCTGACTAACTTTTTCCTTGTTTTCACTATTGGGTTGATGCTCTCGCCATTGGGTAAGATCCGAATTGGTGGTAAAGAAGCTCAGCCAGAGCATTCAAGGGTATCTTGGCTGGCGATGTTGTTTGCTGCAGGTATGGGTATCGGTTTGCTATTTTGGGGAGTTGCCGAGCCTACGGCCTACTTCACCAATTGGTGGGGTACACCGTTCAATGTTGAGCCGTATACCGAAGATGCTAAAGCATTGGCTATGGGTGCGACCATTTTTCACTGGGGTATCCACGGTTGGGCGATTTACGCCATTGTTGGTCTAGCGTTGTCATTCTTCGCGTTCAATAAGGGCCTTCCTCTGTCTATCCGCTCTGTGTTTTACCCAATTTTTGGTGATAGGGCATGGGGCTGGCTGGGCCACGTTATCGATATCTTAGCGGTATTGGCGACATTGTTTGGCTTGGCGACATCACTTGGTTTGGGTGCACAGCAGGCAACTAGTGGTATTAACCATGTGTTCGGTACTGAAGGTGGTATCGGTATGCAGATGGGCGTGATTGCGTTTGTAACGGCGATTGCGATTTTCTCTGTGATCCGCGGTATTGATGGCGGGGTAAAACTGCTAAGTAACGTCAATATGGTGTTTGCCTTTGTATTGTTGGTGTTTGTGGCATACGTTGGCTTTGATGTGGTGAAAGTGGCACTGCCAGAAACTTTCATGGCTTACTTTGGCAATATCGTAGAGTTGAGTAACCCGCATGGACGTGATGATACCACCTGGATGCATGGCTGGACTGTGTTCTACTGGGCATGGTGGATTTCATGGTCACCATTTGTCGGTATGTTTATTGCCCGAGTATCTAAGGGCCGAACAGTGCGTGAGTTTTTGTTCGCTGTGATCTTTGTACCAACCCTGATGACTATTATCTGGATGTCAATTTTCGGTGGCATAGCTATCGATCAGGTTGTAAATAAAGTCGGTGAGCTAGGGGCGAATGGCCTGACTGATATCTCGCTAACTCTGTTCCATGTTTACGATGCACTACCGTTTAGTTCTGTGATTTCAGTGTTGTCTATTGCCTTGGTTTTGATCTTCTTTATTACCTCGTCAGACTCAGGCTCATTGGTTATCGACAGTATTACCGCTGGCGGTAAAGTCGATGCACCCGTACCTCAACGCATCTTCTGGGCAACAGTCGAGGGGGCAATTGCTGCGGCCATGCTATGGATTGGTGGTTCGGAAGCACTGCAAGCATTCCAGTCTGGTGTTGTTGCAACAGCCTTGCCATTTAGCTTTGTCTTGCTGTTGATGTGTGTGAGTTTGGTTAAAGGTTTAAGAACCGAGCGTGCTCTTTACTAGATTCCACTTTTAATTAAAAAGGCCTCAAACAGTGTTTGAGGCCTCTGCTTGTATTATATTCAAAACCGCGGTTAGCAATAACCGCGGTTTTTTGTGGAAAATTGTAAATGGTTTTTGCTGTTACTTGAGGCTGTCAACTTACTTTGCAAGTATGTTCTTAGGCTTAGTGATAGTGATTTCTGTATAAGTCATATTAGAACGAATAACATGAAAGGGAGTTGTCATGTTGAAGGTGCAAGGAAGTAAAGGGGCGTTCGTATCCGTCATTTCGCTCATGCTATCGGCAGGCGTATCGGCGAGTGAACACACTCAAGGTCATGTTCAAGGAGATGCTGCACAAACGTGTGGTATTGAGATGGATAAAAAAGTCATAGGACAGAAAGAAACCTTCTACATACCAGTAGCCAACTTGAATTTTCGCTCACGGATTGATACCGGGGCTACCCGAACCTCTCTTCACGCAACCAATATCGAAATAGAAGATTTCTCGCCTGAAGCAGAAGACAACATTGGTAAGATGATTAACTTCATCACAGCCAATGAACAGGGTGAAAGTGTACACATGCGCAAGAAGATCACCCATGTACGCCAAATCCAAAACTCCCTTGGCACTGAAATGCGATACAGCGTAAAGCTGGACCTGAGCTTGGCCACTCGCGACTACAGTGTTGAAGCGAATCTTAAAGACAGAAGCCTGATGTCTGACAAGCTACTTATTGGCCGCAATCTATTGGCCTGTAATTATGTGGTGGATGTTTCTAAGGCTACGGTGTTTGGTATATAAAGTGGTAGATATAAATGAGGGTTATTGATTAGCTGTATACGCCCGATAAGGCCAAGGTCATGTAATGTCTTGTTCAATACCCAAGTGTTACCGCCACAATAAACCAATGCATCAGCTTGGTAATGGCTACTGCGAATCACGGCGTAACGGGTAACCAATACGTTTTAGCTAGCTTGCAGGTAAATACTTCTGTGATCGTTGGTAGGGTGAATTCCATTACGTTAGTGTTACCTGTAATTTTGCCATTACTGACTAGTGAACAAACCTTGATGGTTGATCATAGGTTGCTTCCAACTGTAGTTGTGCGGTTTCTAATAAATGAAGTAACTGACTTACTTTTTGTGTTTTACCATGAGCAACTGCCTCCCTGATTTGTCTGTGATAGCTGCGTACTTGTTGAATACACTGCTGACGCTGAAAAATGCTTCGTAAACCTTCTGCCTGATCCATATAGCCCTCACTCTTTTGCTTTGTGCTTTTGTATTGGTTGAATCGATATTTAACCAGCAAAATAGCGTTTGTTTTTCAGGGAATTGTCAATTTACTATCAATTTATCTTTAACTTTTGATTTTTGTAATCAGTATTGTTGATTAATATTTAGACAAACTTAGCGCTGCTATTTCAAAAAATAACTACCAAGAATGGAAAGTTAGATTGCAAATAGTAGGAGCGAGCGATCGGATACCGCGGGTATACCGAGTTGTTTGAAGTGTGTTAAATCATGATAAAAGTATTAAATATTAATTTTATCAATAGCTTAAAAGATGTTCTTTTATGTGTTTTATAATCTTAAAAAAACGCCTAATTTCATTTTGTATGCCATTGAAAATCTTTATTTCAGCATTAACTTTTAGTAATGCCAGCGGCATTTTGCCTTTGTTTTTCTCACAATTTATTTCATATAGTGTATTGCTGTCTTCGAATTTTAGGTAACTCAAAAATGAAAACAGCACAAGTGAAAAACCGCTGGTTAATAGCTCTCGCTGCGGTAGGTATTCATATTTCCATTGGTTCAGTTTATGCTTGGAGTGTATTCTCCAATCCGCTTCATGAGGCTTTTGGTTGGGATTTACAACAGATCTCGCTAACCTTTGGTATCGCTATTTTCTTCCTTGGCGCTTCTGCAGCGGTAATGGGCCATGTGGTTGAGAAAAAAGGGCCACGCTTCACAGGCATGATTGCTGCTAGCTTCTTTGGTATAGGTATTGCCGGCGCAGGTGTCGCTGTTGCGATGGAAAGTCTATACATGCTGTACTTTAGCTATGGTGTTTTGGCGGGTATCGGCCTTGGTATGGGCTATGTCACACCGGTTTCGACACTTATTAAGTGGTTCCCTGACCGTCGTGGTTTAGCAACCGGTTTGGCAATTATGGGTTTTGGTTTTGCTTCCATGATTGCAAGCCCAGTAATACAAGCATTGATTAGTGCTGTTGGTCTGTCCTCTACTTTCTACATCATGGGTGCGACATACTTTGTTGTTATGCTTTCTGCATCGCTTTACTTAGAGCGTCCACCAGAAGGTTGGAAGCCAGCTTCTATGATTGAAACCAAAGAAGCCGGTACTGTTGCTAAAAAACCAGCAGGTGATCTGAACCAATCAAGTGCTAACGATGCGGTACGTACTCCAACGTTCTGGGGCCTTTGGGTGATGATTTTCATCAACATCACTTGTGGTATCGCTATTATTTCTGCAGCATCACCGATGGCACAGGAAATTGCGGGTCTAACAGCAATGGAAGCAGCAACGATGGTTGGTGTCATGGGCCTACTAAACGGCCTTGGTCGTCTACTATGGTCTGCAGCTTCTGATTATCTGACGCGTCCGAACACATTCATGATGTTCTTTGTTATCCAGATTGTCGCTTTCTTTATGCTGCCTTCACTTTCACACGCACTTGCTTTCCAAGCCGTCGTCTTCGTTATCATGACTTGTTACGGTGGTGGTTTCTCTACACTTCCAGCATATATCGGTGACCTTTTCGGTACCAAGCAATTAGGTGCAATCCATGGCTACGTACTGACAGCATGGGCGCTTGCGGGTCTATCTGGCTCATCACTAGCGGCTTTCGTGCGTAACCTTACTGGTAGCTACACCATGACTATGTATATCTTCGTGGGTATCTTGACAGTGGCGTTGGCGATTTCTGTTGTGATGAAAGTGCACGTAACGAAAGTACTACGCGCTAAAGAGCAAGAAGTGGTTGAAGCGACACCAGTTACTGCATAATCTGTAGAGATAGGGCAATTATGTGATAACAAACACATTTTAATTGTCCTATCTCAATGTTGAAGTAGAATCAGTTGGTTATAAACAAGAGATTCGTCACAAACAGTAAGTAGTATGAAAGCAGTAATTAATACACTCTATGAAGCCAAGTTGGCTGAACTTAAAGAGATAATCGATACAGACAGCGTGCCCGTTCAACTGACTATTGTTACTGTCGGTGATGATCCTGCTAGTAAGGTCTATGTGAGAAACAAGGTTCGCCTTTTTGAGGCTCTTGAACTTCCTTGCCATCATATTATCCTTCCTGAAGAAGGGACAACACAGGGCGATCTCGATAGCTTGGCTGCGAAAACCGATCATCCTATCTTATTCCAATTGCCTTTACCTAACGGTTTGGAAGCTCCAGATCTATCGGCTGCGGTTGACGTCGATGGGTTTGGCTCTGAAGCGCTCGGACAGTTGGTACTAGGGCAGAACCCGGTACTTCCATGCACAGTGCAGGCGGCGATTGATATTATCGAGTTGCACTGCGGTGAGTTTAGCTTCCCGGGTTTGAAGGTTGCTATTCTGGGTCGTAGTAACATTGTTGGTAAGCCTCTGGCTATTGAGCTAATCAATCGTCAGAGTACGATATCGAGCTTTAACAGCCGATCAGATCTAGCGGCTGTTGATTGGAATAAGTTCGATGTCATTGTGGTTGCAACCGGTTACCACGGTACGTTGGATAATACTCAGTTTATTGAAGGTCAATTGATCATTGATGTGGGTATTAACCGTATCGACGGTAAGTTGGTGGGTGATATTAAGCACCAAGATGGCCATCTATCCGATGCGGCGATTACACCTGTACCGGGTGGAGTAGGTCGCTTAACTTGCCTGAATGTATTGGGCAATGCAGTTAAGCTGTGCCAAGCTAAGTAATTACTTCAATAGTTACTATACCGTTATGAAGGCGCTACTCAGGTAGCGCTTTTCTTATATGTAACAGGTGTTACGACAGAAAGTATTTCGTTGCCTTAAATTTGGCTACTTTATACCAACCTACATAAATATTTGATCAGTCTTGCTGGTTAAAACCGCTGTTCTCTGCGTTAGATATTTTGTCATTAGAGCCACTAGTTACTGCAATATCTGCCTTGATAACAACGATTTTTCCAGTGCAAATACTTGATCAACGACTTATCCAGATTGGTATTATTGGTTAGATTTTTAGGCCAATGGTAACGGAAAATTGGTCAATATCAACGTCAACGCCCTGATCTTCCATGTCAAAAAATTCTTGTCTTACATCAACATAGAAATTTTTATAAGATGCTCGTGCACCAAAGCCGAAATATACGCCATTGTCATCATAGAAGTTCTCGTCATATAAATAGAGACCACCTGAAATGAAAGGCTTTATCGAGACATTTTCTCTGTAGAATGTATAGCCGGCATCGCCACCTAGCTTCAGTGTATCACCACGCAAAATGCTTTCGTTATTTTGCTCGTACGAGACGTGAGCGCTAAGGTATTTGTTGAAATCATATCCAAACTCAAGTTTGATACCATCCCCATACCCAAAGCTTAGCCCCATCACCTCAGCATCAGTCGTGCTATAACCAATACCTAAACGCTGGCGGTTTTCATCGTTTGCGCTGACTTGGGAAGACAACGTTATAGCAAGTGTAATGGCAGCAATATATAGCTTTTTCATGTGCTTATAGCCTTTATGTTCAAAATCGGCTTAAGCGTATAGAAATAATTGGTGGAATAAAACGCTATTTTCGATGTAGTCGCGCTGGATATTTAATATCGATAAAGCCATCACTACTGGCATTAAGGCAAAGGTGAAATTTCGACTTTAAAAAAGTGAAAACGTGACAGGTGACACGCTACCCCAGTATCAGTATCAAGCCGTATTGAATGTTCATTCGGTGAGTTTATTGGCATTATGGTTCAATTAAATAGTAGTTAAGTTGTATAGAGTTTATCATGAAGAAAGTAACCATACTTGACGGTGGAATGGGGCGTGAGCTCAAACGCATTGGAGCACCCTTCTCCCAGCCTTTATGGAGTGCACAGGCACTTATTGAATCCCCTGAGTATGTCTATCAGGCACACCAGCGCTTTATTGAAAGTGGTGCTGAAATCATTATTGTCAATAGTTATGCTTGCGTCCCTTTTCATCTTGGTGAAACCCTGTATGCATCCGATGGCCCTCGTTTAGCCGGTGAGGCCGCTGCTATCGCTCAGTCTGCTGTAGCAGAAAGCGAACGAGAAGTACGTGTAGCCGGTTGCATTCCACCGGCTTTTGGGAGTTATCGACCGGATCTTTTCAACCCCGTTAAGGCTGTCGGTATATTTACGTCTCTCTTTGTTGCGCAAGACCCGTATGTTGATGTTTGGATTGCAGAGACTATCTCTAGTCTTGACGAGTTCGAGGTGATTCAAGCTGTTCTGAGTGACACCAATAAACCATGTTATTACGCCTTCACTCTTGATGATACAGAGGGAGAGGGTAGATTAAGATCCGGTGAGCCTGTCAATAAGGCGGCTAAGCGAGTCTGTGAGGTGGGCGGAGCGGGTATTTTCTTTAATTGCTCGGTGCCTGAGGTCATGGAGCTAGCGATTAAGGAGGCCAAAGCGGTTACTGATGGTTTTAATGCGGATATAGAAATTGGTGCCTATGCCAATAATTTCACGCCAATAAAGTCTGATCATCAGGCCAACGATACCTTACAGGCAGTACGGGAGCTTTCACCGAGTGATTATGTAGATTTTGCTAACTGCTGGTATCAAGCTGGTGCGAGGACGATTGGTGGCTGCTGTGGTATTGGGCCGGAACATATTCATGCATTGGTAAAGTGGAGAGATACGCTTTAAGCGAGTCATACCCAGCTATCTCGTCCACTTTTCCAACGGTTTCTAAGCCAATAAATGGTTTAAGTGTTTTACTTGGCTGGTACTAATGCGCTGGCGAAGGCTTAAGCAGCTGGCCTAGGTAGCGTACCACGTGTGCGGCATCTTGTGCTGTGGTGTTAATTTTGGCGATGATCGCGTCAGCGCGTTCGTCGTCTTCTTTAAACATCAGCTTTACTTTGTTATTCATCGCTTGGGCATTTTCAAGCTTCTGCTTACAGTCCTCAAACAAAGCCGTTAGAAATTCCATATCGACTTCACCGCCTTTGATGAACATGTCAGCCGCAATTCGGTATACGGTGTGGAACTTGTTGGCCATGTCTTTCTGATTTGTTTGACCTTCTTTGGCCCAGTCTTCAGCCCAACCTTTGAAGATAATGGCGATTTGAGGGTTTGGAATAATGTTTACTTGTGGCATTCGAACTGTCCTTCGGCGTGATACTGCGATTTTAACAGGCCAAGTGTAATGGAGCAGGCGACAGGGTTAAAGGGATAGGGGTGGTATATGCTTAATTAGCGAGCAAGTTGTGATCAGTTCATCGGGCCAATGCATACTTAATGTGTGCTTTACTCCCGCAATTTTTGCGGCTTATTGGTATTAGGAGTCAGTCATGTATCAAGGATCAACTGCGGGTTAAGTCTTTTAACCGAGGTCAGAACCAAAAAAGTGATCGGATACCTCAATTAACATTACTCTAGCCAAATTAGCCCCACAGAATCAGCAATGGTAGAAGCCATTGAAAAAGCGTTATAGTTTAAGTGACGGCCAGTTCAGCGAATTAAAAGTCATCTCGGGTTGTATAGGTGGCATTCTCTTTCGGTTGGCAAACAGGTGTGGCCCCGTACAAAGGTTATATTACGGATTGGCATTAGCCTAAAGGAGCATTTGAAGATGGATCTGAATCTGCTAAGTACTTTTATTGCCGTGTACAAAAATGGCTCAATTACCCTGGCGTCCGAGCAACTTGAACTGAGCCAACCAGCGGTTAGTGCAGCCATTAGGCGGTTAGAGAAGATAGTTGGTAAGCCGTTGTTTGTGAGGGAAGGGCGAGGTATCTCCCCTACAGGCGCTGCAGTAGCCCTTGCCAATAAAATCGAGTCACCACTTTCGGTATTGGAAACGATAGAGACACAGAAGAATACGATTAAAGTCTATTGCCATGAGGCGTTGATGCACATCGTTGCCAGTACGCCTGATATTATTTTTATGGAAAGCCCGTTGAGCGAAGAGCAGATCTTTGATGACTTGATGACACAGAAGGTTGATCTTGCTATCGATGTGATAACCACTAAACAGCATGCGTATATTACGGAGGATTGCTGCTTAGAAACACCGGTTTGTGTTTCACGCGTCAATCATCCAAGGCTACAAGGTGACCTAACACTTGAGCAATTTTATAATGAAAAGCATGTCGCCCTTAAACTGAAGCGAGCTGACTTGGATACGCTTAATTTTTTATCAAAAGTGCCCGTTAAGCCAAGAGATGTTGCCATCGAAACAAGTTCCATTTCGAGTATGTTGGTTTTGGTTGCTAATAGTGATTACCTTGGAGCAAGTAGTGCTTCTGTTGCCGATAAATTAGCGCCATTACTTGGGTTAAAGGTACATAAATTTCCCTTCGAGCTGGAAGATATTGCATTTAAGATGGTTTACCATCGCCGTTATATTGATGATCCCCTTCATAAAACCATCCGTGAGCAACTTAAAAAACACCTGAATATATAAACCAACCTAAATAAGTATTTGATCAGTTTTATTGGTTAAAATCGCTGCTATCTATGTTAGATATTTTGTAATTAGAGCCACTAGTTATTGCAATCTCTGCCTTGATAACAGCCATTTTTCCTGCGTAATACATAGATCAATTACTTATCCAGACTGGTATAAATAGAATTTATGTATGACCATAAGTTGACTTTCTTTAAATAAAGCACGATGTGTTTAATACTGTTACTCCAACATCAGTGGGTTAACAGTGATAAACCTCGGATATTCACAAAATGATTGCCACCAAATGATCGTAACTTGCAAATGGACTTGCTAATCATGACGGAGAAGTAACGGTGAATTACTGCAAGTTTATAGATCGACTAATTAATTTGTTGGCACTGCTTTTAACTTTTGCATTTTCAGCACTACCCACACTCGCTCAAGTTTATTGAATATGCTGACATAACTTACTATTTGTTTGTACGACCTCGCTTTTGCCGTCCATTGGGCGGCTTTTTTTTGCCTGAAGGAACATAATACCAACCAATATAAATATTTGATCAACGACTTATCCAGACTGGTATAAGAGCTAATTGAAGGAGAGCAAAGTGGGCAACCTCACTGATGCATAGGCTGTATATGGCCATAGATACATAAATGAAAGTGAGGTTTTATCTAAAGTTCAGACCCTATATCGGTTAACTCTTTATCGGCATAATTAGCTCATCAACGGAGCACGGAGTGAGTAGCAAACTCATTGGCTCAGGCAAAAAACCATATGGATGTGGCCCTGTTTTTTCATTCACAGTAGGCACTTACATATGAAGAATAGCAGAACACTAACAACACTTGTAGGGGCAATTTTGGTCTCGACAAGCGCATTGGCTAATAATCCGTTTGAACATTATCAATCAGAGAATTCAGCCAGTTTTAGTGGTTATAAGCATTTCAATTACGAACAAAACGTCAGTACCGAAGAGTTATTGAAACAAGGCGGTAAGATTTATTCATCACCAGAAGAAATACACGCCATTTTGCAAGGTGGTTTAAAAAACGATATTCAAACTGGTGAAGAATTATGGAAAGAAGGTTTGATGTTTGATGGCATTGAGCCGATGGATCACATGGTAACCGCTGCAAACTGGTATCCCCGTACGGAAGAGCTGATATACAACGAAATGCGAGTTACTTTTATGGGGACATCGCCAATGATCCGCCCAGGACAAGCGAATACATCGATTTATGTTGAGCTAGGTAATGGTGATAATTTCGTGTTCGACTTGGGAGAGGCATCAATAGCCAATTACATCGGTGCTGGTGTCGCGCTTAATGAACTGGATAAAGTTTTCATCACCCACTTACACGTTGACCATTTCGGCTCGCTACCTTACCTATACCAATTTGGCGGGTGGAACGGACGCTGGGAAAAGCCGCTGACCATTTATGGTCCATCAGGGCGTAACCCGGAAGATGGTACACGCCATATGGTAGAAGGCATGTTGCAAATGTTGTCCTGGCACCAAGATGCATTTGATGTATTCCCATCGGGTAATGACATCGAAGTTGTTGAGTTCGATTTTAAAGATGATGGGGGAATTATCTATGATGTGGATGATGTAAAAGTTTCCCACTGGCGTCGTTCACACGCAAAAGATGGCGCGTCAGCTTACCGTTTAGATTGGACAATCAATGACGATGAAAATTTGTGTTTTGTCTGGACGGGTGATGGCCGACCAACCGAGCTTGATGTGAAATACGGGAAAGGTTGTGACTTATTTGTCACAGAAACACAAACAGAGCTAGTTGGGCTCTCATCGATTGTGCAAGGTGTCCCGGCGTTCCTTACGCGTTACACCATTGATACTCATCATACGTCAGCGTTCGCCGCTGGTTGGTTAGCGAATGAAGTGCAACCGCGCCTGTTCATGACAACGCATATGGAATTTGACCCATATTACAATAACGAAACGGTTGCTCAGGTACGTGAGCATTGGAAAGGGCCATATCATTTTGGTGCGCCAGATATGATCGTTGCTAATGTCACGCCGGATAAAGCTTGGGTTCGAGAGGGGATTATTCCTGATTTTCCGAATAACCGAGCGCCACAGTTCAACCTCAATGATGGAGAGGTGTTCAGAGTGCCTATGCCGAAGAATTCACGGGCTGATATTCAAGAGCAAGAGATCCGTGATTTAGAAATTGATGAGTCTTTGTATTATCCAGAAGGTTATCATCCCCAGCTGCTAAAAGAGTGGCCACTTGATAGAGATTTGATTGTTCCGACAGAAGCGCTTCCAGAGAGCATGAAGAAAGGCATGGGAGAGAAGCAGAGAATGGTGGATGAGATGCGTGAAGCACATGGCCTTGAGCCTCGCTCTGTGCACCAAAAGGCTTCAGCAGACCCGTATCGAGATACCCGTGAGGGTGAAACGACACAATAACCGCTGAATATTGGGCACTCAGTGAGTGCCCCCACCAAATTTAATTGAAAGGTAGGAGTATTAAGATGAAAAACGCATTATTAATCCTGTTGGCGGCTGTGGCCTCATTTAGTTCTGCGACTATTCACGCCGCTCAGCATGACCATGATACCTTGTTTAGCCGTGATAACGCGGTAATGGCCGCTGCGGCAGTCGAGACGGTGAATAAATATTGTGTGGATCTTGGCACTATGCCCACTGAATATCTCCAGAAAACGTCACTGGTGATGAGAGAGACGATAGAAGGGCTCTCGGTCGAGATACTGGGTGAGGAATTTAGCTTTAGCGAAGACAGTGAGATGTATTTGGAAGGCATGTCTATGGGGGAGCAATTAATCAAAGATGCTGAACACAAAGGCCATGTTGAACAAATGTGTACGTTACCGCAGCAGGAGAAATCAATATGAAAAAGTGTATCGTAGTTTTATCAATGTTGTTTTCTGGTTTGGCACTGGCCTGCGGAGCGCATGTCCATAATACGCTTCCACATTACAGTGATTATGATGAGTCATTAATAGCGATGTCAGTGTGTAAGGTCAATGATCATATCAGCGAAGAGCAATCTGCAATGTGGTTTAAAAAACTGTCTTGGGTTGCTAACGGTACCGATGAAGAGCTGTTTGAACATTACGCCCACTTTGCTGCAGAGCACGTAAACAAAATTGCAGTCGATAATGAGATAAGACAAGGCTGGACTGAAGATTATTGTAAAGAGCAGCTGTTTGATGTGATGGCAATGGATCAGGTGGTGCTAGAAGACTTATATGATGAACAGGAATTAGCAGACCGTGAATTTAACCGACAAATAAAGCAATCGGGAAATGAAGATTCAACATCTTAACAAGGTGGGGGTGAGGTCGAGCCTTCATATATTTCCGCTGTATTCTGCTTGTTATCCTAACTGTCGTTACAACGAAATAAAGCTGGCTTATTATGTCAGTTTTATTACAGTATTTAGCAACTCATTAGAGAGTCAAGTAAGGCTTCTTTAGAATTGAACCAAAAAACACGCTGACCTTTATCTGCAATTATTTCTAGCTTTGCACTAATTACCTCTTGTTTTTCTAGACGCAGATCTAGAAATTCAAGTGTTTCTTCAACATCACTAAAAGTAAAAAAACGATCACCATCAATTAATATATTACAATTTAAAAGCTTCATGCACATTCCTTTGCTTTTACCGATAATAATCCGTGCTAAATCATTTTGATAGTGCCAAACACCTCACATAAAAGCAATACCTTATCAACCTGTTTTGGGTCGATATTGACCTTTGATGTTGCGAGGGAGTGATGGCTAGTTTTATCGGCTAGCATTTTTTGTCTCTTCGGCTCATCATGAAGGGAACAACCCTTTAAATTATTAATAGGCATTCTTCATTGCAAAACTCGTCATTGAACAGTGGTTCACAGTCAAGCTCACCAGTAATAAATACGTTCTTCGTGATAAGCGCTATGCTGGCATTTGCCGGTAATTCGATATTATGCCGATTGGCGTTGGCTGAAGGTTCGATTGATGCCGGGGGATTCACCCTGGTCCGGTTAGTGTCTGGCGCGTTTACGCTGGCGGTTTTAACTTTAGCTATGCACTCAAGGGCGTCCTATTCTCCAACTAACTGGAAGAAATCAGACATTGTCGGTGCGGTGATGCTGTTTGGCTATGCGGCGGCATTTTCATTTTCTTACGTAAAGATTGCAACCGGAACCGGAGCCTTGATCCTCTTTGCTTCAGTTCAATTTAGCATGATTGGCTTTCATATTTTCAGTGGCAATAAAATGCACCTTATGGAGTGGAGTGGGTTAGGTGTTTCTCTGATTGGGTTTGGCTATTTACTGATCCCTAATGCGACTAGGCCTGATTTATTCGCTGCAGCACTGATGGCGATAGCGGGTATAAGTTGGGCTGCTTTTACCATTTTAGGTAAACGCTCGAGTGAACGCCCGGCCATTCTCACCATGTCTATCAGCTTCTTGTTAGCATCAATGCTGGCAGTGCTAATGGGGGGGATTTTCTCAATCTCAATGGAAATAGAAAGCATGACCGCGCGTGGTATTTTGCTGGCTGTACTTTCCGGATCGGTCGCTTCTGGGATAGGTTATGCAATCTGGTATGCGGTGTTACCCAAGTTGTCTATATTGAGGGCGTCCGTCGTTCAGCTTTCGGTACCGGCCCTGGCAAGCCTTGGAGGGTGGTTAGTGTTGAGTGAAGCGATCACGGTATCAACCGGGATCTCTACACTGCTCATTTTGGGAGGCATTGCACTGGTGTTTACGGCAAGAAAGTAGCCTTGCTCTATTTTACACGCAGTAAGCGATATCTGATTCCTTCAAGATTAAATACCAGTACTTGTGATACTTTCATTTTCTCGACGTGACTTAGCATGCCATCATCGAACTGCTTGCTTTTCATCCATTGTAACGGCTGCTTGAAGTTGTCTTCACTGACCACGAAAGACTCGTCTTGCAACGTACTACTACGGATATTGACAACCCACACGCGGGATTTGAAATCGAGCACATCAATGGCCGCGGATTTAAAGCGTTGCCAAAGGGAAGTGGGTTTGTTCATGATTGAATCTGTTATTGCGCTGAGATGTGCGCCTAGTGTAGCGTGCATACAAGGGTGAGGCTAGAGGCTTGAAATAGCCTCTAGTGACTTTAAATCATACGTTGGCGCAGTTGATAAAAGATATCGTCAATATTCGCAGTACCAGATTGTTCTATTCTTGCTAATTCTCTTTGTACCGTATCAAAGTAAAGCTGGTTGTTTATATCATCCAGTCGACTGTAATAGTTAACTCTGCGGCCGAGAATGAAATTTTGCTGTTGCTCTGGTTCGAATGCCAAAAAGCGATCGATTGTCGAAAGAAACTGAGGCTTATCTTCAGGCAAGCGACCATTTAGCTCCATAAGCAAGTTGATCGAGTGGTAGTTGCCATAATTACCATGAACGTTTTCCAAAAGGCTGATTAGCTTCTTTTGCTCCATAACCATTTCAATTTCGGTCAGGGGAGTGAAACTACCGTTTTTTACCATTGCATCGAGCTCTGTACCGGGCTTGACTGCCAGCGAAAGAATGCGGATTTCCTCGGGATCAATTTGGTTGAGCAAAGTCGCCGTTTCATTCACATGTTGGTCAGAAAACTCTTTGCCACCAAGGCCAAGGATGATGAATGTCATCATCTTCATACCCGCTTGTTTGGCATACTCCGCTGATTTCAAGATAGACTTAGGTGTGATGCCTTTCTTCATTTTCTTCAACACCTCTATCGACCCTGATTCCATTCCGCAATAGAGCATATTAAGCCCAGCGTCACAGATGGCTTTCATTTCTGCAGGGGACTTCTTAGTCATGGTTTGGGCGCGGCCATAGGAGCTGACCTGCTTTAACCCAGGAAAAGCTTGTTTCAACGTTTGTAATACATCAAGCAGATCCTTGGTATCCATTGCGAACGAGTCACCATCTTGGAGAAAACAGCTTTCAAATTGACGCCCTTTGTAAAAGGCTTTGGCAGCCCAAATATCGCGTTTGATATCTTCAACGGGGCGAATAGAAAATGCCATGCCTTCAAATAATGTGCAAAAGTGGCACTTATTCCAAGGGCACCCTTGAGTGGTTCTGATCAGCAGGCTATCGGCTTCTGATGGTGGGCGGATTGGCCCTTGTTGGAACTGGATCTGTTGCATCGTTATCATCCGGGAGGTCATGAATATTCTTATTGGTGGATCATAAACCTTGTTACCCTAGTTAAAAACGCTATCATAATTGATAATTTATCAAATATTATTTGAATATAAGGCTGGCAACAATGCTCATTCAAGATCTCGAGGTGGTGTTAAAAGTTGCGGAGTTTCGCAGTATTACCGCAGCAGCAACTAGCTTGGATATGCGTGTGGCAACGGCAAGCGCAGCAGTCAAGCGGGTAGAGGCTTCCCTTGGTGTGGAGTTGTTTGTGCGTACAACGAGGCAGCTTAGGGTGTCACCTGCCGGTGAGCGCTATTTGCCCCAATGTGAACAAGCATTGCAGATGTTAGGTAGCGCAAAGCAAAACGTGCGTGATGACCTTGATGTGATCGATGGTGAGATAAGGATTGCGTTATCGTCCGATTTGGGAAGAAATGTTGTTACGCCTTGGTTAGATGAGTTTCTTGCTAATTATCCTAATGTTGCCCTGCGAAGCAATATTAGTGACAGTAATATCGACTTTTACCGAGATTCTGTCGACATGGCACTTCGTTATGGCTCACCGACCGATGCCAGTATGTATGGCTTCAAAATTTGTAATATACCGCGCTTGATGTGCGCTTCAACCATTTACTTGGAAGCACACGGTGCGCCTAACACGCTGGATGAGCTTAAAACACATAATGGGCTTTTCTATCAACTACGGGACATTGTGCAAGATGAGTGGCGTTTTAATCATGGCGATGAAATTCATAAGTTAAGGCTTAAAGGTAATCGTTCATCTAATGATGGCGATTTAGTTAGGCGTTGGTGTGTGTCAGGGAAGGGAATCGCCATTAAATCATGCCTGGATATGGCAGATGATTTGCTTAATGGGCGAGTGGTCAATGTGATGCCAGAGTATAGACCGACCCCAACCGAGCTGTGGTTGGTATGTCCGAGTCGCCAATCTATCACTCCTACAGTAAGATTATTACGTGATTTCCTCAGAGAGCAAACACATAATGTACTGTCACAGTTGGTCGATACTAAGGTTTTAGACAAGAGCGTATTCAAGTAATTCGCGGTACAGCCTGCTTGTATTGAGCAAGGCGGGCATATTTCTTCGATACCGTTATGGAGTTGGTATCCGGCATTACTTAAAAAAAGTGGATGGCTAATGCCGTCCACTTTTTGTTTATGATTACTCAGTGAGTAAAATTAGTTCGCGCGGTTAAGCGTTACAACGTTGTAGTCTAGCGGCTTAAGCGTCGGCATGTTCTCTGCGATGTAATCGATCACCGCTTGTGCATCGGTGTTACAACGGAAGTTATCAGCCTTACAGTTAGGGGCTTCGCCTTCGTAGTTGACCTTGAAACGGCCTTCAGATTCTACGATGTTCTTCACTTTAAAGCCTGTTAGTTTGCCATCGACATATGCGAGGTCAACACGGTCTGAAGACTTCTGCTGAGCTGTAAATAACGGTGTCCAGCCATCGTTACCGGTTGCGTTATAGTTGTTAACGGCAACATTGTAAGTCTTGTTATCTTCGATTGGTGTCCATGTTGGTGCATCGGCAGTGCCAGTCATTACTTCAACGTAGTCCAGCTTACCGTTTTGGTAAGGCGTGGTTTCAGTGTATTGGTAACGGATGTGACCACCGTATGGGAATTTACCTGCGTGAGAGCCTTCTGGTAGGGTGGCAGAAACAGTGCTGTCAATCAGTTCTTTTATGTACTTACCTTGTACAGGTACAACAGACATGAAATTAGAGAACGGTAATAGCTCTAGTGAAATGTTACCTTCACGATACTCACCCGCTTCAATGTTGGTACGAATACCGCCAGCACCGATCAATGAGAAGTCGACTTTCATGCCGGTTACGGCAACGACTTCTGGAGAGTTAGCCCAGTAGTACTGGCCAGCAGCCAGAATAGGAGCAACGTCAGAGCCGTGAACATCGGTACCACCGTCACCAGGGCGACGCTCGTGGTTGATTTCTGCAGGTACCTGGGCAATCACTTTACCGTAGGCTTCATCAACAGCCGGCTTGTACTTGGTGTCGATGATCTGGCGCATTACTGCTTCTTCTTCAGTAATGGTGATGTTGTTTTCACCTTCAATGAAGTTAACCACAGAGGCCGTTTCGTCAGCATTGAATTCGCTGCCTGCTTCACGCAGTGGCGAGTGGAAGTATTCTTCGTTAGTTAGCAATACGTTTAAGCCAGCACAGTTGCTTACTTGGCCGTTGGCATCAAAAGAAACGTCTAGCTGGCCGATAGCTTGTGAGTATTCACCTGCTTGGACAACACAGGTTTGGCCTTGACCATTCGGATTCTGAACCATTTGGGCGTATTCGCCACCGTGGTCATGACCGATGTTGGTGAAGTCGCCCAAAAGGGTGTGCGAGTGACCACCAACGATCAGGTCGATACCGTTAACTTTAGAAGCAACTTCTACATCAACCGCATTACCGATGTGGGTTAGAGCGATAATGTTGTTGATGCCTTTGGCTTGGAACATATCAACGGTGGCTTGAGAAGACTCCACCATGTCGTGGAAAATTACATCACCAGTATTAGGCGCGATGTTTGGCATGTCGTCTAGCGCGATACCGAATACAGCAACGATATCTTTGCCTTCAGGAAGGTTGTCTAGGTCAGTGATTTCTGTTTTTTGGTTGCCGTCGAAAGCGTAAACAACATAAGGTTTGAGGTTGGTTTGGCCTTTCAGGTCTGCATCTTGGCTGGTGTCGATGTTCGCAGCAAGAACAGGGAAGTTGATGTCACCGATGAACTGGTTAAGTTTTGCGTTATTAAGGTCAAACTCGTGGTTACCCAGAGCCATGGCATCAATGCCCAAGCGGCTAAGTAGTTCCGCATTCATTGCGCCTTCATTCAGTTTGAAGTAAGCGCTGCCTTGCCATGCGTCACCACCGTGAAGAAAAAGGAAGCTTTGGTTATTGTCTTCAGCTGCTTTTTTGTATTCGTCTGCCATGGTTTGCAAACGAGGGAAACCACCAAACTCGTTATAAACCAGCTTGTTTCTTGCCCAGAAGCTGGACTTAACAGGATCGAAGTTGGAATGCGTGTCGTTGATGTGCGCGACGGTCAGGGTAAAAGAGTCGTTATTCTCTAAAGTGGGCTGAGCACAACCAGCCAGCGCAGCTGTGACAGAAAGCGCAATGAGAGGCTTAGTAAACTTCATTTGATAACCTATTTATAGATAGTGAAAAGCCTTATTTAATCAAGGCTTGCGCACTATATACGAGATGAATTGGAGGGGCAATTACAAAATAGTGACATAAAACTTCAAGCTGTAAATATAAAGCAAACGATTGTGTTGATCGTTTGCTTTGATGGCTCATGTATCCCAAATTAGCTGGCAAAGTGAGGCTGATTTTGACGTAAGCCAGTATTTTTATATTGTCCACATAAAAGAAAAGAGCCAGCGTATTGAAACGCTGGCTCTTAGTTTGTCATCTTAAAAAGATTACTTGCTGGTAGCGGCTACTGGCTCAGTACCTTCTGGGTGCCATGCACCGTCTAGGTCGTCTAGTTCTGGGAACTTAGAACGGTCGAACTCAGGTGTTTTACCGGCTTTAAGCTGTGTCTCGTAGTCTTTGATAACCTTGATAGCCAGCTTAGATAGCATTACTAGAGCAATAATGTTGATTAGCGCCATCATACCCATAGATGCATCAGCTAGGTTCCAAACAACTGGAAGTGATGCTACAGAGCCAAACATTACCATCACAAGTACACATAGACGGAAGGCAAGTAGGCCTTTCTTAGTGTTACCGTTCAGGAACATTACGTTGGTTTCAGCGTAGCTGTAGTTCGCAATGATAGACGAGAAACAGAACAGTAGAATCGCTGCAGCCATGAAGTATGTTGTCCAGCCACCTAGTTCGCTTGTTAGCGCTTGCTGAAGTAGGCTGATACCTGTTGCTGCGTTTGGCTGATCCATCACGCCACTTAGCATGATCATAGCGGCAGACGCTGAACAGATAACGATAGTATCAACAAATACACCTAGCATCTGAACAAAACCCTGTGATGCAGGGTGGTTCGGGTTAGGTGTTGCACTTGCTGCAACGTTAGCTGCAGAACCCATACCCGCTTCGTTAGAGAAGAGACCACGTGCGATACCACTTTGCATTGCTTGAGCAATCGTATAAGCAACACCACCTGCTGCTGCTTCCTGCCAACCAAATGCACTCTTAACAATAAGCGCAAGCACTGCAGGCAGCTCTGTGATGTTCATGATTACGATGACCATTGCGATAGCAAGGTAGCCGATTGCCATGACTGGAACAATCTTCGCTGACGCTACTGCAATCTTACGAAGGCCGCCCATGATGAAGAACGCAGAGCACGCAACAATCACAACACCCATAATGGTTTCGTCAAAGCCAAAAGAGTGGCTTAGTGCGTCTGTAATTGTGTTTGCCTGTACAGCGTTGAACACTAGGCCAAATGCAATGATTAGGAACACAGAGAATAGTGAACCCATCCAACGCATGCCTAGGCCTTTTTCCATGTAGTAGGCTGGACCACCACGGTATTGACCATCAACATCTTTGGTTTTGTAGATCTGCGCCAGTGTTGATTCGATGAAAGCAGTAGACATACCGAATAGTGCAATCACCCACATCCAAAAGATAGCACCAGGGCCACCAACAGTCAGTGCAACTGCAACACCTGCCATGTTACCTGTACCTACACGGGCTGCCATTGATGTACAGAACACCTGGTAAGAGCTGATACCGTTATCAACATCTTTACCGCTTTTTAGGACATCAATAGAATGGCGGAATTGGCGAATTTGGATAAAGCCGAGGCGTAAAGTGAAGTAAATACCGACTGCTACCAGTAGGTAAACAAGAAGTTGGCCCCAAAGTACACCGTTAATTGCGCCAATGACAGTTTCCAAACCATCGTTCAGCGAAGTCAACCAAGTTTCGTTTGTAACACTCATACTAATTTCCTGTATATGACACTCAACCAATTAGTAATTGGTTGAGCAAATTGAAACGTCCATTTACATGACAATTCATGAATATGATTCTGAATTTATATTTGTTATTTGCTGGTCGAACCCAGCTATGTGTAACTTGTTGAAGTTACAATTGTGAAACATAGAATCAGGTGTTTCATCTTTAGACGGGGCCGTAAGTTAGCACGAAATTCGCCTAAATCAGTGTGATCCAAATCACACATTTAGAATGGAAAGTATGAAAGGCATGTTTGCAGTGTTTCGTGCTGTAAAACATAGTATTTATTATCAATCACTTATGTTGTTGTGCCTGGCTTTCTTACTGATGCTTAATGGACAGTGTATAATTGATGGAATTTTTACTTTTTACTCTGCATTAACCATTTTAAGCAGAATATTTAACCATGAAGTGTTGAGTGGATTTCAATTATTATTAACATTTGAGGATGGCTGTAAAGGGTATTGAATGGAGTGATGAATATTTTTTCATTATTTAGTTAATTAAAAACCGCTTATTAGAAGCGGTTTTAACCTGTCAAACCATCTAGAGCGGGATGGCTTAATGAAGCGGTTTGTTGAGAGAGCCTTGCTGATGTGATTCATGATAAGCCGCATGGCGAGCTTTTCGGTAGGTAGAGCACTTGATTTTATCGTTATGACTATCGAGTGTTATCAACTCGAATCGGTGACCACAAATACATATATAAGCCCCAGTTTCAGAAACCAGAAATTCTTCATCTTGGCCACATTGAGAGCAAATCGGCAGATTCTGCATACTGTTTCCAATACCTCATTTAAGAATACAGATAGCGACTGGGTAATAGCCAAGTCACCTGAATATAGTAAGTGCACTCTTATATATTGAGTACCAACTTGATGAGTTTTTTAGAGGAAACACTAAATTTGAAAATATTGCTGGAAGGTAAGTTTGCAAATTCTCGAAAGATTGTACACGGAAGCACGAGAGTTTAACTGAAACCATGGCCAGCCTTGAAAGGAAGACCCGCCAAGTGGCGGGTCTTCTTATTTAGTACGTTACATATGAGCCGGTATATTAGAAAGAAGTACGCTTGTAACGACGGTATTCTGATTCCCAGAAGTTATCGTTGATCTTTTCTTTAATACGCTCATCAGTATTCTTCGGTGCTTTACGCTGCTCTACCGCTTTTTTGGCGACAGCAAAAGCAATGTAACGAGAAACATCTTGGATATCTTCTAGCGGAGGAAGCAGTGCGCCTTCACCTTTGATGCCAAGTGGAGAGCATTCAGCCAATGCGCGGCTGCTTTCCATTAGCATTTCATCTGTTACACGACGTGCGCCAACAGCCAAAACACCTAAGCCAATACCAGGGAAGATATAGCTGTTATTACACTGAGCAATTGGGTATATCTTGCCGTTGTGAACAACAGGTTCGAACGGAGAGCCGGTTGCAACCAGTGCTTTACCGTCTGTCCAGCGGATGATATCAGCTGGTGTTGCTTCCACACGGCTGGTTGGATTAGACAGTGGGAAGATGATCGGGCGCTCGCAGTGTGCGTGCATTTCACGGATTACTTCTTCACTGAATAGGCCCGGTACGCCAGATACACCGATCAAAATTGTTGGCTTGGCATTGCGCATCACATCAAGAAGGGAGATATTGTTATCTTCTGTATCCCATTCGTTGATAGACTTGCGTGACTGAACCAGTTTCTGTTGGAAGTTAATCAGGTTTGGCATGTCATCAACAAGCAGACCCCAACGGTCAACCATGAATACTTGGCTGCGTGCCTGTTGATCAGAAATACCCTCTGACACCATCTGGGCAATAATTGCTTCAGCGATACCACAACCTGCAGAGCCAGCACCTAGGAAAGTGATACGTTGCTCAGACAGTTTGCTGCCTGCAGCTTTACACGCTGCTAATAGTGAACCCACGGTGACTGCCGCGGTACCTTGAATATCATCGTTGAAACAGCACACTTTATCTTTATAGCGCTCAAGAAGAGGCATTGCGTTTTTCTGTGCGAAATCTTCGAACTGAATTAGAGCATCAGGCCAACGTTGCTTAACCGCTTGGATGAATTCATCAACAAAGTTGTCGTATTCCTGACCAGAGATACGTGGATGACGCCACCCCATGTACATAGGATCAGACAGACGCTGAGGGTTGTTCGTACCAACATCAAGAACAACAGGTAAGGTATATGCCGGGCTGATACCGCCACATGCGGTGTACAGCGATAATTTACCGATTGGAATACCCATACCACCGATACCTTGGTCGCCCAAACCAAGAATACGTTCACCGTCAGTTACAACAATAACTTTTACGTTGTGACGTGATGCATTGTTTAGCATGTCTTCAATGCGGTCACGGTTAGGGTAAGAGATGAAAAGACCACGGCCACGACGGTAGATATTTGAGAAATCTTCACACGCCGCCCCCACAGTAGGGGTATAGATGATAGGCATCATCTCGGTAATGTGGTTTTCAACCAAACGATAGAATAGGGTTTCGTTAGTATCTTGGATGTTGCGCAAGTAGATGTGCTTATCCATGTCGTTTTCGAATTTCAAAAACTGCTGATAAGCACGCTCAGTTTGTTCTTCAATGGTCTCGATAGCTTCTGGAAGCAAACCTTCCAGGTTGAAGAACATGCGCTCTTCGACAGAGAATGCACTACCTTTGTTTAGCAGAGGAGTTTCAAGTAACGCAGGGCCTGCGTAAGGGATATAGAGAGGGCGTTTATCGTTATTCATGCAATAGACTCTGTTTCGTTGGTAGTTAAAAAATGGGCTATCGTGTGATTTTCCATTTAGGCGCTAATCGTAGATCTACCTTGCTGATTATTCAAAGGGAAAGCGAAGAAATTTCGAGGTCTAGATCAAGTTTTGGCGGGGTTTTTAACGGTCATTAACACGGCAAAATGAATTTGTTTGACTTATGGTTAAATTTATTATGGTTTTAGGTGTTTTGTGTGAGTCGTTTGTTTTGTAGTGTTGTGTCTGCGTGTCAAAAAGACGGGGAAATTCCCCGGGAGCGATGCCGCTGATAAATATAGCAAGTGCGGTTATTGCTGTGTTTGTTTTGTTATTCTTTGTGCTGCCCTGTGTTTTGTGGGTGTTGGTTTTATGTGTTATTGGTGTGTTAGGTGTCATCGAGTAATGGGTTGAAAGGAACACGTAGAACATTTAAGGCGTCGGAGTCTCTATATTTGAGGCGATCAATCCTTTCTAGCACAAAATTCAGAAATTCATTGCCTGTGGTAGATAAGTACTGCCGGGGAGGATGTACAATCCATGAAAGGTTCAACTTTGGCGCGTATGTATGCAGAACATGTTTAAGTAGCTTCTTTTGTACAAACAAGTTTCCTATACGTTGCGATATAAAGATGAACCCATGATGTTGAATACATGCCTCTACTATCAAACTTACACTATTGGAGACTAGTCCAGACTTAAGCTGGATGTATTGACCATTGTCTAATGGTAGTTTGTTGTATACCTGTCCATTACTAAAACGATAAGTAATTAAAGGGTGGTGGCTTAACATGTCGAGAGTTTTAGGCTCACCATGTTTAGATAAATAGTGTGGGGACGCAAATAGTCCATAAACTTCACGGCCTATTTCACGGCCGACGAGGTTTTCTTCTGTTACCTCAGCAGCAAGACGAAAAGCAACATCAATATCATTTTTGACGAGATCTTGTTCGTAAGGTGAACTTATGATTTCGACTTCGACATTTGGATGAAGTTTCATAAAGTCAAACACCAGTTTACCGATGTTCATCATAATCGGTGAAATCATGATTTTTAATTTGCCCGATAACTCTCTATCTGGGCTTTGTAGCTGAGATATGGTTGAGTCAAGTTGCTCTATGATAGGCAGGCTTGAACGATAGAATTTGTTACCTGCTGCCGTGAGTGTGATATGCCTGCTGTGACGATGAAAAAGCTTAGTATTTAAATCTGTTTCTAATTGTTTGATCCTACGACTAATGTTGGATTTTGGTAGGTCTAGCCACTTAGCTGTTTCGGTTAGTGAGCCGAATTCAACAACCTTGTGGAATAGCTTAATATCTTCTGTTTTCATGCCGCAGACCAGAATCGTGACTTAATGCTCTATTTTAGCAAGAAGCATCAGGGTTACTGTTCTAGTTAATGGAACGAATTGTTCTTATGGGTGCTGTTTATAAATTATTCAGGGTTCTTATACTCGTTATCCCATTATGATATTTAAGATACACCTAAGAAATGGCCAACACGTGTAAACATAAGATAGTCGTAAGTATAAAAAGGAGCTGGTGGCAGCGCTTGATCTACAAGCAGATTTATTGCTGCAGCTATTGTAATGAGGAGTTCAAGCTGTGAGCTTGGATAACAAAAGGACTCGAGATCTCGTGCTAAGGAAGAGTGCCAATCACCTGCGTAATGTAAGGGAACGGTTTTTAGAGCGAGTCTACCTTGAACACAGCAAACCTCCCTCAAACAATAAAAGAAAACGCCCGCATTCATGAAATAGCGGGCGTTTTGATCTTATCCGAAAGGAAGGTAGTTACTTCATCGTTTCTACTTTTTGCTGAAGCGCATCAAGTTGCTGCATTTTGTCTTTCAGCCCCATTGACTGGTAGTTAATCGAAGCAGGGTTCATCAACTGCCCTTGCTGCATTGGGTAATCAGGCAGTGTTTTGAAGAAATCGCCAATCACGTCTTGGATTGGAACGAACAACCACATGTTGTCAGCCATCCAGCGCATGTACATACCAGATTCGTGCGGTGCTTTCTCAAATGGGTCAGCACGAAGGTGAATAATCTGTGGCCAGTTCTGCTCGAAACGAATAGCATCTGAAATATTACCTTCCATTACCGCGAAGTTTAGCTTCCAGTCGTGCCAACGAACAGCGTTTAGTTCACCGTTAGCAGAGAAGTACAGCAAAGATTCTCGAGGGCCTTTATTTTCTTTACCTTCAAAATAAGGCTTGAAGTTGTAGCCATCGATGTGGACTTTCCACTCTTTACCGTTAGCGCTATAGCCGTCAGCCAATTTTTCTTTCACGTTTGGAACACCAGCAGCGGCCATTAGTGTTGGCAGCCAATCTTGGTGAGCCATCATTTCATTGATGCGCGAACCTGATTCGATAACACCCGGCCAGCGAACTAGCTGAGGAACGCGCATGCCGCCTTCCCAAGTGGTGCCTTTCTCACCATGGAATGGCGTTGCACCACCATCAGGCCAAGTTACCGTTTCTGCACCGTTATCAGTTGAATAGATAACGATGGTGTTGTCAGCAATCTTCAATTCATCAAGTTTATCAAGCAAGATACCGACGTGGTCATCGTGCTCTAGCATGCCATCGGCGTAGATACTGATCCCAGATTTTCCTTGGTATTTCTCCTGCAGGCGAGTCCAAACGTGCATACGTGTGGTGTTATGCCAAATAAAGAAAGGCTTATCGGCTTTCACTGCTTTTTCCATAAAGGCCAGAGACGCTTCAAGGAACTCCTCGTCTGCGTGTTCCATACGCTTGCGGGTCATTGGGCCGGTATCTTCAATTTTGCCGTCTGCGTAAGATTTGATAACGCCACGAGGACCATAGTTTTTACGGAACTCGGGATCTTTCGGATAGTAGTAAGTTTCTGGTTCTTCTTCTGCATTCAGGTGATAGAGGTTACCGAAGAATTCATCGAAACCGTGAGCGGTTGGTAAATGCTGGTCTTGGTCACCAAGGTGGTTTTTACCAAATTGCGCAGTCACATAGCCTTGTTCTTTCAGAAGATCAGCAATAGTGGGTGCCCAACCAGGAATACCGTGGGTGGAGCCTGGCATACCAATCGTTAATAAGCCTGTACGGAAAGGTTCTTGGCCCGTAATAAACGACGCACGACCTGCGGTACAAGATTGCTGACCGTAGTGGTCGGTAAATAGGGCACCTTCATTGGCGATACGGTCGATATTCGGGGTCTCGTAACCCATCATACCTTGGTTGTATGCACTGATATTCCAGTAACCGACATCATCACCGAAAATCGCCAAAATATTTGGTTTCTCAGCTGCAACAGCAGCGCTTGACGTTGCGAGAACCCCAAGACCGACAGCCAGTTTACTTACGTGGTTTGCCATATTAACTCCATTCAAATTTAGAGAGTTTTTTACTCAGCACAAGATGTGCTTATTTGTTGTTGCGCTAAGTTTCTGGCAATACGCGGATTTTGTCGCTTTATAGCGGTTATAACCTTTGGTTAATTACGTTAGCTAAAGTTCTGCTTTATAGATGATTTATGAGTTTGCTCAATAATAGGCACCGAGGCGCAAATGTGATCTCAGTCACTTCATAATTTGACGGTTTGAACCTTTAGATGAGCAAAAAAATACTTGATTTAGATCAATCAGAGTCGCGGAACTACCTATTGTGAGCTATTAATTTTTGTTGCAGGACGCCATTTATTCTTAGTGACTGAGGTTGATATGACAGCGAGAAAAGGCTTCAAAAGCAGATTAATGATACTTGCAACACTGCTGGCCAGTGTAGCAAGCAGCAGTATCGCAGCAGAAAAACCCAATATTTTGGTTATTTGGGGAGACGACATCGGTCAAACCAATATCAGTGCTTACACATTTGGGTTAGTGGGCTATCAGACTCCAAACATAGATAGCATTGCCAAAGAAGGGATGATGTTTACCGACTATTACGGTGAGCAATCCTGTACTGCTGGTCGCTCTACCTTCATTACTGGACAAACTGTATTGAGAACAGGCTTAAGTAAGGTAGGCCTACCCGGTGCAGATCTCGGTTTGCAGGCGGAAGATGCGACGATCGCCGAAATGCTAAAACCCCTCGGTTATATGACAGGGCAGTTTGGTAAGAATCACCTTGGCGACAAAGATGAACATCTACCAACGTCCCATGGTTTCGACGAATTCTTCGGTAATCTCTATCACCTCAACGCTGAAGAAGAACCTGAAAATGTCGACTACCCGAAAGATCCCGAGTTCCGTAAAAACTATGGTCCTCGTGGCGTTATCAAATCTTACGCGGACGGCAAAATTGAAGATACCGGTCCGCTAACCCGTAAACGCATGGAAATGGTTGATGAAGAAACGTTAGATGCGGCGCTAGATTTTATGGATCGTGCTGTGAAAGCGGAAAAACCGTTCTTTGTATGGTGGAATGCCACACGTATGCATTTCCGTACTCATGTTAAAGAGGAAAACTCGGGTAAAACTGGGATTAGTTTTTATGCCGACGGCATGGTAGAGCATGATAATCATGTTGGTGCGCTACTGAAAAAGGTAGATGACCTTGGTATAAAGGATAACACCATCGTCTTTTATTCTACCGACAATGGCCCGCACATGAACTCTTGGCCGGATGCTGGGTTAACGCCTTTCCGCGGTGAGAAGAACACCAACTGGGAAGGGGCGTATCGGGTACCTGCTATGGTGCGTTGGCCTGGCAAAATCAAGCCAGGCAGTATTTCAAACGAAATAATGCACCATATGGACTGGATGCCAACCTTGGTTGCTGCCGCCGGTGATGATCAGATCAAAGAGAAGTTGCTAGAGGGCTATCAAGCGGGTGACAAGAAGTTCAAGGTTCACCTTGATGGTTACAATTTCTTGCCTTATTTGACGGGTGAAGTTGATGTCGGTCCACGTGAGGAAATTTTCTACTTTACCGATGATGGTGACTTGAGCTCACTTCGTTTCCATAATTGGAAGATTGTGTTCTTGGAGCAGCGCGCTAAAGGGACATTGCGTATTTGGGCTGAACCTTTTACACCGCTTCGTGTACCGAAGATCTTCAACCTCAGAATGGATCCTTACGAAGTGGCTGATATTACCTCCAATACATACTACGACTGGATGCTAGACCGTGCCTTCATGCTAGTACCTGCGCAAGCCTATGTGTCCAAGTTCCTTGAGACATTTAAGGAGTTCCCGCCGAGGCAAAAAGCCGCTAGCTTCTCGCTTGACCAGGTAATGGAAAAGCTCCAACAACCTCAAAATAAATAAGATGTTTTTATATCCAAGTGGCATTCAGTTACGAGGTTCAGCGAGAACTGTGATATCACTTGGATAAATAGGGCTCTTCGGAGCCCTTTTTTGTTTTTCGTACTCTATCTTTATGTCAGAGAACTTACTTCAATCAAGGATGGTTATGGCACGGTTAAATTGGTACAGCGGATGTATCATCGTACTTTTAGGACTCTTGGTTGTTCTATTGATTCGTCAACCTGTATTGGGGCAAACATCAACATATGTGGGTAGTGAAGCCTGTATGGATTGTCATGATGAACAGGTGAAAGCATGGCGAGGTTCGCATCATGAAATGGCAATGAAGCATGCTGCTGCAGACTCTGTTTTAGGCAACTTTTCTGATGAGACACTGAAGCATAATGGAAAAACAAACCGGTTCTTCAAGAAAGAAGGAGAATACTGGGTCCATATAGCAGGTGCCGATCAACAATTCGCGGATTTTAAAATTAGCTATACTTTTGGCGTTTACCCTTTACAGCAATACATGGTTGAATTTCCCGATGGCCGAGTACAGTTAATTCCCTTCGCATGGGATTCTCGTCCACCAGAGCAGGGCGGCCAACGCTGGTTTCATCTCTATCCAGAGACAACGCCTGTAGATGAGTTCTATTGGACCAATGCTGGTCAAAATTGGAATTTCATGTGTGCTGACTGTCACTCAACCAATCTCAAAAAAAATTACGATGAAAAGTCAGATTCTTATGATACTACGTGGTCTGAAATCAATGTTGGCTGCGAAGCCTGCCACGGCCCTGCAAGCGCGCATATTGAATACATCGCGAAATCCAGTGATAAACTAACCACATCTGATTCGAATGAACTGATACATGCAAATACCTTAATGGGCTTTGATCGAGACCTCAGTGAAGCGGTCAAAGAGTGGGTATTCCTTGACGGTCATAAAACCCTACAACCAAAATCTATACATCCAACGGATCAGTTGCAAACCTGTGCCCAGTGCCACAGTCGGCGTACACAGCTTAATGAGTCGGCAAGTCATGTTAAAGGATCGTTTTTGGATAAATATCGGCTGAGTCTTATCACGCCTGAACTTTATTATCCTGATGGCCAAATTTACGATGAAGATTATGTCTATGGCTCATTTTTGCAATCACGAATGGCCGAGAAAGGGGTAACGTGTACCAACTGTCACGATCCTCATACGGCTCAGTTGAAAATTCCAGAAGAAGCGGTTTGCAGCCAATGCCATGTCTCTCCTAAGTATGTATCAAGCAAGCACACCCTTCATGATGCTGGCACAGAAGCAGCTAAGTGCACGACTTGCCACATGCCAGAAACGACTTACATGCAGGTTGATCCTCGGCGCGATCACAGCTGGCATGTGCCACGGCCAGATTTAAGTAAGCATATCAATACGCCAAATGTCTGTACGGGATGTCACGAGGATAAAACGAATCAATGGGCAGACGAGGTGTTAGTGAAGCACTTTCCCGATTCTGATTACCGTCAACAACACTTCGGTGTGGCGTTCTATGCCGATAGCATTGGCCATAATGCGGCGCCAGATGCTCTTTCGTATACAGCACAAGATGCCAGTTTAAGCGATATTATTCGAGCATCGGCATTGTCCAGAATAGCGGGAAATACGGGGCAAAACACCTTGGTCGCTATAGCCAGGGCAGTAAAAAATGATAGTGAGTTTATAAGGTTAGGTGCTATTGAAGGGTCATCGGGCTACGGTTGGCCTGAGCGCTGGCAAATTCTCTCCCCTTTGCTAAATGACCCTGTCCTATCAGTGAGAACAGAAACGGCAGGAGCCTTGGTTGGGTACTGGTCGCAGATGAATATTCAGCAACGAAGTAGCCTAAATAAGCCTTTACAAGAGTATATAGAGATACAGAAATTTAACGCAGACAGAGGTTTTGGCCGGACCAACCTTGGCAATGTTTATCGTGCGCTGGGGGAAATGGATGAAGCGATTGAATGGTATCAAGGGGCTATCGAGATTGAACCTTATTTTGCTAATAGCTATGTCAATTTAGCTGATTTATATCGTAACCAAAAGCAAGAAGGTTTAGCGCTGGAAGTGTTGCAGCAAGGGATAAAGGCACAACCCAATGACAGTGTGCTGCCATACAGTGCTGGTTTAGCCTATTTGCGTGTGGGAAAAACAAAGCAAGCTAACGGCTATTTGAAACAAGCTGCCGAGATGGCTGCAGATAATCCTCACTATTGGTATGTCTACGGTTTGGCGTTGGAAAAAACCGATGTGTTAGCGTCCAGTAAAGCGTTGTCTGCCGCATTTCGTATTAGCGGTAATCCGCAGCACCTCTATGCCCAATGTGAAGTGCTAGCACGGAATTATCAGCAAGGTGAAGTGGCTAGTGACTTTGAGCGTTGCACTCAGCAGTTGGGCAAAATTGTACCGCCTGAAGTGGTTAGTCAATTGAAATTACAGGTCCGCAATTAGTTTTTTCGGCTTAAGCTGTAATGGCCTTTATAACTATTAGTTATTAGTCTTGCAGGTAAGATAGCGTCATTAGATACAGCGAAAGAATTAACCGATGAGGGTAAGTCATGAATCAAGCACAGCAGGCGATTAATCGACTTATTGAGCAAACAGAGAAAAGTGTGATTGGCCAGCGCCATGTGGTGGAAGCGTTAGTAATAGGTTTGTTGGCCAATGGTCATGTTTTGTTGGAAGGCTTACCAGGTACCGCGAAAACACGCTCGGTTAAATCATTGGCGAATTTGTTGAGTACTGACTTTGGTCGTATTCAGTTTACCCCTGATCTTTTGCCTTCGGATGTCACGGGTACGGAGATTTATCAAGATCTCGATGGTAAGCCTCAGTTGCATTTTCAGCCGGGGCCCATTTTTAATAGCATTGTTCTTGCCGATGAGGTGAACCGTGCACCGGCAAAAGTTCAAGCAGCTTTGCTCGAAGCAATGGCCGAGGGAACAATCACCGTCGGTGATACGACCCATCAATTGCCTGAGTTGTTTATGGTGTTAGCGACTCAGAACCCGGTGGAACAAGAAGGTACCTACCCGTTACCGGAAGCGCAGATGGATCGCTTCATGATGAAAGTGACGGTTGAATACCCAGAAGACGAGGCCGAACGGGATATTATCCGCTTAGTTCGAGGTGAAGAGCTGGGAGCAATTGTCACTAGTCCAAACAACGATTTGCAAGACAATATCAATCCTGATGTTGTTTTGGAAGCTCGCCGCCAACTACCCAATATCACCGTCTCTGATCTGGTTGAGCGCTACATTGTTGCTTTAGTCATGGCAACGCGTAAGCCAGAGCGTTACCCCAATTCGAATTTATCTAAATGGATTGAGGTTGGTTCAAGTCCCCGAGCCTCCATTGCCCTTGATAAATGTGCTCGTGCCTACGCTTGGTTGCAAGGTCGTGATCACGTTTTGCCCGATGATGTTCGCGCCATGTCGCCAATGGTGTTGGGGCACCGTTTTACGCTTACCTATGATGCCCTTGCTGATGGGATAAACCATTTGAGGATTGTCGAGGAGTTGCTCGACCATGTAGAAATCGGATAACCGGGGGGCTGTATGGCAAAGCCAAACATTGCGCCTCATTCTACAGGGCTGGATACTCGAATTTACTGTGACTACTCACGTTTGGTGCGCTTACAATCTCAAATTGGTGTGTTTAGTTTATTGCCCCATTTGAAAGCTGGCAGTGTGCTATCAGGTAGACATAATTCGTTGTTTCGAGGCAGGGGCCTGAACTTTGAGGAGTTACGTCATTACCAACTGGGTGATGATATTCGTAACTTGGACTGGAAAGTCACATTGCGCACAGGTAAACCTCATGTGCGAAGTTATACCGAAGAAAAAGATCGCAATGTGATTATCTGTGTCGATCAGCGTAGCCAGATGTTTTTCTCATCCACAACCGTGATGAAGTCTGTTATCGCAGCAGAAATTGCAGCCATGTGCGGTTGGCGGGTACTAAAAGATGGTGATCGTGTTGGCCTTGTCATCGCCTCTGCCGAGAAAATTTATCACAGTAAATCCCAGCGTTCACAGCATGCTTTTATGGCGCAGTTAAAGCTATTAGCGAACGCCAATCAGCAACTCAATGTAGAAACGATCAATAGTGATAGGGTGAGTTTCTCATTGTGGCTCGAGCAAATTAAGCGCATGAAGCTATCTCAGTCGACCATCGTATTTATGACCGATTGGCGGGATTGTGAGGAGCGCCACCTTGATCAGCTCAAGCAGTTACAAATACATAATGACGTATTGGTTGTGTTGATTAATGACCCGCTGGAGCAAACCTTACCCCGAGAGTTAGCTAAATCAAACTGGGTCGTTGGCGATGGTCAGTATCAGCTGAGTCTCGATACGACAGAAAAAGTTGATCAGGCCAGCGCGAGTATGGCAGCGCGCAGTTACCTGACTCGGCAATCATTGACCCGCCTGATGGCATTGAAGAGCTTACCGTTTATTGAATTGGACACTAAAGGGGCTCATATCGCACAGTTTCAGCGACTTGTTGGGAGGCAATAAGCATGAGTATTGAACACACACCTCCAAGTACGTACATACTGCGTGAGCTTAATGATGTCACCGTACCAGATAGTATCAGTTGGGTGCCACAAACCATTGGCTGGAAAGTGCTATTGGTTGTGTTAATTATTGTAGCGGCTTATTTGAGTTATAGGTGGCTGCTGCGCTGGTGGTGTAACCGTTATCGAACTGAAGCCATTGAGGCTTTAACCCATTTATCGATTGAACATCATCACTTCGAAGACATATTGTTTTCTATTTTAAAAATGGTGCTGGTGTATTTAGATCCCGCCAATGGCAAGTTATTTGGTCGATCTTTTTTGCAAAAGATCGATGAATTAAGTGATGAAAGTACTTTATTTAATGACGAAATAGCCCAGAAGTGGGTTCAGTCGTTGGTTAACCCTTCAACCGTTCTTGATAGCCGCGAGCGAGAAATTTTACGTCAACGTGCTGTGTTGTGGGCGAAAACGCATCAAGGCAATTCCCAAAAATTCGCTTCTGTCAGATCGCTATTTGATAAACGGTCGAATGAGCGAACAGGGCGGGGGGAAAGTCGCCATGTTTAATTTCTCGTTAATCAATTTGGAATTTGTACATCCTTGGTGGTTTCTAGCTCTGCCTTTACCTCTGATTGTTTTCTATTTCGTGCCAGCATACCGAACCAAGCAAAGTGCGATTAAAGTGCCATTTTTTAGCCAGTTGATTGAGGCCTTGGGTGAAACACCATCGACAGGGGCGAATCAGTTATCCCCGTCTTGGTGGCAGCGGCTGACTTTGGCGATTTCTTGGGTGCTGATTATTACAGCACTAGCAAAACCAACCATCTTGGGTGAACCACAGGTGAGAGGAAGTTATGGTCGGGATGTGATGGTACTGGTTGATTTGTCTGGCTCTATGGCAGAGCAAGACTTTACCTCGTCGGCGGGCCAGAAAGTGTCTCGTCTTGAGGCGGTGAAAGAGGTACTGGCGGATTTTGTTACAACCCGTCAAGGGGATCGCTTAGGGCTAATTTTGTTTGGTGATGCGGCATTTTTACAAACCCCCTTTACCGCCGATCAAGAGGTGTGGCTCGCGCTTCTTAATGAAACAGAAGTGGCAATGGCTGGACAGAGTACCCATCTTGGTGACGCGATGGGGCTAGCCATCAAGGTGTTTGAGCAAAGCCATCAAGAAAAAGGTGATGAAGATAGAGAGAAAGTAGCCATTGTACTTACTGATGGCAATGATACTGATAGCTTCGTTGAACCAATAGAAGCGGCAAAGGTTGCAAAAGCCAAGGAAGTTCGCATCCATATGATCGCGATGGGTGATCCGAAAACCGTCGGTGAAACCGCTCTGGATATGACAACAATCAACCGGGTTGCCAAAGAGTCTGGTGGCCAGGCATTTGTGGCACTCGATCGCGCCGCACTTTCAGATGCCTACGAAGAGATCGGCAACTTGGAGCCACAGCTCTATGAAAGCTCAACCTATCGTCCTAAGCAAAGTATTCATCACTATCTTATTGCCATTGTGGTGGTGATGTACCTTGTCGCGTTTTCGCTGGCGACAATAATGCGTCGTAAGAAGCTAATTACAGGAGCCAAAGGCGCGGAGAATAACAATGTTCGATAGTCTTAGCCTACAGCAGGTAATTACTCAATTTCATTTTATTCGACCGCTATGGTTACTGGCTTTTATTCCTATGGGGCTATTGTTTTGGCTGCGTTGGCGGGAAGCCAACCAACCCGGCTGGAAAGATGTTTTACCCGATCACCTTCGCAAGGTGTTAACCATTGGCGAAAAAGATTGGAGCAAACAACTTCCCCTCAAGTTACTGACCTTGATTATTACTATTGGTGTCTTGGTCTGCGCTGGGCCGACGTGGCAACGACAAGCGTCGCCGTTTGGTGAAGATAAAGCGTCAATGCTGGTATTGCTTGATAGCAGTGAATCTATGCTAGAGCAAGATTTACCGCCAAGTCGGTTGGAGCGGGCTAAACAGAAGGTTCGTGATTTGTTAGCGCTTAGACAGGGGGGGAGTACGGGGCTGGCTGTGTTTGCAGGCTCAGCGCATGTTGCCATGCCCATGACTCAAGATACTAAAGTGTTTGAGCCCATTTTGGCGGCGATTTCCCCTGAAATAATGCCTGTTGAAGGTAAATTCGCGGAAAAATCTTTGCCGTTAATTGATCAATTACTTCAGGGCAAGCCGGGATCAACCGTGTTATTAGTATCTGACGGGACAAACCCGAATACGATTGCCGCTTTCAAATCGTATTTTAGCGATAAGCCTTACCAGTTAATGATATTTGGGGCAGGTAACAATAATGTTGTCAGTGATGCCCCTGCTGATTTTGACTCATTGCGTCAACTGGCAAGTGAAGTGAATGGGCGATTTATTGAAATGACGGTTGATAGCAGCGATGTTGAGCAGCTAAATCGTTCAGTTGAACGTAATATGCAGCTTAACGGCGAGTCATCCATGCCTTGGCAAGACATGGGTTATCAACTGTTACTTCCTATAGCCTTAGTCATGTTGCTTTGGTTTCGAAAAGGTTGGTTGGTGCAGTGGTGTGTTGTGCTGTCACTGACCGGGTCATTATTGGTCGCACCGACGGTGAAAGCCGAAACCGTTGTGGCGTCTAAAGCGCAAACCTCGCAGCCAGCTGAAGTGGTGACAACATGGGATAAAGCAGCTCAATGGTGGTGGGATTTATGGCTAACGCCTGATCAGCAAGGTCAACGACTCTTAAATCAAGGCGAGTATCTTGACGCGGCAAAGCATTTTGTCGACCCGTTAAGAAAGGGGACTGCTTACTATTATGCCTCTGAGTATAAACAAGCCCACCGTGCTTTTTTGCAAATGGACAGCGATTTTGGCTTATATAACGCTGCCAGTGCGCTGGCGAGACAGCGAGAGTATCTAGCGGCAAGGGACTTGTTACAGTCACTCGCAGATAAGAAATCCCTTGCTGCTGAATTACGGCCGAGTGTTGAACATAACCTCGATGTGATAGGCGGTATTGTCGACGAAATTAACCTAATTAGTGAAAGCCAGGCGGGAACCACTGACGGGCCTGAAGAATCTTTTGAATTAAATGACGATAAACCGCGTACTGCCGATGGAGCCGATGAAATAACAGCGGGTGAATTAATGATTAAAGACACGCTCAATGCCAATGAAATCTTGGGCAGCAATGAATTGGCGGATAAGTGGTTAAAAAGGGTAGAGGCCGATCCTAAGTACTTCCTACGGGCTAAATTCCAGTTACAGCTCAATGAGCCAAGTCATACCACTGTCTCGAATGGTACAAGTGAAGCTGGAGAGGCACAGCAATGAAGATACTATTTTCATTACGTATATTGAAGCAGCAGACAAAGAGCGCTGCTCATTTGTTAGTGCGCTTAATGGTTATTTTTGCCTGTGCAGGCAGTACCTCGAGTTACGCTGTCACAGTTTCAGATTTACAAACTAGCAATGATGTAGAGATTAAGTCTTGGCTAGCGGATTCAGGCTCAGATTCTAGGACGGGGTCAGATACAGATCAGAACCAACTGCCGAGCTTCAGCGTTAACCAACAAGTGATACTTTATGTTGAAGTCGCAACCCCGCGCTGGTTCACCGGTGGCACTCGAATAGAGGCAGTTGAAATACCGAATGTCATCGCTAAGCAGCGTAATCAGCTGGCGACCAATTATACCGAGAGAAAAGGGGGAGTGACTTGGTCTAGGCAGCGATGGGAAATCACTTTATACCCTGTCAAGTCGGGTACATATTCTATTCCTCCGTTGGCGGTGAATGTGCAAGTATCAGCGCCTGGTGGGGGTAATAGCTCTGGTACGTTGTATACCAAGCCCATGGTGTTTAACGCCACCTTACCTTCAGGCTTAGTGAGTGACCAAAGTCCCTGGTTTACCGCATCTAATGTGGATGTAGAACAAGAATGGAAACAATCCAATGATGAGCTGAAAGTGGGTGATGTTATTACCCGTAAGGTGACTATTCAGGCACAAGATAGCCTTTCGGTATTATTGCCAAATCTGCTTGATAGCGAGTCATCGGCCTACTTTCAAGGTTACCCTCAACCACATCGTTTAGCTGACTCGCAAACAAGGGGGGATTATCAATCTAGCCGGGTTGAAGAAACCGTGTATGTGATTCAGCAAGGCGGTGATTTCAGTTTGCCTGAGCATCAATTTCAGTGGTGGAATGTCAAAACCAACCAACTGGAGACCGTCACTGTCGAAGGTAAACATTTTCATGCTCGTCATACCCCTGCTTCTTTTGTGAAGGCTAATCTACACGCCTTGATTGCAGTTGTTGTGACAGTGGCTGTTGCGTTGGCGGTATTTTTCGCGGCACGACGTTTTTATCGTACCCACCCTAAACCACCATGGCTTCTATTTTGGTTTGATGTCCAAAAGGGAAAGTGGCCACAAGCGAGGGGAAAACTGTATCGCCATTTACGTCAAACAACGAACACGCTTGAAATGAATAAAGTGGCGAGTGATACCGTTTGGTCGAAAACAAGTGTTCAAATCCAAGCCGGCGAAGAAAAGGCTAATGTGTTTATGAAGATGTGGCGGCTGATTAGTGGCAAGCAAAGCGCACGAAGATGGGGAAAGCTACCTAAAGCACTCCCTAATTTAGATAAACTGCACAAGGCGCGTTGATAGGCCTTAACTGACTGAATATTTTGGCCTATTGTTGGATCGAGGAAGAATAGTAAAGTGACTCAAAAGATGAAAAGTACCGATCTTAATCTCATTCCTATCTTTGTTGCTATCTTTGAAGAGCAAAGTCTATCTAAAGCAGCCGTGCGCATGAATATCAGTCAGCCCGCAGTGAGTAAGGGCCTAAAACGCCTACGGGAGATCTATGATGATCCCTTGTTTCACCGTAATGCTAGCGGCGTAGATCCAACAGCATTTGCCAGTGATATCTATCCAGCTTTAGCCGCTTCTTTGAAGAACTTTAGTTCAACCTTATCGGCATCACGAGAGTTTGACCCTAAAACATCGAAGCGGATATTTTCTATCGCTTGTGTGTCAGTGGCAAGCTATAGCGTTATTCCTGCATTGATCGAGAGGGTACGTATGGAAGCGCCTAATATTGCTTTCGAAATACACCCTTTATTCACTGAAGATATGGAGGCGGATTTACGGTTGCAGCGATACGATCTGGTGATAGATTTGCCTCCGCGTGGACGTAGCCTGTTAAAATCTCAGGTCCTTTATTCTGAGGAACTCAGTGTGGTGTGCTGTAAGCATCACCCTCGATTTTCTGACTCGATCACTATCGAAGAGTTTATTACTGAAGACCATGTGGTGGTGTCCCGCTGGCATGCGCGCGGCAGTTTATTAAATGCTGAGGATATTCCGGAGCTTGATCAACGAAATATTGTTGTTCGTGCACCGGGCGCAGTAGAAATGCTGCCTATAATTGCTGGCTCTGACATGATTGGCATTTTACCAAGATCCATTATCAATGCCTTTTCTGAACGGTATGCAATTAAAGCGTTACCTTTGCCGTTTGGTGACGATATCTATGATCTGTGTGCGATATGGCACCCCAGCCGAACATCAGAAACCAGTCATCGCTGGCTAAGGCAATTGTTGTTTAAAGTGGTGAAAGATTGTTGATTATTTAACGCCCAATGTAGTGTTGGCGTTTTCCATCGCCTGACGTTATTGCATTATAACTTGCCATTACAGAGATAGATTTTCTGTGGGATTCATCCATTTCAGCGCTGTGTTTATATTGGAAATAGTTATCATTTTACTTAAGAGGTAAATAAACGTTCTTTCAATGTTTAATATGGTTTGCATGATAATCACCTATAATTTGTAATTGTCGAACCTCGTCAAATTGTTATTAATAAGGTGTGGTTTATGCGAAGTATTACTCTTTCAATTGGCTTAATTTCCACACTAATATTCGCTGGTTGTGCTGGCATTATTAGAGAACAAGCAGTCCCAGAATATTTAACAAATCAAGCAGTTGTTCCTGGTATGGAAGATGTCCGCTATCGCTTGGGGATAGATACGGAGGCTCTCAAAAAAGATGCGTTTGACTCCTTTTGGCGGGAAGCAGAGCAACTTAAGGCCAGTGGACATTCAGGGCCATTACCACCAGTACATTTTTTGGTTATATCCGGAGGGGGCGATCATGGTGCATTTGGTGCAGGCTTGCTAAGCGGCTGGACATCATCGGGAACTAGGCCTGAATTTAAATTAGTCACGGGTGTCAGTACAGGGGCGTTGATCGCACCATTTGCTTTTCTTGGCTCTGAATACGATGCTCGACTGAGGAATTTATATACGAATATATCTGCTGAAGACATTATCGAGCAACGTTGGTTTTTGGCTGCACTCACCTCTGATGCAATGGCTGACACTTCTCCCTTATGGGAGCTATTAGAAAAAGAGATTGATGAACGTTTACTTGAAGCCATTGCTGTCGAACATGACAAAGGCAGGATGCTCCTCATTGCGACGGTGGATCTTGATGCAAGGAATTCCGTAATATGGAATATGACAAAGATAGCGGCCAGCGGTGACCCGAAAGCATTGCATTTATTTCGTTCTGTATTAATTGCTTCAGCATCGATTCCTGGAGCCTTTCCCCCTGTTATGATTGACGTTGAGGCAAGAGGTCAACATTATCAAGAAATGCATGTTGATGGTGGCACAATGTCGCAGCTGTTCATCTATCCTCCTGAATTACATACAAAGGAAATATCTGAGAAGCAACATGTGGAGAGGGAAAGGTATGCTTACATAATACGTAATGCTAAGTTGGATCCTAAGTGGGCGTCAGTCGAACGCCAGACGATGAGTATTGCAGAGCGTGCTATATCTTCCTTGATACAAACTCAGGGGGTCGGAGACCTATATAGAGTGTATTTGATCACACAGCGAGATGGTGTTGATTACAACTTGGCTTATGTGCCTGAAGATTTTAATCATCCTCACCATGAGGAGTTTGATACTGAATTTATGCGGGCACTTTTCCAAACAGGTTACGAAATGGCGCTGAGAGGGTATCCTTGGAGTAAGATGCCGCCAGGCTTCTGATAGCGTTGCTGTTCTTTTCATCATAGTATGCTGACGGTGTCGACGTACTATGATGAAAATGTAATACCAATCTGGATAAGTAGTTGATCAAGTATTTGCACTGGAAAAATCGTTGTTATCAAGGCTGATATTGCAGTAACTAGTGGCTCTAATTACAAAATATCTAACGCAGAGAACAGCGATTTTAACCTGCAAGACTGATCAAATATTTATGTAGGTTGGTATAAGCCTTAAAGGTATTGCTTCGAAAATAAAAGCCTATTCACTTTCTCGGCTCTGGCGAGATATATCTCCAGTTTTCTTGATCACTAGAGGTCCTTTTACCGCTTCCATCACATAGGATACAGGCAGGTCATTATTCAACAATGTTGCCATGGCGCGTAGGTATTTACGGATATGCCGAAAGAAAGCTTGGTACCCCGCACACAGATAATGTAAACCCGGTTCACCGTCGGGAGACGTGATAAAACGATGTTTTGGGCAACCGCCCCAACAGGCGTTTAGCACATCACACTCGCGACACCAGCGTGGTAGGGTATGCTCCTTGTGGGGCCCGAATCCCTTTAAAACTGACTGCTCAACCATCTGTCCTAGCTCATCGGAAAGTATATTTCCCAAACGATAGTCAGGATAAACATAATGATCACAGGAAAACAGGCTGCCATCATGCTCCATGGCCACGGCGCGACCACACTGCCGAGAAAAAATGCATACCGGAGATGGTTCGCCCATCCAGGCAGTGAGAGCCCATTCGAAGTTCATGACAAATGTTGTCCCCACATCCTGGCGGACCCACTCCTCATAGATAGCGATCAAAAACTCACCGTATTGTTTTGGGTCTACGGTCCAAGGTGTCACTTCGGTGTTGGGTTCAAGCCGTTCAAGTGTTGCTGGTGAGGCTAACCAAAGTCCTTGGGCAGACGTTTCTTGATTTGGTTCGCGTTCAACAATGGGAGAGAACTGAATATATTCTATCCCTTCTTCTTTGAAAAAGTGGTAAACATCAAGCGGCCGAGATGCGGTTTCTCGGCCGACGCAAGCAAGTACATTGAACTCCACCTGATGCTTCTTGAGAAGCCGGACTCCTTGCATCACGCGCTCGAAGGTACCTTCTCCGCGCCTATCTTTTCGGTATCGGTCGTGGATATCTTTAGGTCCGTCTAGGCTGATACCGATAAAGAAGTTATTGGCCTTGAAGAACTTGCACCAATCATCATCTAAGCGTATACCGTTAGTCTGTAGGCTGTTTCGGATCTCTTTTTGTTGTTTATAAGGTGCCTGTAATTCAACGACCTTTTTATAGAAGTCCATACCCAGCAGGGTCGGCTCTCCGCCTTGCCACAGAAACTCGACAACAGGCGTTGGTTGCGATTCTACATACTGTTTAATAAATGCAGCCAAAACCTCATCTGAAATACGGTAGTGTTCATTTTTGGGGTATAGCGCGTGTTTTTCGAGATAAAAGCAATACTCACACTTTATATTACACACCGGTCCGATGGGCTTGCTGACCACATGAATTCCCTGTGCCACTTTGCTTTCAGGTACAGTTTTATTTGAGCGATTTTGGGGCATGGTTTATAGACTCCTTCCAAGAAGGGATCAACAAGACGGATGTCATAAGTCATCCGTCCTGAGTAAAGGCACTTTATACCAACCGACATAAATATTTGATCAACTACTTATCCTGATTGGTATTAGAGCTAACCTAACGTATCGCGTGCTAGCTATTATTGTGTCTCATTCGTTTCAGTTTCAATCTCTCGGGCCTGTTCTAAGGGGGCGACCTCGACAGTCACTTTGTTAATTTTTCCGGTGAAACGGGATTTTGCTTCAGAGCCGATGTCCTCGACCACTGGTGTTGCTAGGTCAATACCGACATCAGCGGTTTCATCAGCAGAAAATACCATGGGTTGAGTACGAGGGATCTTCCCTTCGGCGACTTTTTCGTCATTGACGTACAAGGTTCCCAGCCCTCCCTTGGCCAAACCTCCTCCATCGTAGTCGAAGACGAAACGGAGAATAGACTTGCCGGGTTTGAGCTTACTTTTACCCGTAACAGAAAAGCGTTCAAGGCCGAGGAAGTTGTAATCGTAGGCTGGTATACCGTCATTAACATATAGCGCCCATCCGCCGAAGCGACCGCCTTGGGCGATGATCACGCCGTTGCCGCCATCATCAGCGACTTCAACTTCTGCCGTGATAGTCTTAGATCTGTTTTTAATGTTCAGGAACACATTTTCGGTCATCCCCGTCATCCCTTCAGCGAGGGTGAGCGAGGTACGGTCTCCCATAAGGTCCGGACGACCTGCAATCGCTGCATTCACTCTTTCCACGGTACGATCATCGATAGGGAGTACCTTGTTTTTTTTCGCCTCTTGCATAAATAGATCCTGCATTTCGACCAACTTTTTTGGATTCTCCTTTGATAAGTCGTTAACAAGACTGAAGTCGGTTCTCGTATCAAAAAGCTCCCAGATATCTTCTTCAAGGCCGCGGCGAGGGTGGGGTTCCCACGGAGCTTTGTGTATAGTCCGGGCAAACCAGCCCTCGTGATAGATGGCACGGTTGCCAAACATCTCGAAGTATTGTGTGGTATGACGCTCTTTCGCTTCTGCATCATCGAAGCTGTAGAGCATACTTACACCGTCCATGGGGCGCTGTGCTATGCCATTAACTTCTTTCGGTTCAGGTAACCCCGCAGCCTCAAGAATTGTCGGAGCAACGTCGATAACATGGTGAAATTGTTCGCGTTGTCCCCCCTTGGTTTTGAATCCTTTCGGCCAGTGGACAGCCATGCCGACTTTAGTGCCTCCATGGTCAGATGCAACCTGCTTAGTCCATTTATAAGGTGTATCAAACGCCACTGCCCAGCCTGCGGCCATGTGCGGGTAAGTTTCCGGGCCTCCCCATTTGTCCAGAACTTTGAGCATATCTGACACTTGTTCCTGGACCCCGTTAAAGTAGGTCATTTCGCTGAACATTCCATTACGACCACCCTCTGCACTGGTACCGTTGTCACCGTAAACGAAGAAGATTAATGTGTTGTCAAGTTGACCGGTTTCCTCTATTGCTTTTACCACTCGGCCAATTTCATGGTCTGTCATTTCTACGAAGCCAGCAAATACCTCTGCTTGGTGGGAGAATAGCGTTTTTTCATCGGCACTGAGCGTATCCCAATCGGGGATAGCTTTAGGTTTGGGTGCAAGTTGGGTACCTTCTGGGACAATTCCTTTTTCAATCTGGCGTGAGAGGATCTGTTCGCGCAAGGTATCCCAGCCTTGGTCGAATTTTCCTTTCCATCGGGCAATCCACTCTTTGGGTACATGGTGCGGCGCGTGAGTGGCTCCGGGGGCATAATAGATAAAGAAAGGCTTATCTGGCGTTAGCGCTTTTTGGTATTTAAGCCAGGAAACGGTTTGGTTGGTCATATCGTTTAGGAAGTGATAATCCGAGTCATCAGGCAGCTCCACGGGGTGGGTACCGTCATAAATATATGGCGCCCATTGATTGGTTTCACCGCCAAGAAAGCCGTAGAATTTGTCAAAACCCTGTTTCGTTGGCCAGCGATCTAATGGCCCTGAGATACTGGCCTCCCAAGCTGCCGTTTCGTGCCATTTGCCAAATGCGGCAGTACTGTAACCGTTAAGACGTAACATCTCGGCGACTGGGGCGACGTCTTTGGGGATTTGACCGGTATTACCAGGAAATGCAGTCCCCGTTTCAATGATACCGCCCATGTTATTGACATGATGATTGCGCCCGCTCTTGAGTGCTGCACGGGTCGGGGAGGAAACCGCCGTAGTGTGGAAATTGGTGTAGTGGACACCTTGTGCAGCGGCCTGGTCAAATGTCGGAGTATTAACCGGGCCACCGAAGGTGCTGGTTCCGGCAAATCCAAGATCATCAACCAGTATGACCACCACATTTGGCGCTCCCTCGGGGGCTTTTACTTCAAATCGTGGTGGCGGGGTAGCGTTGCGCACATCAAGTTCGTTATATGTTGGTGGTACAGGTTCGGGGATTGGTAAAACTGTACGATCTAAAGGTTGCTGAGCACTGATAAAAGGCGTATATCCAAGAGCTATTGCAGTTGTCGTCAGAAAAGTACCCATCATAGCAGTGCCATTTTTGCCACCGTCTATATCTGTATGTGTGAGACGTCTGATTGATTCGCTTAGGGTTGTTAATCTAGCGTTATTCATCATCACTCCTTATAGCCATCATGCGATAAACTGTTCGAATGAAACACGGTTATGAGCACTTTTTTCGATGAGCCGGTGCCTTTTAAATAAGGCTAACCTAGAAGCTGAACCCCAACCCCAGATAAGGACCTTTTGCTGTTATATCCCAAACGAAGCCAGCGTCTTCGTAGTCCCAGTATAAGTGCCGATAGCCTAATTTGGCCGTATAGCCTTTGGAAAACTCCCAGTTAACACCAGCCATAAACTGATAGGTTAAATCGGAACCTCCACCTCCTATATCGAAATAACCAGACAGTGTTGCGCTATCTGAAACGGGATAGAGGACGTGTAGGCCGACGACCGCATCCACCCAGTTTTCGCTATCACCTTGGCTTGCCTCACCTCCGAATGGCTTGGGTTCATCAAATTGGATTGTGGCATCCATGCTTACGTCCATTCGGGTATAGCGAAGGGCACCAAAGCCTTCTAGTTTGGTTTTACCGTAGTCTAATAAGAGATAACCGACTGTTCCTTGGGCTATATACATTGAGCTCGATACTTCCAGTGTACCGTTACCGCTCAAGAAACCGCCGGGACCCGATACGGGAGAGCTGCTCTCGTTACCAATGTCAATATATACACCTTCTAGGCCGAACACCCAGGGACCTTTTCTGGCAGTAAATAAGCCCATAAATCCCATATCGAGGTTGTCAATAATGTCGCTAAAAGAAGCGTCAACATCGGTTGTAAACCCTTGTACGCCTGTCGTTCCATCTAGCCCTGCGATTAACAGGTAAGGGGTGACTTCATATTGCCACCTGTCGACATCATTTGCGGCTGTTGCATGCCCGAAACAAAACCCAGCTAAAACACCAGTAATAGCCGATAATCGGTGTGTTTTCATAACGTTTTTCCTATTTATTTTGTTGAAAAAACGGTGTTATTTCTGAAATTATTCTCACAAAATAAAGCCAACGAATGTTAATTAGCGCACCTGAGAACAATCATTTCAGTTTCGCTTGAATATATATCCATACAATATAGAGGGTTACCGGGGGGAGACCAGAAAAAGACTGTTCACTTTTGATACATCACATGAGTTTTGCAGCTAGGTTTTTGTTAAAATAGCTTTTTTTTCTGGACTTGTATGTCCATATATTAGTGGATCGAGTATTAATCAATAGTATGAGCCTATTAAATTTAATAGGCTCTTTACCCAAGTTGCTTCACGATACTTGCGGGAATATGAACGAGCAGTATTAATTATTAGGTCTCACTTCCTCCAACACTTTACCGATAGCGCCACTTGGTAGGGTTATGCCCAGTGTATTTGATAGTGTGGGAGCTATATCATACGGCGTGATATCTCGTGTGACTTTATTGGCTTTAATGCCATTACCCGCAAAAATGACCGGCACATGGGTATCGTATCGCCATGGTGAGCCGTGCGTAGACGCGATGGTTAAACCATCCATATCATTAATATAGGTACGTGGCGTAAAGACCAAGTAGATGTCACCTGAGCGCTGCGGGTGATGATTGTTTTTTACCAGTTGCATCATACGTGTATCTGGCAAGGTATTTTGCATGATATCAGAGCCTGTAACGGCATGGTCTATGCCTGTTATTTTTTCGACCTCTTCCGCTACGACTCGCTGCACAGATTCAAGGGATACGCCTTTCTTTTTAATGATGTCATGGTTGAGGTAAATATAAGGCTGCGCATATAAGCGAATGGCATCTTTGTCTAAGCCAAACTCTTTATTTAAACGGCCTAACAACTGTTCATTGATTATGGTGTCTTTGTTGAAGTATTGTGCGGTGTTGTAGCCCAGCGCATTCACCGTTGGAGATGCCTCGGGGACACCGTGATCAGCTGAAAGAACAATTAAGGTATTATCTAAACCGATTTTTTGTTCGATATTTGCTAAGAATTTAGCGAGTGTTTTATCTAAACGGATCAAGTTATCCTCAGCTTCTAAGCTTGATGGCCCGAACATATGAATGACATAGTCATTGGATGAAAAACTGACTGCAAGGTAATCGGTGAAATTACTTTGGCCGAGTTTTTCTTTCTCAATGAGCGTCGTCGCAAAGTCAGCCGTTAGTTCGTCACCGGCAGGGCTGAGGGTCAACATAGTGCTGTAATATTGAAAGCTCGCTGGTCCGTAAGGGTGTGGGAAAGTACGTTTGAATCCAGCCAGGTCGACTTTCTGATCTTGAGGGCCTTCTTTAAGGGTGTACTTATCCCTCACTAAGCTGAGATCCCATTTTTGCTTACTGTAGCGGGCAGGATAGCCCTTCGCATTCCACTCAGTGACCCATTCTGGGTACGCCTGATAGTAATAATTGCTAGTCACAAATTCTGATTGAGCCTTAGAGAACCAGAAGGCTTTGCCCGAGTGACCAGCCAAAGAAATAGCACCACGATCTTTTACGGAGACAGAAAAGATTTTGGACTCGCCATTACTGGCAATGGCGAGCTCATCGCTAAAGGTCGTGGAAAGAATGGGGACGGGGGAGCGGCCATCAACCTTGGCGGTTTTTTGGGTTGGGTCGATTTCTGTGGATTGGTTAACACCTGCGCCTTGGGTCAGCATGGCATAATCACTGTCTTCGACGTTATAGATCAATCTTTCCTTTTGTCGATCATACCAAACATTGCCCACCATGCCGTGTACACTTGGCGGGGCACCGGTCGCAAGGGATACGTGGCCAACAATGGTTTCGGTATTGCCATGCTGATAATGAGCGTTGGTGTAATAAGTGCCTTCATCGATTAAATAGCGAAACCCGTTATCACCAAAGTTGTGTTTATATCGCTCCAGTAAATCGCCACGAAGGCCATCGACGGTAATTTGTAAAACCAGTTGTGGAGTGGGTGGTGGTGCTGCAACGGTATTTGTAGCGAGTAAACTTAAGCTAAGACATAACAGGCGGGGTACTGTTGCTATCTTCATTGATAGAAGCTCCGTTTTTATGGATAAAGAACACTTGAAGTGTAGAAGAGAAAATCCTCAACACTAAATAGAGGACTATTAATCATATGGCTATTACATAAAATGCTTATTCAGCGTCGCGCACCAGTCTTAATCCCATGTCAGCCATGATAATGTTTTGGCTTGCAAAATCGCGTCGATAGTTTTCAGACAAATTTTCGTCGTAAGCAAAACTGCCACCACGTACGGATTTGTGGGCAAGGCCAATGCTAGAGTCTTGTGCATTATTGGGGTTTTCGGTTGGGCCATGGCGATAGAAGCCTTCATCATAGGCATCGATGACAAATTCACCTACGTTGCCCGTCATATCATAGAGGCCAAGCTCATTCGGTTTTTTCTGGCCGACAGGATGAGCCCGGTCGTTGGCGTTGCCAGCATACCAGGCCACATCATCAATGCTGTCTGAGCCACTATAGGTGTAGCCTTGGTTTTTGTTTCCACCTTTGGCGGCAAACTCCCATTCTGCTTCCGTTGGCAGCCGGTAGTTTGCACCTGTAAGGGTATTGAGCTGGTCGATAAAATAATTGGCCTGCTGCCAGCTTAAGTTATTCACCGGTACGTTGGGATTGTTGAAGTAGCTCATTGAAGAGCCCATTACACTTTCGAAAAGCGCTTGTGTGACTTCGAATTTGGAGATGTAGAAGCTATCGACTGAGACAGTTCTAGCAGGTTTTTCCGCTTTACTGGCTACAGTAAGATCAGAGCCCATCTCGAACTGTCCACCTTCAACCAAAACCATATCTGTTTCGATGTTCTGCATAATGGGGTGAGGCGTACTGGCAAATAAATCGGTGGTAATCCAAGTGGTGACGGCGACGACGGCAAAACCGGAAAGAGTGGTAAATGCAACTCGCTTTAGCGTTGGTGATGGCATGTGGCGTCTCCATGGATCATGTGATTGATCATTGAAATAAGAAGCCCATTGTAAGGAAAAAAATCATACCTAAAGGTTATAAGGGGTATAACAAGCGCCGGTATGAAGCACGCATTAAAATTGGCTTACTTAAATGTTTATAAGTAGGTGAAATATGCTGATTACTCAGGGGCCGCAATACAATGGCAAGGCATCAAAGCGATTACATGTAATGGCAAAACCTATTGGTGCCGCGTGCAACATTGATTGCACCTATTGCTATTACCTGAGTAAACAGGACTTACTCGAATATAAGAAGGGTTGTTCGCCAATGATGGATGAGAACACTCTGGAAACCTATATTCGCCAATATATCGAAGGCCAGAACACCCCAGAGATTACTTTTTCTTGGCAAGGTGGAGAACCAACCATGCTGGGTGTTGATTACTTCCGCAAGGTTGTTGAACTGCAGAAGAAGTTTCAGCCGGAAGGCATCGCTATATCTAACGATCTCCAAACTAACGGTACTTTGCTTAACGATGAGTGGTGCGAGTTTCTGGCCGAGAATAACTTTCTGGTTGGCTTGAGCATTGATGGCCCAGAGATGCTTCATAACGCTTACCGTACCAACCGAGCGGGACGCGGTACCTTTAAACAGGTAATGGCGGCGGTTGAGTTACTCCATAAACACCAGGTGAAGTTTGCCACCCTGACTTGCATTAATAACCTGACGAGCAAGAACCCGCTTGAAGTGTATCGTTTCTTAAGAGATGAAGTGAAATCGCCACAGATCCAATTTATTCCTATTGTCGAACAAAAGACGTTCAGAACAACAGCACCTCAGACGTGGGAGAGCCATGAACAATTACGGCAAGGAGATAAGCGTCTGAACCCGTGGCATAAGAACTCAGTGGTTGAACCTTGGTGTGTGTCGGCAGAAGGTTGGGGAGATTTTTTGATTGCCGTGTTTGATGAGTGGGTTCAAAACGATATTGGCAAAGTATTTGTTCAATATTTTGAAGCGAGCGTTGAAACTTGGATGGGGCGAAAAAACCCGCTTTGTACACTCGGTGAAATTTGCGGTAAAGGATTGGCGATGGAGCCAAACGGTGATGTCTATACCTGCGACCATTATGTTTATCCGGATTATCAAGTCGGAAATATCCACCATCAAAAACTCGATGAGATGGCTTATTCCGAGGCTCAGCAGAAATTTGGTTTTGCCAAGTCACGAACGTTAACTAGCCAATGCCAACAGTGTGACTATAAGTTTGCTTGTTTCGGTGAGTGCCCTAAGAACCGCTTTATCCGTACCAAAGATGGCGAGCCGGGGTTGAACTATTTATGTGCCGGCTGGAAAAAGTTCTTCTCTCACGCAGATAAAGCGTTTGCTCTGGTATTAAGAGCGGCGGGCAACCCTGTCGCATACGGTAAGTATTCAGATGCTGTGATGAATACTGCGATGCTTAAAACAGCACCACGTCAGCCGTATTTTCCAACCCGATTTTAATGTGAGGTAGTGGTAATGAAACGTACTATTGCAATGGCACTACTGTGCTCTTTCTTGGTATCACCTTTAACACTTGCTGCGGAGATGGGGCGTTCTGAGCTGACAGCCGAAGGTGCTCAGACAGCACAGAAAAACACGCAGGATGCTCAAGCTAAACGAATACAGCAGTGGGTCATGATTGCACAAGATCATCGTCAGAACGATGAAAAGCGTGCCGATGCGCTGAGGCAGTTGGCAAGCTACCCTAACCAAAATAGCTTGGTCGCGGTTGCCCGAGGGTTACAGGATGAAAATCCAATTGTCAGAGAAGCAGCCGTTGTAGGTGCTGAGCCTTATCAGTTTGATCACCGCTGGCGTTTGCTGTCTCCGTTGCTTACAGACAGTGAGGCAAATGTACGTTTAACCGCTACCACGAACCTAATTCGAAATTATGGTGAAATGGACGTTGGGCAAAAAGCATTGATGGACCCACCCTCAGCGGAGTTAACCTCATACCTCAAAGGTAAGAAAGATCTGCCGTCTCAACTGTTATTGGCCGATGTTTACCGTTGGCATCAAGAGTTTGACGAAGCACACGAGATATATACCGCTTTGCAGGAAGTTGATAACCGTAACCCTCAAATCTGGTTGGGTCTAGCAGATAATTACCGTGCTCAAGGGGATGACCTGCAAGCCAATATAGTGCTGGACCAAGCACAAAAAATATTACCTGAAGAGGCCAACATGTTTTACTCCCAAGCACTGACCTTGGTGAGACTCGACGAGAAGAAACAAGCTGCTGAGGCAATCAAGAAAGCGACGGAACTTGCGCCAGATAATAGTTACTTTTGGTATTTGAGCGGTGTATTGCTGGAAGCTTTCAATGTGGATGATGCAACGACCTCATTTGAAACAGCCTATGAAATATCAGGGGCCCCAGAGCAGTTGTACGCAGTGTGTGATATCTATGTGAGGTATAACCATCTCAAAACTGATTCATGTTTAGAATCATTAGCTAAAGTTGCCCCTGAGTTTGTGATTGACGAACTAAAATCTAAACGGGGCTAGTGGGCCTCATTTGATCATTAAAAATAATAATGAGGGAGAAAATGCGACCATTACAATCAACATTGGCAGTGATGTCGGTATTGTCTTTACCTGTTCAAGCGAGTGGCATTTTCCTGCAGGAAGCAGTAACAGCAAATGCGGGTACCGCGGGCGCAGGCGATGGTGTTTATACCGGTTCAGCAGCAGCAATGTGGGCTAATCCTGCCACAATGAGTGGCATGGGGGAGAGTCTGACAACGTTTAATGTGCTCGGCTTTGATCTCGAAATGAAATACCGAGATAACGCTGATAATGGCGATGGCAAAGCTCACTCTGTTTTACCTTCCGCTGGGGCATTTCATGCACGTCAAATCACCGATGATATTCATGTCGGCATTGCGCTTGGTGCTGTTGGCGGATCAAGCCTTTCTTACGGAACGGAGTGGGCGGGTGCGGCGGCACTTGATGAGATAACCCTCACCGCAATGCAGGTTAACCCTGCGATTAGCTATCAAATTAACTCGCAGTGGTCGGTGGGGGCTGGGTTGCAACTTAGCTGGGCCTCACTAGAACAATCCACAAGCCTGCTCGATATTGATAAAGACACTGATTGGGCGTTTGGTGCGAATTTCGGTGTAATGTATCAACATGATGAGCGATTGGCACTAGGAGCGAGTTATCGAACTAAACTCGAACATGAATTTGGCACCCGTGTTTCTGGCCCAACTGAAGCTGAGTTATTTAACAGCCTTCGTACAGACATTACTGTACCAGCCATTGCTGATATCAGTGCCAGTTATGCGCTTAACCCACAGCTAGACTTGCTGGCTTCGGTTCAATGGCATCAATGGAGTGAGTGGGATAATACCGTAATGGATTTTGGCATTGGTTTTGAAAATGGCCCTGCGACCATTGTTAGAGACTGGGATGATGTGTGGAAGTTTGCTTTTGGTGCGGATTATCAGCTTAACCGCCAATGGCGACTGAAAGGTGGCTTCTCTTACGAAACATCACCGCAAGATGACCCAACCAAGCAATGGGTGGATGTCCCGGTCGGCGAGCAATACCGCTATTCGGTCGGTGCCGCAACCAAGTGGAATGATGTGACGATTGATATGTTCTATGAATATGCCGACTTGGGAGAGGTGGATATAAAGCGAAATATCCCACAATTGGACGGTACCTTTGATAGCCGGATTCACTTCCTAGGTGTAAGTTTTACATATTAATCTTTATTAGGTGAATTAAGATCTATTGCAAAAGAGGCTGCGTAATGTGGCCTCATAAACTTAATTGCCGTTAGTTCTTGGTTGTGTTTTTATTTGTTTTTTTTATTTCTCGGGATAGAACCTTTTTTCTTACCCTTTTTAGGTGTTGTTGGGCTAAATGTTTGATTTTTTTTGAATCAGTCATCATTTTTTTTATGAGTTGTGAAATTTGAAAATATTATATAAGTGGTATTGGCGATAATGATGGTAATTGAAATTCCCATAGGAATTATGGCTAATAGCCTTCAAATTTTTCAATAGTAGGGACCAGAAGCTTGGTTAACCACTGGATTTTATCTGACTGGCGGCGAGAAGACTTGGTGATAATAGCGACAGTCAGATCAATGTCATGCTCGAATTTCTGCTCTTTGTCGGGGGCGTAACGAAGGGTACAGCAGGTGTCCATGAGGTGAGTGGTAAGTACGTGATTATCAGTGAAAATCGTCGGTTTGATGGAAGGGTCTATCAATTCGTATCGATTATCATATTCATTAATTCCTGAAATAATGTATTTGATATATTCACCTTTTCTATTGCCTTCAAAATAGGCACGCCCTTTGAATAATGGTTTTTGGTGTAATGTCTGTGGTTTGTTATTCAATAGGTGTATGCCAATGTCCACAACTTCTTCTTGGATCATGGTTTCGCTTAAAGGACTCCACTGTCGGATATCTATAATGGCATCGGTTTCCTTGCGAATGGCATTGACAATATCTTTGCCAATAGTGATTAAGTAAGGCTCTATGATGTGTAGTGATACTTTATTTAACTGTTTAGGGTCAAACGTTTCAGGTTCGATTGCTTGGCTAACTTGCTCGAGAGCCACACGAAGTCTTGGTTCGATACTCACAGCATAAGATGTTGGTGATAAGCCTTCAGCGCTGCGAACAAAGAGAGGATCATTCAGATCTTCCCGTAGTAGAGCTAATACTTTCGATACATAGGACTGGGAGCGACCTAACTTTTGAGCAGCTCTAGTCGTCGAGTGAGTTTGCATCAAAGCGATAAAAACATGGAGCGCATTTAAATCATTCATAAATCAATAATTTTTAATTCCCATGGGGTCGATTATCTACTAATCATAGATGAATTGAAGCTGTTTCAGCTAGTGTTTTTTTGAAAGCCATGAACCAAGTTGGAATAACTGTAATTCCAAACATAATTACGGATTAGATATAATCATTTTGTCAGTCAGAGGGAGTAAAGTGGTAGTGCGATTTATCTTTAATGTGCTCTCTGAATGACAGTGAATAATAACCCATATGCTAGGGATTTGCCCTTATGTTTCAGATGTAAGGGCTTTTTTTTATTTATGGTAAAAATGCAGTCGCAAATTGAACAACATATATAAAAGCATAATGAAAAGTACATCTTACAGGTCATTATTACTGTTATTTCGATCTCCATTATTTTGTCATAAGTGACAGATTTCTGGTTGGATGAGATCATGATTAACGACAAAGAAACCATGCCAGAACACCATGATGTATACGGCCACTCGAAAAGCGGTGAATATTTGAAGGCGGTATAAAAGCGTTGCGGTGTGTTTTCAAGCGCAAAACAGATTTGGTTGAATCCTGTTAAGGGTTAAGCGCCCACCAATTTTAAATAGACTGCGGGCGCGTTTATTTATTTAATCGACTTAATAATTAGTAATGCCACGGGAATTTACTAAAGTCTTGGTCGCGTTTTTCTAGGAACGCATCACGGCCTTCTTGGGCTTCATCAGTGCCGTAAGCAAGACGGGTTGCTTCACCGGCAAATAGTTGCTGTCCGACCAAACCATCATCTGGCAAGTTGAAGCCATATTTCAGCATACGCATAGCCGTTGGTGATTTGCTGTTGATCTCTTTAGCCCAACGAAGGGCTTCTTCTTCCAGCTCAAAGTGGTCAACAACTTTGTTTACCATACCCATTTCATACGCTTCTTGAGCACTGTAGTTGAAGCCACAGAAGAAGATTTCACGGGCACGTTTTTGGCCGATCATCTTGGCCAAGTAAGCAGAGCCGTAACCTGAATCGAATGAAGCAACATCTGGATCAGTCTGTTTGAAAACGGCATACTCTTTCGACGCCAATGTCAGATCACAAACAACATGTAAGCTATGACCGCCACCAACAGCCCAACCCGGAACGACAGCGATAACCACTTTAGGCATAAAGCGGATTAAGCGCTGAACTTCAAGGATATGAAGGCGACCCATGCGAGCAACGTCTGCTTTACCGGCTTCTTCACCTTCACCTTCGTATTTGTAACCGTCTTTACCGCGAATGCGCTGATCGCCGCCTGAAGAGAATGACCATTGGCCTTTTTCTGATGGGCCGTTACCGGTAATGAAGACACAACCAACATCAGACCATTGGCGAGCGTGATCTAGCGCTGTGTAAAGCTCGTCAACCGTTTTTGGTCGGAAGGCGTTCAGGCAGCCTGGACGGTTGAGTGCAACACGAACAGTACCTTGATCTTTGGCACGGTGGTAAGTGATATCTTCAAAGTCGAACCCTGGAACTTCTTCCCAAAGCTCAGGATTAAAAATCTCTTTGCGAGTCATGATGACGTTTGCCTCATTGGATAATGCTCAGTGAGGTATAAGCTAGGGAGTTACAGCTAAATGTCAATGGTTTATGAAAGAATATGACTGGATAGCGATGGATTTTAGCGAGGTGGGGTATTTCTCAATCAGCATGCCTTAGCTACGTTACCGAAAAGCAATGAAAGCCACCAACTCTGCAATGTTGGTGGCTTTGTCAGATAGGCTCAAGCTGATGTGTTATAGCTTAACGAGCATCTTGCCTTTGTTTTTACCTTCAAAAAGGCCAATGAAAGCATTGGGGGCTTGGTCGATACCTTCGAACACGGTTTCTTCCCATTTTATTTTGCCTTCAGTAATCCATTGGCCCATCTGCTGTGCATATTCGCCGTAGTGTGCCCAGTGATCAAAGACAATGAAGCCCTGCATTTTTAGCTTTTTGATGATAAGCATCGCCATGTTACTTGGGCCTGGCTGTGGCTCTGTTGCATTGTACTGAGAAATCAAACCACATACCGCAATGCGACCATAATCATTCATATTGTTAAGGGTTGCTTCCAAGTGTTCTCCGCCAACATTTTCAAAATATACATCAATCCCTTGCGGAGCTGCTTCTGCTAGAGCTTGAGTCAAGTTGTTTGTTTCTTTGTAGTTGATTACCGCATCGACACCTAGTGAAAGCAGGTAATCGGCTTTTTCTTGAGAACCGACCGAACCAATCACCTTGCAGCCATGCATTTTTGCAATCTGGCAGGCAATGCTCCCTACAGCGCCAGATGCTGCCGAAATAAACACTGTGTCTGTTGGTTTTAATTCCGCGATACGGAATAGACCAGTCCACGCAGTCATACCCGGCATACCCATAATACCAAGGAAGCTTTGGTCAGGCAGGGCAGTTTCAGGCAGTCGCGTTAACCCTTCGCCGTTGCTGATGAAGTGAGTGCGCCAACCTAACATGCTGCTTACTTTGCTTCCCACAGGGAAATCAGGATTGTTGGACTCGGTCACTTCACCAATTGCTCCGCCTTCGAGTGCTTCACCAATCTGGAATGGCGGCACATAACTTTTGCGATCAACCATGCGGCCACGCATATAGGGGTCGACGGACATCCAGGTATTTTTTACTAGAACTTCTCCTTCTCTTGGATCGGGAAGCGCCGTTGAATGAAGCTCAAAGTTATCTGTTGTTGGCGTGCCCTCTGGGCGGGATGCAAGATGGATCTGTTGGCTGTTCATTCTCAATCCTTATCAGTTCTGTTTGATACGATCTAACTGGTTTGATAGTTGTCGTATTCGTTGCTGCATAAAACATTTGCGCGCAAACTATTTGTCTATTAACTTACTGATAGCGACGAAAAGATGCAATAGCTTTGTGGGAAAATAATTTGTGCGCAATGTATTTTGTTCTTCAATGTTTCTGTTATCATCGCAGTGAAATCGATAAATTAACTCGGATCTTAGTATGGCCCATAAGCTTTCTGACAATGTGTGTTTTGCCTTGTATACCGCCTCGAATGCGTTGGTCAGGGCTTATCGCCCGTTGCTGGACGAATTTGATTTGACCTATCCGCAATACATTGTGATGCAGGCACTTTGGTATAACGATGGGGTAAGCCTCAAAGAGGTCTCTATCAGTACCCAGTTAGATTCGGGCACATTAACGCCGATAGTGAAGCGTCTTGAGGCGAAAGCGCTATTGACTCGCAAAGTCTCGGCTGAGGATGAGAGAAAAAAAGTCATTTCATTGACCCGTGAAGGCCTTGCCCTGCGAGATAAAGCCAAAGATCTAAAGGCACAGTTAGAGGCAAAATCCAGTATGAAGGCCGAAGATGTGGAGTTGCTGCGTAAACTGTGTTTGGAACTGGCAAATAATCTGTCTTAATTTGTCGGCAATTCAGCGGTTCATTTAACCGCTAGCCATGACATAACCAGTAATTATTGCCACAATACGATTCATGTTGTTGAATTAAATACTTGTCATGTCTATCTCATTGCCTATTGACTCGCTCAAAGCCGAGTTCCTTGCCTCTCTTGAACAATCCCACCTTGTCGTTTCGGCAGAAACTGGCTCGGGTAAATCGACTCGACTTCCTATTTGGGCTGCTACGTGCGGACGTGTTTTAGTGGTCGAACCCCGAAGGGTCGCTTGCCGCTCCTTGGCTGAATTTGTTGCCAGTGAAAGGGAGGAGAAAATCGGTAAGTCGGTAGGTTATGCTATCCGCTTTGAGAATTTCTTTTCAGATGACACACAAGTTGTGTTTGTCACGCCTGGTGTCGCTTTGCGTTGGTTGAGCGAAGACGGGCTAGCAAGCTTTACCACGGTAATTATTGATGAGTTCCACGAAAGGCGTTGGGATACCGATTTGCTGTTGGCGATGCTCAAGCAGGAAAACAACCACCGGTTAGTGGTGACTTCCGCAACCTTGGACAGCGAGCGACTGGCGATTTACCTTCAAGGGGAATGTCTGCGGGCGGAAGGGCGCAACTTTCAAGTTGCCGTTGAGCATATAGCGACCGATAGCCGAAACATGCCGGATATTCGTGATCTTGAAAAGAAGGTCAAAGAGACTGTGGTGACTCGGTATGAGCAGCATCAAGATATCTTGGTGTTTTTGCCGGGACGAAAGGAAATCGCTCAATGTTTATCGACATTGAAGCAGGCCCTACGGGATAAAATTGAACTGGGTATGATAGACATCATTCCTTTACATGCATCTGTCAGTGATGATGAGCGTCATCGTGCGCTGACCGAAAGTGATAAACAGCGAATTATTCTGGCTACCAATGTTGCGGAGACCTCGCTGACCATCCCCGGCGTGACCTTGATTATTGATACTGGCCTAGAGCGCCGAACTCACCAGCGAAACGGGCGAACGGTGCTAGGGTTGCATGCCATCTCCCAGGCCAGCGCCGAACAGCGCAAAGGCCGGGCGGGGCGGGTGACTGACGGTACGTGCATTAGACTGTATGGCAAGGCAGCACCGCTTGAGTTTATTACACCGCCAGAAATGCAACGTGAAGAACTCGTCGAACCTATGCTTGCTGCGGCTTGCTGTGGCTACCCGTTCGAGACACTGAGTTTTGTTGATACGGTGCCTGAAAAGTCTTTATTGCTTGCTAAGGATAAACTCATCCAGATGCAGGCAATAGATAATGACGGGGCGGCCACAGAGCATGGTCAAATCTTATATCCGCTACCCATTGATACGCTGTTTGCCCATCTGATCACGGCGATGCCTGATAAAGCCAGTCGAGAAGCCATGGTCGATCTTGCTGCCTCGCTGAGTGTGTATCAGCGGATTTGGCAGATGCCGTCGGGTGAAGAAGCCCGTGAAAAACTGACTCAATGGGAGCCAAAGCACTGTGACGCGATGGCTCTAATTAAGCTGTTACGCGGTAGTGAGCCGGAATGGCTAACGTTTGACAAAGATGTGTTGGCTGAAGCGAAAATGCTATCTGAGCAGATGCGTGAGGCCCTTGGATTGCCAGCACTTGAAGTGGCGTCTTCGGTAAAAAGAGGTGCATGGCTGACGGCAGTAATGAAAGCCGCACCTGAATTGGTTTTTGTCTGTCGTCAGAAAAGGCGGCAGGCATTAGGCAATGGATTTAGTGAAGTTAGTACTGGTCGTGAGAGTCGCTTTCCTGAAAATGCCGAAGCTGCCATCGTGTTTGATCAATTTGCGTTGCCAGGCAAAGGGGTTAAACAAAATTTGGTGTTGGCTACATGTATGGCACCAATCACTTTTGATTTGATGAATCAACTAGAGATGGGGGAAGCGAGCTTCGGCGAAACGCGTGTGTCGGATGAAGGTTGCCTGGTTGAAAAACAGCAGGTGTATGCCGGACGTGTGATTAAATCTGACTGGGTGGTACCGGAAGGGGCCTCTGCTCATGATACATTTGTCGATATGATTCTGGCGGGTTCAATTTTACCGGGCTTGAGCGAGAAAATTACAGCGGATATCCATCAATGGAATTTGTACTTGGCTATGGGTAAATACCAATCTGATGTGTGTACTCGTGCTGCACAGCCTGTGGAAGTTCGTCAGTGGCTTAGTGAGCAGATAGAAGCGCTAGGGGTTGAATCAGCTGAAGACTTCGAGTTATTCACGACTGATGACTTCATGTTTAATGGTATACCTGATTGGGAGCGCCCCGATTTTGACCAAGCCTATCCTTACAGGGTTTCGCTGACCGATCTCACCATGCGGATTGAATACCATATAGCTCGAAAACTGGTATTGGCCGTCCATGAAAGCGGGAATCGTAAAGCCGATCCCAAGCGCTGGGAACTGCCACGCTGGCAAGGGTGGAAGGTACAATACCGTAAAGCCAGTCGGACGATTGATGTGAGGTAGTAAGGTTAGTCTATGGTACGGGGCAATCTGTAGCGAGATCGCTAGATGCTACGACTAAGTTGAGTCATTGCTTGCTGTATAAACCTGAAGCTGCCTATGGAAATTGGGCAGCTTGGTTTTCTCTATATTTAAGATTAACTGTTGTTTTTCAATTTGCTTTTCACGTTTTGCATGAATGTCTTGAAGTGCGGGAAGAAATCTACAAATACAGGGTGCTTGCGGTCTTGCATCATCGCAGGACCAAGTAGACGCAATGCAACACCAACACGGGTAGACGTCTGTTCATCTAAGCCGCTGCCTTGCTTTAGCTTTTCAACAATAGCAAACATATCTTCTCGGTCTTGCATTTCAAACTGCAACGTTTGCTGGCTGCTTTCATTTTCAGTATTGGTGCGTTCGATAGTAATACGGTAGTGGTTTGGCTGTTTCATGTTTCTCTCCAGATTTATCAATGCTTCATTTGCCATTTTATTCAATGGAATAGCTTAGCTTTTTAGAAAGCGTTCGATTTTCGGTTTAATTGTTAATGAGATCAAAGTGATCAACGTTAGGCCAATAGGCAGGGCTGCAAAAAAACCTTGTAGCCAACTATGGGTAAACTGATTTAAGTCGCTAAAACCAATGTTATTCGCGGTCGTTGTAAAGGCCATAATTGACTCCATAATTACGGCCATATTCAAACCTACGACGAGGTTTCGTTTATGCTCGCTGGCATTCGGCATCAGCTTGGTAACGAGTTTGGTGACCAATGTCATCATGACCATCCCGACTGGCATCATTACCAGGACAGTTTTAAGAAATGAAGTTAGCCAGTCTATTAAGAATGTGTCGGTGAAACCGACGTTCATGTATGTCATTACTCCAGTCAAAGTGCCTCCCATCAAGGTCATCATTCCTAGCACGACCAGTATCTTGTAGATCAAAGGTGTCTTCGTTTGAGTGGGTAATGGGGCTGTCATTGTTGCTTCTGCAGTCATCTAATTCTCCAGACTTGAATTTGCTTTCAATTAAGTTGATAATGTCAACTATAGTGTTTTGGTTGATAAAGTCAACTATATTTCGTTTAAGGATACCTGGATGTCAGAGTCAAAGTCACTAGAAAGCGTGTTTCACTTAGTCCATATGCTAAAGCGCCACATGCATGAACATATTGAGCAACTGGATTTGAGCATTACGCCTATGCATATGCGTGTACTGAAAATTATCAAGAAAAAACAAATATGTACTGCTGTTGATATTGCTCATTTCTTAAATCGCGACAAAGCTCAGGTGACCCGTTTGCTCAATGAACTGATTAAGCAGAGCTTGATCGAAAAAGTGCCAAATCCAGAAGATAAACGCAGCCAATGTTTGTTGGTTACTAGTGAAGGCGCTGAGATTTTGGCGAACCTGGCCATTATTGATGGTCAGATGAATGAGAGAATGATGAAAGGGATCAGTAACGAAGAGCTGAAAGAATTTGAGCGCATTACAGGCTTGATGGCTGAGAATCTAGCATAAGTTGAATTCGAATAGATATTGACATTACTTTACCTAAAAAAACGTTGCTTTAAATAAATTAATGTACACTGTTCATAACAGAACAAGAGGTCCGTTATGAATTTACATCCGTATGCTAAAAAAAGTGGTTTAAATCCACATACAGTGAAATCAATTGTTACAGCCGTTGTTATTGTATGTGGCTTGGGCATGTCTTCGGGAGTTGAAGCAAAAAAGCATAACCACAACTCTAACAATAAAAGCAATAAGGTTACCGTTGTGAAGAAGGCTCCAGCAAAAAAGACGCCGACAAAGGTCGTTGTTGTAAATAAAAGATCGGCTCCATCACATAAACATTATAAAAGAAACAGTTTGCCTAAGATCGCAACATTTGCGGTTATTTCGGGAGTAAGTTACGCGATCGTTGATAATTTTTACTATAAACGTCAGGGTGATAGCTATATTCATGTGGATAATCCACGTAGATAGTGCAATAGAGACAGAAGTCAGATATCTCTAACTTCTGGCTGGCATTACGAGGTTAAAAAAGAACTTCTACAATGATGTTGTGTTTTCCATATCTTATCGTAGATTCTTTACCTGCTAACTTATGTTGTTGGCAGTAGAGTAGGTATGATCTCTGCTAACTTTGTTGCAAACTTCTGATGCTGGTCAACTTGCCAATGAATACCTTCTCGTTCACATGGGGTGATGAAGGTTGCTGCATCTAGAAAATGGCAGCCTAATTCTTTTGAGCGTAGCGCATAGTAATGAGAAAGCTCTTTCGACTTCGTTTCAGCATTAGTAAAGCCTTCTTTTAATGGGTCCACTTCGTATACATGAGCGGGAGAAACCAACAAAACTTCAGGTGCTTTTGGCATAAATGAATGCTTAAAGTTCTGTATGACCTGAACTAAACGTGCAGCACCTTTGGATATATCACTGGCGGTGACATTGAAGCGAGACTTCAAATCATTAGTACCCAGTAAAATTACAACAAGATCAGGATGGTGGCTCTCAAGACAAGGTAAAAGGTAATCGAGTCTTTTTTTACCTAGTTCAATATTTGAAATATAATAATACAAAACGCTTTGGCCGCTGTCACTCTCTTCTAGTTCACTAGTACTTCAAATGGATATTTAAAGATATTTTATGATTAGGTGTTAGTTGTTCTTCAAGCTTTTCTGCACTGCTAATTTCGCACGAATAAATTCGGAGTGGTCGACATAGATCAGTTCGGCAACTTGGCGGATCACCGCTTCTTCCATTGGATCCAACACACCATCGGCATAGGCAACTTGCCACATCGCTTCGATAAGTTCATATCGCTGCTCGGGCTCTAAGGTGCGTAGCTTACTGGTGAAGTCGTATAACGATATGGACGATTTGCTTTGCAGTAGTGCTTTTTCCAGCAATGCATCTGCATTCTCTTCACTGATATCAAGCAAATAAACAAGCTGGTGGCGCTTGGCTTGAATTTCTCTTGGGTCGTCACGGTGATCAGCATTTGATACTTCGCATAGCAAACATGCCATTGAAAGGTGGAGAGTCGGGGTATCGACAGCGCCGCCATCAGTTCCTTCATTCATGACTTGGCGGAAAATTGTACGCAATTGTTTGAACATGCTGAGCCTCAAGTTTCATTTCTATTAAGTATATGACTCTTTAGATAGGCTTGGAGTTCCTTACGCGCTGTTTAGTTGGATGTTTAGTCAGCAGTTATTCAACAATAATGGCCTGAGAGAGGGGCTGGAATGACTGAAAAATAGCAGCCTGGAGTTTTGGCTCCGGACTGCAATCATTCTTCAGTAATGGTGATTAGAAACGGGCGTTGATAATCGGGAATACAGGGACATCTTTGCTGATGAAAGTACCAGATTTGTCATAGTTGATTAGACCAATCTGAATACCTTTCTCAATGCGGTCAGTGGCGTTGATGAAACCAAGCTGAAGACCGTTTAGGCTACCTGCATAGTTCAGCGCACCAAATTGAAGGCCGGTGAATTGGCTGCCTGTGTAGTTGGTAAAACCAAAGTCAGCGCCTGCTGCTGTGTTGTCGTTCCAGTTAGCAAGACCAAACTTTACACCCGTAGAATCGCCAGTAACACGGTTGGCACCAAACAGAATACCGAAGCTCAGACCTTTGAAAGTCTGAGATTCAGCCAAACCTAGCATTGGAAGCTGGAAACCTGTTACCGATGGAGTTTGTCCATATAAAAGAGAAGCGCGGAAACCGTGAACATTACCGTCAGGCAGGTTATTGCCTGGTACGGATAGCTGTACAGGCTGGTTAGCAAAAGCAGGTGATGCCATTACGGCTGCAAGCGCAAGGCTAACGAGTGTTTTTTTCATTATTTTTACTCTATGTATGAAGTTGCGACAAAATAATACATGAAGACATAAAACTGCTGCAAATTATGTCACATATTTATCAAAAAATTGGGCTGCAATTCTCGTATGCCGCAAATCGACAGATTTGTGGTAGAATTCGGACAATTTTTTGAAATACCCAGCTGAAATATCAGGAATTCCATTGACTCAGTCGAATACTCCTCAGGCTAACGTTTTAAACAACGAAAAAACACTTAAAGCCGCGATTAAAGATTGCATGATTCGCGATCAGTTTCGTTTGCACAAGCGTGTGCAAGGTGCGGCCAGAATCAAGAAAGAGCAGGCAAAGCATGCCGTGTTTGACGAAATTGCACTAGACATTGCCAAGTCGATGCAAACCGTTGAAATGCGTACTACCCAGCGCCCGAAAATCTCTTACCCAGAGTTGTTACCGGTCAGCCAGAAAAAAGACCAAATTGCCGAAGCGATCAAGAATAATCAGGTCGTCATTGTGGCTGGTGAAACCGGTTCGGGTAAAACGACCCAGCTTCCAAAAATTTGTCTGGAACTTGGGCTTGGCACCAAGGGCATGATTGGCCATACCCAGCCCCGTCGATTGGCGGCGCGCTCGGTAGCGAGTCGTATCGCTGAAGAGCTTCAATGTGAATTGGGCTCGTATGTTGGTTATAAGGTTCGATTCAACGATAAAGTGTCGGATCGCAGTCAGGTCAAGCTAATGACCGACGGTATATTGCTGGCCGAAATACAAAACGATCGCTTCTTAAGCCAATATGACACCATCATTATCGATGAGGCTCACGAACGTAGCCTTAATATCGATTTTATTATGGGCTACTTGCGAGAATTGTTGCCAAAGCGCCCTGATTTAAAAGTCATTATTACATCGGCAACCATTGATCCTGAGCGTTTCTCCAAGCACTTCTTTAATGCGCCGATCATTGAAGTGTCAGGCCGTACTTATCCTGTAGATGTACGCTATCGCCCAGTATCGGAAGACAGCGAAGATAACGACCGCGATCAGCTTCAGGCTATTTTCGACGCGGTTGATGAGCTTTGTGATGAAGGTTTAGGTGACATTCTAATCTTCATGAACGGTGAACGGGAAATCCGCGATACTGCCGATGCGCTGGAGAAGCGAAACCTGCGCGACACCGAGATATTGCCTCTATATGCCCGATTGTCGGCGGGAGAGCAGAACCGTGTGTTCCAGTCTCATGCTGGCCGCCGTATCGTACTGTCGACTAACGTTGCCGAAACCTCGTTGACGGTGCCGGGCATCCGATATGTTATCGACCCAGGTACTGCGCGCATCAGTCGTTATAGTTATCGAACTAAAGTACAGCGTCTTCCTATCGAGCCTGTTTCACAAGCGAGTGCTAATCAGCGTAAAGGTCGATGTGGCCGTGTGGCAGAAGGTATCTGTATTCGTCTGTACTCGGAAGAAGACTTCCTGTCTCGCCCTGAGTTTACAGACCCAGAAATTCTGCGTACTAATCTAGCATCTGTTATTTTGCAGATGACCGCGATTGGTCTTGGTGATATCCAAGCCTTCCCATTTGTTGAAGCGCCAGATAACCGCAATATCCAAGATGGTATCCGCCTGCTTGAAGAACTGGGTGCGATTAACCCCAAGGCAAAAGATCCGCGTAAGCGCTTGTCAGTGATTGGTCGCCAGTTAGCCCGTTTGCCAATTGACCCTCGGCTTGCCCGTATGGTGTTGGAAGCACCAAAGAACGGATCATTGCGTGAAGTAATGATCATTGCTTGTGCACTGTCTATCCAAGACCCGCGTGAGCGACCATCGGATAAAAAACAAGCGTCAGATGAAAAGCACCGTCGATTCAATGATAAAGAGTCGGATTTTGTGACATTTGTTAACTTGTGGGATTACATTCAAGAGCAGCAAAAAGCGCTGTCTGGTAATCAGTTCCGTCGCCAGTGTAAGAAAGATTACCTCAACTACATGCGTGTACGTGAGTGGCAGGATATCTACTTCCAAGTTAGCCAAGTCGTCAAAGAGCTTGAATTTCGGATCAATGAACAAGAAGCAAGCTACCAAGGTATTCATACTGCAATTCTTGCCGGTATGCTTTCTCATATTGGTCTAAAAGATCAGGAGAAGAATGAATACCAAGGTGCTCGCAATGCACGGTTCAATATCTTCCCGGGTTCAGGCATTTTCAAGAAGCAGCCGAAGTGGGTTATGGTCGCCGAGTTGGTGGAAACATCACGCTTATGGGGCCGTATTGCGGCTAAGATCCAGCCTGAATGGGTTGAACCGCTAGCAGAGCACTTGTTGAAACGTAGTTACAGTGAGCCTCACTGGGAGAAGAAGCAGGCATCTGTCGCTGCCTTCGAAAAAGTGACGATTTATGGCATTCCGGTAGTTGCCAAGCGGAAAGTCAATTACGGTCAAATTGATCCAGTGATTTCTCGTGAGTTGTTTATCCGCTCGGCCTTGGTCGAGGGAGATTGGGACACCAAGCACAAGTTCTATCAGCAGAACCGTAAGCTGTTGCGTGAAGTTGAAGAGCTCGAACATAAGTCTCGTCGCCGCGATATCCTGATCGACGATGATGAGCTGTTCAATTTCTATGATCAGCGTATTGAGCATACGGTGGTCTCTGGCCGTCATTTCGATGCTTGGTGGAAGAAAGCATCGCGTGAAAATGCCGAGCTGCTTAACTTTGAACGTGAAATGCTGTTCAAAGGCGATGCTAGCCATGTCACCGATCTGGATTATCCGAACTTCTGGCATCAGGGTAACTTGAAACTTAAGTTGAGCTACCAGTTTGAGCCTGGCGAAGACAGTGACGGTGTAACAGTGCATGTACCGTTGCCTATCCTAAACCAAGTTGAACCCGATGGTTTTGACTGGCAGATCCCAGGCTTGCGTCAGGAGCTGGTGGTGTCGCTAATTAAATCGTTACCAAAACCGGTACGTCGTAACTTTGTACCAGCGCCGAACTATGCTGATGCGTTTTTGTCCCGTGCAGAAGCGATGGCGATGCCGCTGCTAGATTCGATGGAAAAAGAGCTCAAGCGTATTTCTGGTGTGACGGTATTGCGTGATGACTGGAACCTTGAGCAGGTACCGGATCATTTGAAGATCACTTATCGTGTTGTGGATCATCGCAACCGTAAGCTGCGTGAGAGCAAAGATCTCTACAGCTTGAAAGACGGTTTGAAAGAGAAGGTACAAGAAACGCTATCGAAAGTGGCTGATGATGATATCGAGCAGGAAGGCCTGAAGACCTGGAGCTTTGGCCAGTTACCTGAACGCTATCAGCAAAAACGCGGCGGTTTTGAAGTGAAAGCTTACCCTGCAATCGTTGATAACAAAGACTCGGTTGGTATCAAACTGTTTGAGACCGAAGAAGAGCAGCGTACGGCGATGCAGCAAGGCCAACGCCGATTGGTACTGCTCAATGTACCGTCACCGATTAAATACCTACATGCTAACTTACCGAACAAGTCGAAGCTGGGTCTGTACTTTAACCCATACGGGCGAGTAATGGATCTGATTGATGACTGTATCGCTTGTGGTATCGATAAATTGATCGATGAAAAGGGCGGCATTGTTTGGCAACCTGAAGCGTTCGAAGTGTTGAAAGAGCATGTACGTGGAGAGCTCGGTGATACGGTAGTGGATATCGCCAAGCAGGTTGAAGAGATCCTAACCACAGCATTCAATATCAACAAGAAGCTGAAAGGCCGTGTTGATCTATCGATGGCCTTTGCGCTGTCAGACATTAAGGCGCAAATCGAAAGCTTGATTTTCAAAGGCTTTGCGACGGAATGTGGTTGGAAAAAGCTGCCTGATATTCTTCGTTATATGCGAGCCATTGAGCGCCGTATGGAAAAGCTGCCAATCGATCCGAATAAAGACCGCATGCATATTCTGAAAATCGAATCTGTTGTCTCTGATTATAAAGAGCTACTAAATAAGATCCCGAAAGGCCAGCCTGTCCCTGAGAAGGTGAAAGAAATCCGTTGGATGATTGAAGAGCTTCGTGTGAGTTACTTTGCTCAGCAGTTGGGTACACCATATCCGGTGTCTGATAAGCGCGTTCGCAATGCGATTAACGATTGTTAATGTAGTCTGATTCTTCAATTTTATTTAAATAGCAACCTAAGTAATTGGGTTGCTTTTTTTTATCTAAATTTTGCTCTTAACAATTCTCATTTATAGATTTGTTTGACTAGCTTCAAATATTCCAAAAGCGCATATTTGCTCGTGTTAGTGACCACCATACCACTTTATGGTTATGCCTTTCGTTGCTGATAAATCAGTTGATATTAGTCAATAATTACATTATTACTCGCCGTAATCTGGTTACAGAAATTAACATAATTAAGGCGGTGGCAATGGATAGTCATAAATTTAATGCCTTCATGAAGGGATTGTCTCGTAGGCAGTTTCTTGGGCATTCGGCCAAGGCTGGGGGAATGGCGGCAATTGCTGCGAGTATCCCACTTCCTTTCTCTAAAACAGCACAAGCACAGACTGCAGCGAAAGAGACCAAAGAAACGATCTCTTACAGTGCCTGCTTGGTCAACTGCGGTAGTCGTTGCCCACTCAAAGTCCATACCAAAGATGGCGTTGTGACTCAAATATCCACTGAAAGTGGAATTGATGACGCGGTTTGGGGGCAGCATCAGATCCGTCCTTGCCTGCGTGGTCGTTCAGTTAAATGGAAAACCTACAGTCCAGATCGTTTGAAATACCCCATGAAGCGCGTCGGAAAACGTGGCGAAGGAAAGTTTCAACGTATCAGTTGGGACGAAGCCACCACCATCATTGCTGATAAGCTGAAATACACCATTGAACAGTACGGTAATGAAGCTATTTATTATCAGTATGGTTCTGGTTCAACAGGCGCTAATTTACTCGGCCGAAATGCCAACAAGCGCTTTTTGAATACGATTGGTGGTTTCTTGGAGCAGCACGGGACTTATTCGACCGCGCAGATATCAACGGTTGAGCCTTACGTTTACGGTAGTGGCCAAGGAAGTTTGATATCAAATATTGCCCATTCTGATTTGGTTGTGATGTTCTGCCAGAACTTGGCAGAAACACGGATGTCGGGTGGCGGTCAGATTGCAGAAACCTTTGAAGCACTGAAACGAAGTAATGCCAAAGTTATCATTATTGATCCGCGGATGTCGGATAGTAGTATTGCCTTTGATGCCGAATGGATACCAATCAAACCGGGTACAGATGCCGCTTTGGTTGCCGCGTTAGGCCATACCTTGATCACTGAAGAGCTGGCGGATGATGAGTTTATCAATCGCTATAGTGTGGGTTGGGATGCCAGCACATTACCGGAATCAGCACCAAAGAATGCTTCATACAAAGATTACATCATGGGTAAAGGGCCTGACGGTATTGAAAAAACACCGGCGTGGGCGAGTCAAATCTGTGGTATTTCACCAGTCAGGATCAAGCAATTAGCCAGGGAAATGTCGGGAGCAAAAGCGGCTTGGATTTCACAAGGCTGGGGTTTGCAGCGTACCGCCAATGGTGAGCAATCAGCGCGAGCGATTATGATGTTACCGGTGATGACCAAGCAGTTCGGTAAGTTGGGTACCAACACTGGTAACTGGGGTAGCAGTGTGAAATATGCTGTTCCTGGGTTTGCCACGGCGAACCCGGTTAAGACATCGATCCCTTGCTTTCTGTGGACGGATGCAATCACGCGCGGCACAGAAATGACGGCTAAAAACAGTTTCATCCGCAATAGGGACAAGCTGGATACAAACATCAAGTTCTTGTGGCATTTCGCTAGTAATACCACAATGAACCAGCATTCTGATCTCAATAAAACCCATGAGATCCTGCAAGATGAATCTATGTGTGAATTTATCATGGTGTGGGATCATCATATGACCCCGTCAGCGCGTTATGCCGATATTTTGTTGCCGGATGTCACCACCTTGGAAACCAGTGATCTGATTGATAACTCCTACGCGACAGGGGCTTACCATTATGTAACCCGCCTCCAGCCAGCAATTGAACCCCTGTGGGATAACCGTCCGACTTACGATGTATTAGCGGATATTGCCAAGAAAATGGGGACTCATGACGCCTTTACTGAAGGTCGTACCTACGAAGAGTGGATAGCGCATAGCTATGAAGGGCTGCGTAAAGCAAATCCACATTTACCAGAGTATGCCAAAACTGATGGAATGGGTGTCATCGACCGTAAGCTGGCAAAGAGTGAAGATCATATCGCGCTCAAAGCGTTCCGAGAAGACCCTGATTCACACCCGCTCAAAACGCCATCAGGTAAAATAGAGATGTACTCAGAGCAGTTGGCGACCATTGCCCAGACATGGGAGCTACCAGAAGGCGATAAAATTACTGCGGTGGCTGAATATTGCGAGGGCTTCGAAGGGCTGGGTGATCCAGAACGAATGAAACAATTCCCGCTACAGATGACAGGTTTCCACACCAAAGGTCGAACCCATTCAACCTACCATAATGTTCCTCAGCTTCGTGAAGCGGTACGTGACGAAGTATGGATGAATCCGGTTGATGCACAATCGAGAGGTTTGATCCAGGGGGATCGTGTTGTTGTCTTCAATGATCGTGGTCAAATCCATATGCCTGTGAAAGTCACCGCACGGATCATTCCGGGTGTCGTTGCTGTTCCACAAGGGGCGTGGTACCAGCCCAATGCAAAAGGTATAGATGTCGGAGGGTGTATTAATACATTAACGACACAGCGGCCTTCTCCTTTGGCAAAAGGAAATCCGCAGCATTCTAACTTAGTGGAAATCCAAAAGGCTTAGGGGGTGAGTAATGGCGCAATATGGATTTTATATTAATTCGGCAAAGTGCACCGGTTGCAAAACGTGTTTGGTGAGCTGCAAAGACAAGAAAGATTTGGATGTTGGCCCTAAGCTACGGCGTGTGTATGAATACGGTGGTGGTACTTGGGTGCAAAGGGAGGGGCTGTGGCAACATGATGTCTATAGCTACTATGTTTCGATCGCTTGTAATCATTGCGATGAGCCAGCCTGCGTCCAAGGCTGCCCCACTGGTGCGATGGCTAAACGGGAAAAAGATGGATTGGTCGTTGTGGATCAAGACCAGTGTGTAGGGTGTCGGTATTGTGAAATGCGCTGCCCTTACGGTGCGCCTCAGTTTGATGCTGAAAAGAAAGTCATGAGCAAATGCGATGGCTGTTTTGATCTGCTAGAGCAGGGTAAACCTCCTGTATGCGTGGAGGCGTGTCCGCAACGGGCGATTGAGTTTGGTCCGATTGCCGAATTAAGGCAGAAGTACGGCCAATTGAATGAGATAGCTCCTTTACCGAATGCGAGTTTAACCAAGCCCAATCTGGTTATTCATCCGCATTCCAACGCAAGGCCAAGTGGCGATAAAGCGGGCGCAATTCAAAATAGGGCGGAGGTGTAACTATGCATGAATTACCTTTGGTATTTTTTACCGTATTGGCCCAAGCAGCCGCAGGTGCTTATTTGATATTGCTATTGAGTCAGCCTTTCAATGGCATGAATGAGCGAAAGCTGTCCATTGGCATCTTGGTTTCAATGGTGCTGTTGTCTGTCGGGATGTTGGTTGGTATGTTCCACCTTGGTATGCCAGTTCGAGCCTTGAACCTTCTTGCTGGGGTCGGGCGTTCACCAATGAGCAATGAAATTTTGCTCGGTGGGGCATTTGCAGGTCTTGGTATATTGGTCGGTTTGGCTGGCTTTTACGATAAAGGCACACCGGGGCAGCGAAAAGCGCTGCGATGGGCTACCGCTATTTTTGCTATTGCTTTTGTAGCGACTATTCCCAAGGTATATCAATTAAGCACTGTTGCTGCATGGGATACGTCGCATACCACCATTCAAATGCTGACATCAGCCTTTGTAACTGGTGGCGCATTAGCGGCAGTACTAGGTGCATTTCGTCACGGTGTCGCTGTGTCTATTGCCGCCGTTTTTGTCACGTTAGCCCTGCGGTTTGACTATATTACGTTTGTCACTGGCGTAGAACCGACACTTGCCGCTGAGCAAAGCAGCCTTTGGGTATTGCAAGCAATAGCGTTATTGATTGGTGGCGCTGTGGCACTGTTTGCACTATTGAAACAGAAATCGGCTCAGCCGATCCTACTGTCAGTGTGTGGTTTGGTGATGATCGGCGAATTGATCGGTCGAGTGAGTTTTTATAACTTGTGGTCGATAACTATGTAATGATTGGAGCGTTATAACGTTATAGCGTTATAGCGTTATAGCGTTAGGTTAAAAACAGGCCAAGGTGAAAACCTTGGCCTGTTTTTGTGATTGTAGATTAGCTGTGTATCATCGCCTTTATCGCGTAACTAACTTATCGGTTACAAAGGGACGGTTTCTTGCCAATAACCAGAGGGAGCCACCTACGATACCAACGGTCAGTTGAATGATACCAAGGTTTTCTATCAAAGACTCTGGACGGATGGACACCAAGACCATACCAAGTGAACCACAAAGCATGCCGCAGAATTGTATCAATGCCACTGCGGATCCAGTATCGTGATCTTGTTGGTTAAGCATCAAATTGGTGCCTGGCACTCGCATGGTGATCACCATTAACGTTGCTGGAGCGACAATACATGCAAATACGATAGGTGAAATATGACCGATGGTTATGGTTAACAGACCTACCGTGGCAAGTAGGAAGAAGCATAAAGTAATAATTTTCTGCACCGGTATTCGACGTGATAGCTTCATATATATTGAGGGGCCAAATGAAGCACACAACGCATTGAAAGCAAAGGCGTAACTAAATTGCTGCTCAGTAAGACCAAAGCCATTGATATAGATATAAGAACCGGCAGCAAGAAATGCCATCATGGCAATGGGAGTGATGGAGAAAATAACGAGCAATGCGACGAACCTTGGGTTTTTCAACACCACTCCCAGCCTGCCCCAAGAGCGAAGTATTGAGCCGTCGTATTTTGTTTCGAGTGTTTCTTTGTAGCAGAATGCTAAAACAGAGGCGAAGACACCAAAAACGGCAAGTGTCACGAACATCATTCGCCAGGACGCGATTTTAAGTAAAAAGGCACCAAGAACAGGGGCGACCATAGGGGCGATGATCACCAACGACATAATTGTAGCCATGATTTTTTCACGCTGAAGCCCATCAAAGAGATCTTTGACGATAGCCGTCGCAACAACTGTGATCGCACTGCCGGAAAATGCTTGGAGTACCCGTGCACCAATCAGTTGCTCTATACTCCCCGTCATTGCGCAAAGAATACTGGCGATTATGTAACCGCTAATACCGATAAATAATATAGGCTTACGGCCAAACTTTTCGCTTAACGGTCCCCAAAAAAGTAGACCAACAGCATAAGTGATGAAGTAGCTGCTGAGCGTTAAGTTGACCATCGACTGATCGGTATTGAACACATTGACCATTTGCGGCAGTGCCGGCAAGTATAAATCAATGGTGAGTGGCGGAAAGGCACTGATAATCACAAGGAAAAATAGTGTTCCATTTTTCCCCAGTATCGGTTGGGATTTTTTCAAGTTGATGCTCTCAATGTTTCACCGACAAAAGCATGTCAGTAAGATGGATTCGTACGTATTGAATTCGACAAAGCGAAATTTGGTTGATTATATCAACTATGTGCTGCTGTGTGTTGATGTCAATCAACCGAGGGAAGGATCATTATTTTGTGAATATACTTCTCATACTGGGGTGTACACTTTTTAACTCAGTGATTATTTAGCGTATAAAAAACGGAGCAAATGCTCCGTTTTTTGATGTTTAGCTGGTGACGATTAACGCTCCCAGTACGCTTCTTCTAGGCAGTCTTCACGCTCTGGCAGGCCACGAGATAGGCGAGGGGCGTGTTGGGTCAATACTTCATAGCTGACGCGGTTTGAGTATTGGCAGATCTGAGAGAAAGAAGAGTAACTTAAAAACTCACCGATATGCTTGCCTGAATTTGGTACGTTTGCCTTGTGGAAACGGTTGGCTGACATATCATGTAGCAGTGCAGACAATGCTGCATCACCGGCACCGTTGGTGTTTTTAATTTCCACAGGGCCGCCAAGATAAGGCGCAATGTGTGAATAAACACGGATTGGATTTGCACACGAGTCTTTCTTCATTGGGCGGCTGAATTCGTATTTGTTGAAATCAGCAATACGGCCAGGAAGAAGTGGCAATGTTGATTCGCGCTTAAGCTCTTCATCGGTATAACCGGCCATGTAAAGGCCGACAGGGCCTGCTGTACACAAAACAAGGTCTACCCACTCAAGTGCTTTATCAGCGGCAATGAGTGGATCTTTTTCGCCAGTTAGCGCTTCAGCTTCCTCTTCGTTCATCGCTACACAGGTAACGTGTTCTTTTAGGAAGTCAATCCACCAATCCTGCATGCCTTCAATAACGTATTTAGTACCTAGGGTCAGCACAACAGGTACATTGTTTTTCTTAGCGTGCTCGATAGCTTTAAGTGCCGACTCTTTCATCGGGTCGCCAGGTTTGCCACGAACCAAGTAAGAAGAGAGAACAAGCGCTGAAGCATTCTCAAATGCACTTTCTGGCACGAATTCTGGCTTAAGCTGGTTCATTTCCCCTTCGTTGATCGCAAAAGTGCGTTCACCGTCTTCGGTAATAAGGGTGTAGCAGCGACCAATAGGGCCTTCAACGGGTTGTAAGAAATCTAGGTCCATTCGGCTAGAGGTATTACAAAGATAGCGGTAAGCGTAAGATCCAATCTTTAGATCCTGGCTCATTACGCCAAGAAGAATAGATTTGTCATCAGCAAGAACAGAATAGTTATGAAGGGTATTACCAATGGTATCACCAGGGTATTCATGACTGATAAGATTGCGTTCTTTGAGCTCTTGGTAAAGTAATTCAGCTTTCTCTTCTTCAAGAACAAGTGAATGACCTTTACTTAGATTGTGACGGGCCAAGAAATCATCATCGATACGCGCTTCGATATCTACGATAGTTTGGCCAACACCAACAAGGTGAGTACGAGATAGCGGATTTTCTTGCTGGATTTGAGCTACTAATGGATCGCGGGCATTGACTGGAAAGTAATGCTTGGATTTACGCTGACCAGGGAATTTCATGTTTGAAGGCTATCGGTTAAAGGGGATTTTGTTTCATTGTATCATAAAAACGAGATTTACATCCCACTTCATGACGTTGAGGTGATATTTTGAGGTTGGTTGCTGTTTTTTTGTTCGGAGGGAAATAAAAAAACAGCCGCAATATGGGCTGTTTCTTTTAAAACTAAAGATAGTTGTACCTTAGTGTTCATATAGCCCCAAGTCGCTATAGCTACCAAGTTACTTGGATGCAGCGCATTTTAAGTGAAAGTAGGGGCTTTTAGGGCGACTCGTTGGTTATGAAAGCAGTTTTGGTTTGAACGCTTTCTCGCCAGCAACAGGTCGGTTTACTGAAATTGAACGACCTTTTTTCATCCCTTTTTCGTAATCATCGGTAAGGGCATTCATCGCTTCCTGCAGTTGTTTCTTGAAGGTTTCACGATCAATATTTTCAAACTCTTTATCGATGAAGTTAGACATGCGTTTATCATGGTCATCATCGGTATTGAGCTCGGGTAGTTTTTCCAACGCGCCTTCAAGCCAACCGGCTAAGAAAGAGTTTACACGACGAGTGACTTCGGCATTACTGGTGCCGGAGCCTTGGAAACTGTTTCTGAACTGGCCTGTTTGCTGGTTCATTTCACGATACACAATATCAAAAGCAAACGCGGCAAAGATCGCCCTTTCTGCAACCCCAATAAACTCAGCTTGTTTGAGCCCTTTGTGATTGGTTAGCACGCATTCAACACCAAAGCGACGGTTGATTCCGCGGATAATCTTCAATATCTGCTGGCTGATGTCGGCCGGGAGTAAGGTCTTAGTTTTGGTTTTACCCATCTTGATAAATTCGATGTCATCTTGTTCAAGGCCGTATTTCAGCATCAGGCGATGCGCCATCTTAATGGCTTGTGCGGCTTCATTGACGTTTGCAGAGTTACCCAGCTCGAGGCATTTCGCTATTTTTTTGAGCGCCTTTCGCTTCTGTTCAGACATTCGATTACACCATGATAGAAAAGGGCACACATTTTAACGTTTTCCCTAAGCTAGCACAATTCTCTTTAGCGGATAGTTTATGCAGTTTTTAGCGAGAGGATATTCGGACTCCTCAGCAGTTAAGTACTTTGTTAATTTTATTGTGGGTAAATTATGCATCTGTGAAATCGAGATGAGTGGTCATATTTATCTGTCGCTTGACGACGTGCTGCCTTGTGTCTTGGTGGCATGGCAAGCATAATATTCTTAGTTTTTCATTTGGGTATTTTTGCTATGACAGCGACCTACCAATCCGTTGATGTACCTTTTGATTATCGCCATACCTGTTGGTTTTGTGGTGAACCATATTTTGAATCTTACGCCTTTTTACCATCACCTAACTATGACCACCAAAAACTGCCAATTCTTCTGCCGAGTTGCCAAGAGTGTTATGGCATCTGCAAAGGCATTAAAGCGAGTGATTTGGAGCTGCTGCGCGATAAGGTGAAAGAGCAACTTCACCGTAAGTACCAAAAACACTTGCAAATAGGGGTGAATTGGACAAAAGAAGAGTTAGAGCAATCAGAATTTGAAGGTAAGGCGCTTGAAGGGTTTCGTGAAAGTGCTTGGAGCATGTTTGAAATTGCCAAGGAGCGGGTTAACTACCTGGGCTGGCCGTTAACCATTGATGGGTTGCCTGTCGCGAGCTTGAGTACTAGCTTCCATGTTCAGTTTGATGGCATCAACTATACCGGCCTCAGCCATGCGGTAGAGCAACTGGCAAAGTCGTACAATATCCCGCAGCCGTATTTAGAAGAAGTGGTGGAAGTCGTAGGGCGTGACCGTTTGTCTTATGCCATCCGCTTTGCCAAAGCGACGTACGGGTATTCGACAGCAGAGCGTGCGGCGAGTATTGATAGCCTTAAAGCGTTACTAGCAGAAGAGGCGGTATTGACCTTACCTGAACGACAGAATGCAAAGGGCATTGATGTGAACATTGGTGATATTGCCGAGTTGATTCTACATCGTACTTTGATTCCGCCGCATGCGACACAATGGGTCTTCAAGCAAGGTATCAAGAGCTTGAATCAATTATCTGAGCAAGAAGATGCTTTTTTTGAGCACTTCGGTGCCGATTCTGAGTTAACGGCTTTTACCTATTTTACCGCGATGCAAATTTATCTAGAGCATAGAGAGCTTGAGCCAGAATGGGCTGAGCATCAAGATCCTAATCGGGCGTGGTTTGATAAGCTATAGACTGCTATAACTCAGTACGTTACTCAATTAAAGGCGCCAAACGGCGCCTTTAACCGGTTAGATTATCATCGTGACTGATTCTGGCGAGACCACACCATAGCTCGGCCATTTTCGTCAAAGGCCAAAACCTCATATGGGGCTTTTTGATCGTTATGCTCCATGCCAGGAGAGCCGAGAGGCATGCCCGGAACAGCAAGACCGACCATGCGCTTTTGCAGGCGCATAGAGAGCCATAGAACATACAAACACATCATGTCTAGTATTTAGTCAATTGAACAACCTCAAGTACAAGACTGGCTATCGTTTGAACAAAAAATGACAAGTCTATGATCACGCTTTTGTTTTTAATGAAACTGAGTTCAAGCCATATGTGACGTGGCTTTGAAAGCAAAAAAGCCTTACTTTTCTCTGACAAAACTGGTTTAAGGATCGGCTTAAATAAGTACAACGAAAAAATACTAATGCGCTAGCAACAGTGCGCAAGGAAACGATGATGCAATATACTGAACAAGACCGTCAGGTTCTTCATGACACTTGGATGAGCTACAAGGCAAAGATGCGAGTTACCCAAATTGAAATGGCTAAACGTCTTGGCGTCAGTCAATTGGTATTCTCTGATATCCTTCGTGGCAGTGTTCCTCTTGAGCACCGTTTTGTTAACCAGTTTTGTAATTATATTGGTGTAGATCCTTTGCTCACATTACCGTCACTGCGCAGCCAAATGGGTGGGGTACTGCCAAATTCGGTGACGCTGACCAATACATTTATCGTTGATGGTGAAATTAAAAATGTACGCTACGACGGTAATCAGCTGGTTGTTGAATACATTCATAGTGTTGAAGTGCATTAATACATTTTATCGGCCTAAGTAACTTACAGTTACTGGGTGTAAAGCCTTTATAATGCCAGCTTTTTTGACACCCCTGAGGTCAGTTTTCTTTATGAAGGCTGACCTCAGGGGTGTTCTTGTTTATAGGTATCAACAGTTAGGGAGCGGCTGTTTTGATGCTGTCATATCAATATGGGTTAAGCCAAGGACAGGGAAAACATCAACAACAGCGGTAGGGCAAAGAGACTGAAGAAATTGCCAAATAACACCATAGAAGCGACATTTGCGGGCTCGACGACAAACCGCTCTGCGTACAAATAGTTCATGACCGCTGGCGGTAACATGGTAAACAGTACCATCATCTGGAGCTGTAACGTGGGCAAAGGAACAAAGAAGTAAATAAGACTGAAAGCGACTGCGCCAGTGGTTAATGAATGGAAAGTACACACCATACCTACCTTCACCCCATCTAAACGTAAATTGCACATTTGAGAGCCAAGCGATAGAAGCATGACGGGGACAGCTGCTTGTCCCAGTAGTGCTGTCGCATCATATAAAGGTTTCCATATACCCAAGCCGCTTATGTTCAACACAAGCGCCGCACATGTCGCAATGAAAATCGGCATCCGGACCATTTGCTTGATTGGATTACCATTACTGAGCAATGCTAGGCCGAGGCTGCTGTGCACACAGGCTGACACCACGAACAGCAAGACGGCTGGTGCTAATGCCGAATCACCAAATGCATAGGTAAAGAGGGGAATCGCAAGATTGCCACTGTTACGGAACATTTGTGGTGGTGCCCAAGCTTTAAAGTTAAGTTTGCTCAAGCGGCAGACAGGAAGCATCATTATGCCCGGTACCAAAATGGCAATTAACGAGGCGTAAAGTAGGGGGAGTTGATCGGTATCGAGCGGCATGGCAACCAGCGAAGAAAAGACCAATGCTGGGGTAAATACATCCATATTAATGCGGTTGATGGGGCGAAAGTCAGGCTTTAGCCAGCGACCTACTGCGTAGCCTATTAATACCAGTGTGAAAACGGGAAATAGGATCCCTACTATTTGCTCAAGCACATTATCCCTTATGCGACGTTTTGTATGACTTTTGGATAAACCAAGGTTCAACTTATCGTATTTTATGAGATGTGGGTAGTGATTCGTATTAAATGGATGTGAATCGGAGGGGAGAGATTTTAGTTGAATGAAATTGATTACTGGCAAAGAGACCTTAACCAGTAATCAATCTGGACAACTTACTATTTAGAAGTGCTACTTAGTTTCTTGAAATGTTTGCTGCTGAGTTTGTTCAGCCATCTTTGCAGGCAATACCCTCCATTCAGGGATACAAAGGTATAAGCAAGCCGCGCCAAAAATTGAGGCGAGTAGATCTGTAGGCCAGTGCATGCCAAGCCAAATGCGGCTGATCCCAACGCTAACAGCCCATGTAATGATGATACCGACCGGAATAAACTGACGGCGCCTTAGGAAAAAACCACCCCAAAAAGCAACACACACAGCTGCAAAAATGGTGTGGCCAGAAGGTAGCGAGTAGTTTGTTTCACCTTGCCAGTGAGTGATGCGCCAATGGCTGACACTCTCGCTTGCCTGTTTAACCGCTTCATCCTTTTCTATATGACTAAGCGTATAAAAAGCGTCTGGAGTTTCTACGATGTCCAAGGCTTGCAGTTGATGAGTATAAGGGCGAGGGACTTCAGTAATGTGCTTCATTACGGTTTTGGCGATAAAGCTTAAGGCAAGCAGAAGGGCAAATTGAGTGCCTAGTTTGATCAATGTCTTACGCGGTAGCTTCATGATAACGGGTATCATCATAAATAAGCCTACCGTCACCAAGAAACCTGGATTTCCAGCTGAATGGGTTAATAAAGAAAAAAGCATGCCGCTAAAGTCAGAAACTGGACCATTCAAGTCGGCTTGAGAATAAAAGACCAGCACCGCTGACAATAGGGTGGTCATTAACAATAATGCGATGAGGCCAGGGAGTTTGCGCTCAATGAATGGACGGAGGAACATAATCAATACACTTCATAAAAATTGAGACGGGATTCTAGCAAAGTATACGCTTTAAAAAGTAAAATAAGTGTCATAAATCGTTAGTTTACGTTTAGTAGGGATTGAAATGAAGATTGCCCTGATAGGATTAGGCGATATCGCGATAAAGGCGCATTTACCGGTATTGAGCCAACTGCCGAATGTGGAGTGGGTGTTCTGTACCCGCAATCCGCAGCGGTTGCAACAACTCGCTAAGCAATACCATGTGACTGAAACTTATACTGACTACCGAGAATTAGCCAAGGCAGGTATCGATGCGGTGATGATCCATAGCGCGACATCTTCGCATCCTATGCTGGCAGCGTTTTTCTTGAACCTTGGCTTACCGGTCTTTGTTGATAAGCCTCTCGCCGATAACTATGAGCAGTGCGAACGCCTTTATGATCTTGCTGAAAGTAAGCAAGCCCCCTTATTTATGGGGTTCAATCGTCGGTATATCCCTCTATATAAGCAGCATCTTTCGGGAGTATCTATTGATACTAAACGAGAGGAACATGTTCCTGCAGAGCAACTTTCCTCAGGACCATTGTTGTCATTACGCTGGGAAAAACACCGTCATGGCTTACCGGGCGAAGGGAGAACCTTTATTTTTGATGATTTCATCCATCCATTAGATAGCATCAATGTGAATGCGAACATCGATCTGGAAGACCTCTATATTACTTGCCAGTCGGCCTCGGTAGGCTCGCAGTTACAACTTGGCCGTCTTGATGTGCAATGGCAACAGAATGGCGCGTTGTTCCACGCGTCAATGAACCGCCAGCACGGTGCGACCATGGAAACGGTTTCTGCCAATTATAAGAATGTCAGTTATCGGTTTGATTCTTTTACCGAGGGGAGCCGCTGGCAGAATAATATAGAAAAGCGTTTAAAGCTTGCAGACTGGACACCAATGCTAGCTGCAAAGGGCTTTCATGCGATGGCAGAGCATTGGCTTGACGTTGTTATTTCGGGTAAACAGGAACTTGCTTTAACTCAGCGAAATCTCCATAGCCATTTGCTAGCGGAGTACTTGGTGAGTCAAGTGAAATGAGGTGAATATCACGAGCAATTCATGACGTTGTGTTTGGTGTGATTTTGAACTGCATCACAAAAAATATTTCGTGTTCAAAACAATTGGTGCATAGAAAGTAACGAATGCGATAACTCCCTATTATGGCTAGCTATTTTTAAAAAATGACAGTTTTATTAGCTAGGTGCTTGAGTTGTAATTATAAATCTTTCAGAAATATTTCACTGGTGTGCTGGGGGATGAGCTGCTAGAGTGCTGTCCCTCACACACACCGTGAGATAATTATGCTAAGCAATACCCTAAAAGGTAGCGACAAAACAGTTTCAGTTCTAAGTATTGGTTTCCTAGGATTGTTTCTCCTCTTTTCTCTCTATGATTTGACTTTAGTCAGCCAGATCATCGATTCCGCGTTTTCCTATTCTACTGCTGCTTTTGGCCAGTTTTGGCAATGGCTGATGGTGATTAATTTCGTTATTGCCCTAGTGATAGCGGTTAGTCCATATGGCAAACAACGCCTAGGTGCTGTGAACAGCAAGCCAACAATTGGTACATTCCGTTGGTTGGCGATGATCATGTGTACGCTGCTCGCAGGTGGTGGTGTGTTCTGGTCAGCTGCAGAGCCTATCTATCACTTTATGACGACACCACCGAGCTTTGATGGTGTTCAAGCAGAGTCTGCTGCTGCGGTCGTTCCTGCTCTTAGCCAAAGCTTTATGCATTGGGGCTTTTTGGCCTGGGCATGTCTTGGCACACTAGCGACGATTGTGTTGATGTATGCGCACCACCAAGGTGGGGTAAAACTACGTCCACGCGCTTTGCTTTATCCTATTGTTGGTGACAAGCTAGAAAACCACTGGTTGGGTTCTGTTATTGATGCATGCTCAATTATTGCTGTTGCAGCAGGTACAATCGGTCCAATTGGTTTCTTGGCTTCTCAACTAGGTTACAGCCTAGAAGTCGTTGCAAATATCGAAAACAACTCTTCTAGCCAGATGGTTATTTTGGCTGTGGTTGTTGCGATCTACTCGCTTTCTGCTTTCACAGGTATGGATAAAGGTCTTCAGTGGCTAAGCCGTTTCAACATCGTGGGTGCCTTTGCCCTCCTGATGGTGATGTTAGTGTTTGGCCCAACCCAGTTTATCTTTGAGCACTTTGGTCTGGCTTTCGCGTCTTATATTCAGCATCTGCCCGAAATGAGTGTGAATGCGGATAGCCCTGCTTGGAGCCAGTGGTGGACGTGGTTCTTCTGGGGTTGGTTTATCGGTTTTGCACCTATGATGGCGATTTTCATCGCACGCATCTCTGAAGGTCGTAGCATCCGTGAGCTGATTTTGACCATTGCGGTGGCTGCACCGATTGTGACTAACTTCTGGTTTACCGTTCTAGGCGGCACAGGAATCTTCTTTGAACTTCAGGTTCCAGGAACCATTTCAGGCCCGCTTGCTGACTCTGGCCTACCAGCGGTATTACTTGCATCGTTGGCACAATTGCCGTTCAACGAACTAATGATCCCTGCGTTCTTAGTGTTGACGACGACATTCGTTGTTACAACGGGTGACTCAATGGCTTACTCAATTGCGCTTGTTGTGTCTGGCGATAGCCAGCCGTCAAAATCACAGCGTCTGTTCTGGGCGTTGGCGATGGGTGTTATTGCGGGCGTGCTGTTGCTTGCGGGTGACGGTGGCTTGAATGCGTTGCAGTCGTTCATTGTGATCACGGCGGTTCCTGTGTCGATGCTGTTGGCTGTGACATTGGTCACTGGTCCTTTGGCTGTTCTGCGAATGCAGGGCAAGAAGGCTGAAGCAGAAGCTCAAGCTCAGCAAGGCTGGGAACAAGCAGAAGTTGCTAGTCAGTCGTAAAGACAATACTTAAGAAACATTGAAGCGCAAGCCAACGTGTGTGGCTTGCGCTTTTTTTATGATTAAAAGCAGGCTGCCAGCTAAATTAAAAGAAAAAGAGAACGCTGAAAACCATGCATCTAGCTGTAATACCAATCTGGATAAGTCGTTGATCAAGTATTTGCACTGGAAAAATCGTTGCTATCAAGACAGATCAAATATTTATGTAGGTTGGTATAAAACCACTTGGGTTGGTGTTGGGGTGCTCGCCGAGTTGTTGTACGGTATATGAAAAAAATAAGAAGTAGGCGGGGAAGCTATTTAAATCAACACCCCCTGAGGGGGAGGATTTATATTATTTGATAGTGATGATTTGTGTTCTGTTTTGCTCAGAGCTGAAAATTGAGCGCTAAGGAATTGCTGGCTTATTTACGCTTCTGCTTTGTTTGGGCTTTAACGCGCTTAGAAACGATATAGTGCATTGCCATAAGAGAATCATAAGTCATGGGGTAACTCCTTTGTAATTAATTTACAGTTTGTGGCTGTATTGCTACCACAAGGAGAATTTTAGTGTGACTTAGGTCACTACTCAAGCGTTTATTATCATGCGTGATCGGGTGTCATGTAATTTAATTACATAAGTCAAGAGAGGTACGATCAGCGTTATATATGATTGTTGTGAAGCGTCAAAGTTTATGTAATTAGAACAATTCACTACCACTTTTTCATTGGCTTTCGTATAAGGCTCCTGTTGAAGGCAATGAGTCAGGTATTGGTACATCAGTTTCTACCCACCCACCTCCGAGCACTTTGTATAGTGTCACCAGATTTAGCTCTTCTGAGAGCTTAGTGTTTATCAACTCTTGTTGGGCGGTGTAGTACTCTCGCTGTGAATCTAGCACCGTAAAGTAGTCATCAACCCCTTCATCAAAACGTAGGTTCGATAACCTGAAGCTCTCTCCGGTGGCATCAACCAGCATCTGCTGTGCTGATACCTGATCATTTATCGTGGCTTGGTTCGCCAAGGCATCTGATACTTCGCGGAACGCGGTTTGTATGGCGAGTTCATACTGATTTAAGGCAATTTGTTGATCAGCAATAGACACATCTAACTGACTATCCAGCTCACCCCAATTGAAGATGGGTAAAACAAGGTTAGGCGTGAATACCCAACTTCGACTATCTCCGGAAAACAGATCGTCGGCCGAAGCGCTGAGTAGACCACCTGTTGCCGTGAGAGAAATAGTCGGGAAGTAGGCCGCGCGCGCTGCACCTATGTTTGCGTTAGCAGAACGTAGTTGGTGTTCGGCAGATAAGATATCGGGTCGACGTAGAAGTACATCTGACGGTACACCGACATGGACTGGGGCAAATCCGATATTATCCGTTAACTGGGGAAGAAGGTGAATGGGGACAGCTTTACCTACCAAGGTATTCAGTGCATTGATGTCTACATCCACTTGGCTAGTGAAAACAGCCACATCTTTGAGCGCGGTAGCAACAGTTGTTTTTGCCTGGGCAACGTCCAACCCTGTTGCAACACCACTGTTGAAGCTTTTTTCAGTCAGGGCCAGAGAGTCTCGTTGCACCCTAAGGGTATCTTCCGCTAAACGTAGTAAGCGTTGATCGGCAATCAGGGTGAGATATGATTCAATCACGCTGCTGATCAAACTGAGCTGGGTGTTTTTACGTGCTTCGATCGTGGATAGGTATTGCTCCAGCGCTTGTTGTTCTAAGCTCTGAATTCTGCCCCAGAAATCAATTTCATAACTACTGACGCCAAGATCTACGCTGTACTGGCGGCTAATCGTCGAGTTACCATTATTCACGTTTTCAGACAAGCGCTGGTTGGCACCGGTTACGCCTAGATCAATATTGGGTAAGCGGTTTGCTCGCTGGATACCGTATTGAGCTTCTGCGCGCTGGATATTTAAAACAGCAATACGCACATCACGATTGTTGCGAAGGGCAAGTTCTATAACGTTAGTAAGCTTATTGCTCTGAATAAATGCCCGCCAGTCTTCATAGGGAGAAACTCGGTTGACCGATGTTGCTGGTCCAGGTGCTAGAGTATCCGAAGCGTTTGGAACTGAGGTGCCTGGGACATTACTCCCAGTATAGATAGAGAAGTTATTGGCACTCTCATCCACAGGCCAGCCCGATTCGACGGGCGCAACGGGTTGCTGGTAACTCGGGATGAAATTGGTGCAGCCGGCTAGGCTGGTAGTCAGGTATATGCAGAATGCCAGCGACGTGGTTCTAGTCATTCGTGGTCTCCTCTGCAGGGGCTGATGGTTTGTCTGATCCGTAGAATACCCGTGTCACGGCAACAAAAAACAACGGCACAAAGAAGATTCCGAGGAAGGTTGCGGTAATAACCCCACCAAGAACCCCTGTACCTACCGCATTCTGTGCACCTGAACCTGCTCCGCTAGATATCGCCAAGGGGACAACCCCCATACCAAAAGCGAGAGAGGTCATTAAAATTGGGCGCAGACGGATTTTGGCGGCATGAATGGCTGCTTTGAACATGTCCTCACCTGAGTCATGATACGATTTGGCAAATTCCACAATCATGATGGCGTTCTTTGAACCAAGGCCAATGGTTGTCAGTAAGCCAACCTGAAAATAGACATCATTCTCGAGCCCAAACAGCAAGGTCGCTGATACCGCACCCAATACACCAAGGGGGATAATGAGGATAACGGAGAAGGGGACTGCCCAGCTTTCATAAAGTGCAGCAAGGCAGAGGAAAACGATGAGGATGGACAGGGCATAGAGCAGTGGTGCCTGACCACTCGAGATCCTTTCTTGATAAGACATGCCTGTCCATTCCAGTCCGACCCCTTTGGGTAATTGGTTCACGATCTGCTCCATTTCCAACATGGCTTCACCGGTACTGATGCCGGGAGCGGGCTCTCCTAGAATTTCCATGGCCGATGTGCCGTTGTAACGCTCGAGTCGGGGGGAGCCGTAGGTCCATTCACCCTTACTGAACACCCGCATGGCCACCATTTCGCCAGACTGGTTCCTGACTTTCCATTCCATGATGTCTTCTGGGTTCATGCGAAAGGGCATGTCGGCTTGCACATAGACTTGTTTTATTCGGCCCCGATCAACGAAGTCATTGACGTAGTTACTCCCCAAAGCGGTACCGAGTGTGCTGTTGATGTCACTGATGGAGACTCCAAGTGCCCGCGCTTTGAGTTGGTCAATTTGGATATGATATTGCGGTGTGTCACTAAGCCCATTAGCCCTAACTTGAAATAGTTTAGGGTTTTGAGCTGCCACTCCCAATAATTGATTACGCGCATCAGTCATTTTTTCATGACCGAGGCCTGAGCGGTCTTGCAAAAACATGTCGAAGCCGGTGGCGTTACCGAGCTCCATAATAGCGGGAGGGGCAAAGGCAAAGATTAACGCCTGCGGTATTTCGGTAAAAGCCTTCATCGCACGACCAACAATAGCATTGACCTTGTCGCTTTCTGTTGTGCGCTCACTCCAGTCATTGAGTGAAATGAACATCATGCCGGTATTTGCACCGGAACCAGCGAAACTAAAGCCTGAAACAGAGAAGACAGATTTTACATTTTTCTTTTCTGTTTCGAGGAAATGATCCTCAACTTTATCGAGGATGTTCAAGGTTTGCTCTTGGGTTGAGCCACTGGGCAACTGCACCATACTCATCATGGTGCCTTGGTCTTCATCGGGAAGGAAACCACTTGGAAGGCGTAAAAACAGTAAAGCCATCACAACGCCTATCCCTAGGTAAATCAACAAAAAGCGAAAGCTGCGGTGAGTAATGAAAGTGACTGCTGAGGTATATTTCTCCGTCGCTTTGTTGAAGTTGCGGTTAAACCAGCCTGCAAACCCCGTTGTTTTATGCCCGTCGGAACTATTGAGTAGGCTGATGCATAAGGTCGGAGTTAGGATAATCGCAACCATTACCGAGAGTGCAACTGCGGTTACTATGGTAATGGAAAACTGACGATAAATTGCTCCAGTTGAACCAGCAAAGAAAGCCATGGGGATAAATACAGCACAGAGCACCATACCAATACCAACGAGAGCGCTGGTAATTTCAGTCATGGACTTTTCGGTTGCCTCCCTAGGCTCTAACCCTTCTTCCTCCATGATCCGTTCAACGTTCTCAACAACTACGATGGCATCATCCACCAGCAGGCCAATAGCCAAAACCAGCGCGAACATAGTGAGTGTGTTGATCGAATATCCGAGAGTGAGCAGTACGGCAAAGGTGCCGAGTACTACAACAGGTACAGCAATCGTTGGGATCAGCGTTGCTCTGAAACTTTGCAAGAACAACAGCATAACCAAGAAAACGAGGAAGATCGCTTCGAGTAGGGTTTTTACCACTTCTTCAATCGAGATTTCAATAAAGGGAGTGGTATCGTAAGGATAAACAATGGTGATCCCCTTAGGGAAAAACGGGACGAGCTCTGCGAGTTTTGCCCTGACGGCATCGGCAGTTTCTAAGGCATTTTTACCTGTTGCAAGCGCAATAGAAATACCGGTGGCTGGCTGCTTGTTGTAGTTGGAAACGGTTTGGTATGAGGCTGAGCCTAACTGAACTTTAGCAACATCTTCCATCAGAACCTGAGAGCCGTCAGGGTTGACCTTGAGCAAAATCTTTTTGAATTGCTCTACAGTTTGCAATCTGGACTGAGCCGTAATGGTGGCATTGAGTTGTTGGCCTTGGACCGCAGGTGCTGCGCCGAGTTGTCCGGCTGAAACTTGGGCATTTTGCTCTTGAATAGCGGCCACAATATCGGATGGCATTAAATCATAGTTTTCCAACTGGTACGGGTTGAGCCATATCCGCATTGCATATTCAGCCCCAAAAAGCTGGGTTTGACCAACGCCATCTACCCGGCTGAGGGGATCCAGCACATTACTGGAAACATAGTCTGAAATGTCTTCATTGGTTAAAGAAGGGTCATCGGAGACAAACCCGATTACCATCAAGATTGAGTTACTCGCTTTTTCTACTTTTACCCCTTGGTTCTGTACTTCAAGTGGCAGTAATGGAGTGGCAACTGATAATTTGTTTTGTACCTGTACTTGCGCAATATCAGGGTCGGTACCCGCACCGAAAGTTAAGGTGGTCGTAATATTACCGAATGAATCGGAAGTCGATGACATGTACAACAGGTTATCGAGCCCGTTCATCTGTTGCTCTATCACCTGTGTCACCGAGTCTTCTGCAGTTTTTGCCGAGGCGCCAGGGTAAGTGGCCGAAATTTGTATCGCCGGTGGCGCGATGGTCGGATATTGAGCAATAGGCAGCAGGATAATCGAGATAATGCCTGCAAGCATCACCATAATTGCAAGCACCCACGCGAAAACAGGTCGTTGTATAAAAAAATGTGCCATGACCCCGTCCTATTTACTTCGAAGGATTGTTAGTCGTTGAGGTGCTTATTTCATGCGACTTACTAACAGGTGCCCCTGAGCGGACAAACTGCAAGCCATCGACAATGACTTTATCGCCAACGTTTAACCCCTGAGTGATCAACCAGTGATTATTTATAAGCCGTTCAGTTTTGACGGTGCGGACTTCAACGTTATTGTCTTGGCCAATAACGCTCACTTGTGCCTCACCTTTTGGCGTCCGGGTTAAGGCTTTGGCTGGGATCAAAATAGCGTTATCGACAATCCCTCGAGGCAGTGATGCCCTAACGAACATGCCGGGAAGAAGAATTTGCTGTGGATTGGGGAAGGAAACTCTAAGAACAAACGAGCCCGTTGTTTCATCAATATTGATATCAGAAAACAGGATAGCGCCTAATTTGTCGTATGTCGTGCCGTCCTCAAGGGAGAGCTGGATATCGCCAAGCTCTGCTTTTGTCTGCTTGAAAGCCCCTTGTGCTAACTCTCGTCGATACAGCAAAAGTTCAGTGCTTGACGCTGTCAGGTCGACGTGCATCGGGTTGTACGTTTGCACCGTAACCAGAGGTGCAGATTGGTTCGCGGTGACCAAAGCACCTGCTGTGACGGATGAGCGGCCAGCACGACCATCTATCGGGGCGTTGACTTTGGTGTAGTTAAGGTTAATTTTGGCGTTTTCAACACCGGCCTTCGCACTGGCGACATTCGATTGTGCTTCTTGGTATGTCGCAACAGCATCGTCATAATCCTGCCTTGAAACGGCTTTTTCTCTGACTAGGCGGCGGTAGCGGTCTGCACGGTTTCTTGCTGTAGCTAGGTTCGCCGAAGCTTTATTTAGTTCAGATTGTGCTTGGTCTAACGAAAGTTGGAATGGCGCCGGATCTATTTGGTATAGAGGTTGTCCCTTCTGTACCATTGTACCTTCCTCAAACAGCTGCTTGAGGATAATGCCACCCACCTGCGGGCGTACTTCAGCTTCGTAAGAAGCGACTGTTCTTCCCGGCATTTCATCACGTAGTTCGACCGACTTAGACACTACTGTGACATAGCCGATATCGTATTGTGGCCCTTGAGGTGGTGCAGCTTCCTTATCTTCACAGCCTTGTATAAACACCAAGCTTAATAGGGCCAAAGACAAAGAGAACGGTTGTAACAGTTGCTGCTTAACACTGATCATTACGCCAACCTACCTTATACCAACCTACATAAATATTTGATCAGTCTTGCTGGTTAAAATCGCTGTTCTCTGCGTTAGATATTTTGTAATTAGAGCCACTAGTTACTGCAATCTCTGCCTTGATAACAACGGTTTTTCCAGTGCAAATACTTGATCAACGACTTAGCCAGATTGGTATTAGAGCTACAAACGAAAAGCGTGATTAAGCCATGCACTAATCATTAAGAATAATGAATAGCTTATTCAGGTTTAGGCTGGGGCATTGTCTTATCTTTGCATAAAGCCCAGCTATTGATAGCTGGGCTGATTGTTCGCGGATTGTTTGTTACGGCACTCATAGTTATGGGGGTTACTTGTCGGCAACCGGTACCATGATGTGCACGTAAGGTGTGTCTTTCCACATGACGTAAGGCCCGCCGGTGGTCGGATCATCGGTAATCCCTTCAAGCATGGCTTTTGGCACAATGATCATGAGGTGCGGCCCTGTCTCTACGTAATCATCAGCGGACTTAGGATCGGAGTGATAAGGATCGGAGTTACTGACTCCGGCGCCACGGTCACCTTGCAACATGTAGGAAATCCCAATTTTTGTTGCTGTGAAATCTTTCTTGTTGACCATCGCCGTGAGCATTTCCATCCAAACCGCATCGTTGCACATAGGCATACCATCATCAGGGAACGTATCAGGCATACATGTCCAACCGTTTGAGCCTTCAACCACAACCTTGCCATCAACAACAATTGTTGCATCGCCACTGATAGAGGCAGGGGCGGCAGACTTGGCTCGACCTATTTTTTCGGTCATCAAGTCTTCTGCCATCTTACTGTCTTCTGCAATTGCAGGAATCGCAATCAGGCTGGTTGAAAGTACTGCAGATATACAAAGAGCTGATTTTAAAAAATTGACCATGATTATTTCTCCACCTAGTTTGAAATTATCATCATGGATTGATTTGTCATTGGGTAATGACAACATAAAGTATAGGGGCTATACAGGTATTGAATGGAAATTCGTGCTGGTAGAGAAGTGGGGGAGTAATACCAATCTGGATAAGTCGTTGATCAAATATTTATGTCGGTTGGTATAAACAAAAAGCCGTCATAAGGACTAATGCCGATCGTTTAAGCTAACTTGAACGATCCTGCAGTTAGGCGATAATCCCAACTAGTTGATTTCTAGTTGGGA
>NZ_JBNNXT010000004.1:0-203032 GCF_052873815.1 Photobacterium sp. DNB23_23_1 | reverse complement strand
TATCCACGTTCAGTGCTCTATATTCCTAGCCGATATCCATTGAGATATAAGCGCTAGTGCTTAACCGAATGGCATTAGCTTTGATGAAGCGGCTTTTTCATAGGTACCTTATTTGATACCAGCCGACATAAATATTTGATCAACTACTTATCCAGATTGGTATGAGTTGCTACATTTTCTGCAACTGGTCAGGGTATAGCAGTTTGTCTGTTGCGAACCCCGCTTGCTCAGCGATGGCAACATAGCGGTCGATTCGTGCTTCATCCATGACTGGCTCTCTGGCGAGTAGCCACAGATAATCGGTGTTATAACCGCTGACGAGGGCGATCGAATAGTTTGGTTCGAGAAAAAAGACGACGTAACTGCTGTAGAAGGGGCCGAAGAAAGAGACCTTGAGGTGCGCTTTGTCGGTATCATCAACAAAGACAGCCCGGCCATCAGCTTGCTGCCATTGTTGTTCTTCTGTGTCATAGCCTCGGTTGATGACTTTTATTGAGCCGTCATCATTGAGAGTATAGACGGCACTGACATGACTTAGGCCACGCTCGAAGCTATGGTCGAGTCGGGCAATTTCGTACCAGGTGCCAAGGTACTTATCGACACTGAAGGGAGAGACAGGCTCGACCGATTGGGGCATGCCGGTACAGCCTGCAAGTAGAATAGATGATAATAACGCGAACGTTGCTCGGGTAATGGTAATGAGTTTTTTCTTCATGGTTCCTCCGTCCTTGGTGGCTTTAAATAGCATAGCAAAATGGCCGCTTAGAAACTCAATTCAGTACTAGCGAACTGAGGCATTATTGGTTAATCTGCAATGACTGCGACCAAACAGGATTAATGAAATAACAGATGGAAAGTTTAACGTTACAGCCGATCAGTAAAATTAATGGCACCGTAAATTTGCCTGGTTCCAAAAGCGTCTCGAACCGAGCTTTGCTATTGGCAGCGTTAGCAAGCGGTAAGACCCGACTGACTAACCTCCTTGATAGTGATGACATCCGTCATATGCTAACAGCCTTGACCAAGCTGGGAGTAAGCTATCAACTCTCTGACGACAAAACCGTATGTGAAGTCACGGGCCTAGGCGGCGTGTTCCAGCCAGCCGCGGCAATGGAATTATTTTTGGGTAACGCCGGTACTGCAATGCGCCCGTTGGCTGCGGCACTTTGTTTGGGGGATGGTGAATTTATCCTGACCGGTGAGCCACGGATGAAAGAGCGTCCAATTGGCCACTTGGTTGATGCTCTGCGTACCGCGGGTGCCGATATTACTTATTTGGAAAACGACAATTATCCACCACTCAAGATCAAAGGCACTGGCCTGAAAGGTGGTGAAGTAGAAATCGACGGCTCAATCTCGAGTCAGTTCCTAACGGCCTTTTTGATGTCTGCTCCGCTGGCATCGGCAGATACGGTGATCCGTATTAAAGGGGAACTGGTATCGAAACCCTATATTGATATTACTTTGCACATCATGGCCCAGTTCGGTGTTGAGGTGGAAAACCGCGATTACCAAGAATTTGTGGTGAAAGGCGGCCAGACCTATCAGGCACCGGGTGATTTCTTGGTGGAAGGCGATGCCTCTTCCGCATCATACTTTCTTGCCGCTGCGGCGATTAAAGGCGGTGAAGTCAAAGTAACAGGTATTGGTAAGAAGAGTATTCAGGGGGATGTTCAGTTTGCCGATGCACTGGCAGCGATGGGTGCTGACGTTGAGTGGGGTGATGACTATGTGATTGCCCGCCGCGGTGAACTAAAAGCGGTCGATTTGGACTTCAATCATATCCCCGATGCAGCAATGACTATCGCCACCGCGGCCTTGTTTGCAGAAGGTACGACGTCAATCCGAAACGTCTACAATTGGCGCGTGAAAGAAACGGACCGCTTGGCGGCGATGGCGACCGAACTGCGTAAAGTCGGAGCTGAGGTTCTCGAAGGTGAGGATTTTATTACCATTACCCCGCCAGCACAGCTTACTCATGCTGCGATCGATACCTATGACGATCATCGTATGGCGATGTGTTTCTCGCTGGTGGCGCTAAGTGATACACCGGTGACCATTAATGACCCGAAGTGTACCTCCAAAACCTTCCCGGATTACTTCGAAAAATTGGCTGCGTTAAGCAACTAGTTACGGTGTCTGTCTATCTATAAAGAAAACCCGCTTGCTGGCGGGTTTTTTCTTTTTCCCAAAGGGGATTTGGCTTTAAGTCTGATTACTGATTGGTATCACAACTTTTTTCTCGTATAATATGCCCCCGTTTGAGAGTGGTAATAAGTATCGGTATGTCCTTGATGGCGTGGCGATGGGTATTACTGCTTTGGTTTAAACAAGTTTGGAGATTACCTATGTCTACTCACGCACCAGTGATCACTGTCGATGGACCAAGCGGAGCCGGTAAAGGCACGCTGTGTATGCTATTGGCAGAAAAACTGGGCTGGAAGCTATTGGACTCTGGCGCTATTTACCGTGTGCTGGCCCTTGCGGCGTTGCACCATGGTGTTGACCTTGAGTCTGAAGACGCACTTGTCCCTTTGGCTGCCCACTTGGATGTGCAGTTCGTGGCCGAAGGCGAGTTGGTAAAGGTGATCCTTGAAGGGGAAGATGTGTCGGGTGAGCTTCGTAAAGAAGAAACCGGTATGGCAGCCTCTAAGGTGGCAGCGCTGCCACGTGTTCGTGAAGCGTTGCTTCGTCGCCAGCGAGCCTTCAGTGAGGCTCCGGGTTTGGTCGCAGATGGTCGCGATATGGGCACCGTTGTTTTTCCTCAGGCAGAAGTCAAGTTCTTTCTTGATGCCAGTGCTGAAGAACGTGCGAGTCGTCGCATGAAGCAGTTGCAACAGAAAGGGTTAGATGTTAACTTTGACCACCTTTTGAAAGAAATTCAGGTACGTGACGATCGAGATCGCAACCGTGCGGTCGCACCGTTACGTCCCGCGGCTGATGCTTTGGTGCTAGACTCTACAGAGATGTCTATTGACCAAGTCATTGAACTGGCATTGGCCCATATTGAAACGAAATTATCAGCCGAATAATTCGGCAGATGGAGTCGGTGTCACGGATGATAACTGACATTACTACCAACCCCATGCGGTAGGATACCCATGGTTGTTAATCACATTGAAGATTAAATAATGACTGAATCTTTTGCTCTACTTTTTGAAGAGTCTCTAAACGAACTAGAAACACGTCCAGGCGCGATCGTTAAAGGTACTGTTGTAGCTATCGAAAACGGTTACGTACTAGTTGACGCAGGCCTTAAGTCTGAGTCTTCTATCCCAGCTGAAGAATTCAAGAACGCTGCTGGCGAACTTGAAATCGAAGTTGGCGCTGAAGTTGACGTTGCACTAGATGCAGTAGAAGACGGCTTCGGTGAGACTAAGCTATCTCGTGAGAAAGCTAAGCGCCACGAAGCTTGGATCGTTCTTGAGAAAGCTTACGAAGACGCTGAAACTGTTGTTGGTATCATCAACGGTAAAGTTAAAGGCGGCTTCACAGTTGAACTTAACGGCATCCGTGCGTTCCTACCAGGTTCTCTAGTAGACGTGCGTCCAGTTCGTGACACTGCTCACCTAGAAAACAAAGAGCTAGAGTTCAAAGTAATCAAGCTAGACCAGAAGCGTAACAACGTAGTTGTTTCTCGTCGCGCAGTTATCGAATCTGAAAACAGCGTTGAGCGTGATGAGCTTCTTGCTTCTCTACAAGAAGGCATGGAAGTTAAAGGTATCGTTAAGAACCTTACTGACTACGGTGCATTCGTTGACCTTGGCGGTGTTGATGGTCTTCTACACATCACTGACATGGCTTGGAAGCGCGTTAAGCACCCATCTGAAATCGTTAATGTTGGCGACGAGATCAACGTTAAAGTTCTTAAGTTCGATCGTGAGCGTACTCGCGTATCACTAGGTCTTAAGCAGCTAGGCGAAGATCCATGGGTAGCTATCGCTAAGCGTTACCCAGAAGGCACTAAGCTTTCTGGCCGCGTAACTAACCTAACTGACTACGGCTGCTTCGTTGAAATCGAAGAAGGCGTTGAAGGTCTTGTACACGTTTCTGAGATGGATTGGACTAACAAGAACATCCACCCATCTAAAGTTGTTAACGTGGGCGACGAAGTTGAAGTTATGGTTCTTGATATCGACGAAGAACGTCGTCGTATCAGCCTAGGTCTTAAGCAGTGTAAAGCTAACCCATGGCAGTCATTCGCAGAAATGCAAGCTAAGGGCGATCGCGTAACTGGTAAGATCAAGTCTATCACTGACTTCGGTATCTTCATCGGTCTTGAAGGCGGCATCGACGGTCTAGTTCACCTATCTGACATTTCTTGGAATGTTGCTGGTGAAGACGCAGTTCGCGACTTCAAGAAAGGCGACGAGATCTCTGCTGTAGTTCTAGCGGTTGACGCTGAGCGTGAGCGTATCTCTCTAGGTGTTAAGCAGATCGAAGAAGACCCGTTCAACGGCTACGTTGCTGTTAACAAGAAAGGCGCACTAGTAACTGGTACAGTTACTGCAGTTGATGCTAAAGGCGCAACTGTTGAGCTAATCGAAGGTGTTGAAGGTTACCTACGTGCTTCTGAAGCATCTGTTGACCGTGTTGAAGACGCAACTCTAGTTCTTTCTGTTGGCGATTCTGTTGAAGCTAAATTCACAGGCGTTGACCGTAAGAACCGCGTAATCAACCTATCTGTACGCGCTAAAGACGTTGCTGAAGAGCAAGAAGCTATGGCTAACCTGAACAAGCAAGATGATGCTTCTTTCGGTAGCGCAATGGCTGACGCTTTCAAAGCGGCTAAAGGCGAATAATTGAGCGAGGGGGGATCACTTTTCCTCCCAAGCGGTTATACTATTGAGAAACATACTAAAAACGGAGTGTTTATGACAAAGTCTGAATTAATTGAAAGACTATGTAGTCAACAAACACATCTTTCTGCCAAACAGGTAGAAGATGCAATTAAGGAAATCCTTGAGCATATGGCTACGACACTTGCCGAGGGTGACCGGATCGAAATCCGTGGCTTTGGTAGCTTCTCGTTGCATTACCGTGCTCCACGTGTAGGTCGAAACCCGAAAACAGGTGACAAAGTTGAGTTGGACGGCAAGTACGTTCCTCACTTCAAGCCTGGTAAGGAATTACGCGACCGTGTTAACTTGTCAATTGCTAGTTAACCGCGTTTAGAACAAAAAAACGGCATGCTGTTAAGTATGCCGTTTTTTTATGCGTATTGATCATGGTCTGATGAGGTAAAATCTTGCATAATCAGGCCATACCCTTCTGTGTTTATACCAGATGTTTTTCTGTTTTGGGGCATTGCCTTTACCAGATAGGTATCATCTCCATTTCGTTCAAGTGAGAAGGATTCACGATGAAGATACTGACTGTACTCTTACTGGCTGCATGTTTCTTGGTTACCCTTGCACTGGGTGCCCAAAACCAGCAGTTGGTTAACTTTGACTTTCTGTTAGCCCAGGGAGAATTCCAGCTTTCTACTTTGCTGGGTATCGCCTTCGGTTCCGGGTTTGTGATCGGCTGGCTGATTTGTGGCTTGTTATACCTCAAGACCCGTTTCACCAAAAACCGCTTGAGCAAGAAAGTACAAAAGCAGAAACAAGAATTGGATCAGCTGCGAGCCGAACCAGTTAAGGAATAACATTTAATGCTAGAACTGTTGTTCCTGCTATTGCCTATCGCAGCCGCTTACGGCTGGTATATGGGTAACAGGAGCGCTAGTAATAAGCAACAAGAGCAGTCTCATCACATGTCACGTCAGTACGTGACAGGTTTGAACTTGCTGTTATCGGATCAGTCCGATAAAGCAGTCGATGTGTTTATTGAGCTGCTCCAGGTTGATAGCGAAACTATTGATACACACCTGGCTTTGGGAAATCTGTTCCGAAGCCGGGGAGAAGTTGATCGTGCGATTCGCATTCACCAGAATTTAATTGCCCGCCCAAACCTCACCATCGACCAGCGTAACCTCGCTTTGCAGCAATTAGCGCAGGACTACATGGCTGCAGGCTTTTTTGATCGCGCCGAAAAAATCTTTGAGCAGCTGCTAGACGAACCTGATCATCGCAAAGGAGCCTTGCAGCAACTTCTGACCATCTACCAGCAGACCCGTGAATGGGAAAAGGCAATCAATATTGCTACCCACCTGGTCAAAATGGGTAAGAGTAAGCTCAAGCACGATATTGCTCATTACTGGTGTGAAATGGCGATGCTTGAAATGAGTGCGCAGAATCCAGATAAAGCCAAGCAGCTGCTCAAGAAGTCTTTATCGGCTGATAAAACCTGTGTCAGGGCCAGTATCATGCTGGCGAAAATTTTTATAGCCGAAGAAGAGTTCAAAACGGCCGCTAAACAGCTTGAGCGTGTTGCTGAGCAGGATCTCGAATTTATCGGTGAGGCGTTGCCACTTCTGTTGCAGTGCTACGAAGCGATGGATAATGAATCTGGTTGGCTTAAGTATCTGCGTTACTGTGTTGAGCAAAAAGCCGGCTCAACAGCTGAGTTAATGCTGGCTGATGAGATTGCCAAGCGGGAAGGCCCAACCATGGCCCAGACCTTTATGACCCGTCAGTTGCAGAAGAACCCGACCATGAAGGGCTTTTACCAGTTGATGGATTATCATTTGGACGAGGCTGAGGACGGCAGAGCAAAAGACAGTTTGACCACACTGCGTGGCTTGGTGGGAGAGCAGCTTAAAATTAAGCCCCATTACCGTTGCCGCCAATGTGGCTTTGCTACCCACTCCTTGTACTGGCAGTGTCCATCCTGTAAAGGGTGGGGAGCAATAAAACCGATCCGAGGATTGGATGGCGAATAACCCCTAGCAATAGATGCTAAAACCATTATAAAAAGCCTACTTGAAGCTCAAGTAGGCTTTTTTGTAATTAAAGGGGGCCTAATTTGGCCAAATATCGCAAGTTAACATTTTTCATGCTATTTCCCGCAGCAAAAAGTGCACCGAAAAGTTAACTGGCTCGAATAAACGATTGGCTAAATAGATTGAGTGCACTTTTTGGCTGTTTGGTGTTGATTATCAATTAATGCTCGATAAAAAACTATTTTGCTGTACAATCCTGAGCGCGCTCAGCAAGCTGAGCTAGTTTGACCTTATGACTAAGCAGGAGATGCCATGTTAGATCCAAAAATAATTGTCGCTCTCGACTACCCAAACCAAGACGAGGCGTTAGCCTTTGTTGACCGGATTGAACCGGGAAGTTGCCGATTGAAAGTTGGCAAAGAGATGTTTACTTTTTTTGGCCCTGACTTTGTGCGTAAACTGCATGAGCGGGGCCATTCTGTATTTCTAGATTTGAAATTCCACGACATTCCTAACACCTGTTCACGCGCTGTGGCTGCTGCGGCCGATTTAGGTGTGTGGATGGTTAATGTCCATGCCAGCGGTGGCGAGCGTATGATGACGGCTTCACGCGAAATTCTTGAACCGTTCGGCAAAGATCGCCCGCTGCTTATCGGTGTGACGGTACTGACCAGTATGGAAGCCTCAGATCTGCAAGGTATCGGCATTACAGCTGAGCCAAAAGATCATGTTTTGAATCTTGCTCGTCTGACGAAGAACAGCGGCCTTGACGGTGTAGTGTGCTCTGCCCATGAATCAACTATGCTGAAAACGGAACTGGGAAGCGAGTTTAAGTTGGTTACCCCGGGTATCCGCCCTGCAGGTAGCGCAGCAGGCGATCAGCGCCGTGTCATGACCCCAGTTGAAGCGGTGCAGGCTGGCTCTGACTACTTGGTTATCGGTCGACCAATTACCAAAGCGGCTGATCCAGCAGCGGTTCTAGCTGAAATCAACAAAACACTTGCTTAACTGACAGCTGCTTATTTTGTAAAGACAGGTCCTCATGAGGGCCTGTTTTTTTATATGTCAATATAAAATTCGTGATAGAGCAGACAGTTGCTCGTCGTTGCTCATCCTAAACTAGATTAAGGAAATCTAGTTTAGGTGGTCTATGGACTCGGATTTAGCGTTAACGTCCCCTTATATTCGGTTGGCTATTGCCTTGCTGCTTGGTGCTATCATTGGTATCCAGCGTGGATGGGTCGATCGTAATGAAGCGGCAGGGAGCCGAATTGCCGGGATCCGTACCTATTCGCTAGTGGGTCTGCTCGGTGGTATTTGCGGGCTGCTGGCTGAGCATTTCTCTGAACTATTTCTCGGCTTGTCGTTTGTTGCACTGACCATTGTCTTGTCCGTCGCTTATTCCCAGCGTCTAAAATGGAAAACTAACCTCAGTATCACTGGTTTGGTGGGGGCGTTAATTACCTTTCTGCTCGGGGTACTGGCGATTGTTGGTGACCCTACTTTGGCTGTCTCTGCTGCGGTGATCACCGCGATCATTCTTGATAACAAACAAGAGCTGCACGCAGCCCTGCAGCGTTTGCAGGAGTATGAGCTGGATGCCGCCCTCCGTTTGTTGCTTATCTCTGTTGTATTGCTGCCGTTACTGCCCAATGAACCGATGGGACCGTGGGGAGCCATCAATCCCTACGAAATTTGGTGGATGGTGGTATTGATCGCCGGTATTTCCTTTGTCGGTTACTTTGCAATGAAAATCGGCGGGACACAAAAAGGTATTTTGCTGACCTGCCTGTTTGCCGGGCTCAGTTCGTCGACCGCGCTGACATTACAGTTTTCCCACTTGTCGAAGCAGCAGCCTCAACTTAATGGCTTGCTAGGCAGTGGGATCTTGCTCAGCTGTGGGACCATGTTTCCTCGTATTCTCTTTGTATGCTCAGTGGTAAACCGGCAGCTGGTCGAGTTGCTGTGGATACCTATGTTGTTGATGATGCTTGGCTTCTACTTGCCGGCGTGGTGGATATGGCAGCGGAACAAAGTCGATAACCAGACCAACCCCGAGATGAAGCAAAACCCGCTGGCGCTGACGTCAGCACTGGGCTTTGGGCTTATATTGCTACTGATTATCTTGCTGGCTAGCGGGTTGCAGGAGTGGTTTGGTAATACCGGGACTTTGTTGCTGGCGGCTATTTCAGGGATCACTGATGTCGATGCTATCACTCTGGCGTTGGGCCGGCAGAGTGCCGGTGGCCAGATGTTAGCAACAGCATCGATGGGGATTTTTATCGCAGCTGCTGTGAACAGCTTGGTAAAAATGGGGATGGCGTGGTTTGTCGGCGAGCCTGGATTACGAAAATATGTTGCTTTGCCTGTGATCAGTGCAGTGATGCTTGGTGGCTTGGCGGTGATGTTGGCTTAGCCAATATCAGATCGAGTAGAGATAAAAACGGGCGAGAGGCCCGTTTCTGATCGCCCAGTGCAGTGCCCCGTTTGATAGCACAGTATTAGCATTCTATTTTCGGTGTTGACCGGCTAATACGGTTGCTCCTGTCATGGGATGGGGCGGAAAAGTGACTGTCGAGCAGCTTTTGGGTCAGTGCGTGTTGCGGGTTGTCGAACACCTCATTGGTTTTGCCTTCCTCAACAATCATACCGTGTTGCATCACGATAACCCTATCTGAGAAATGCTTGATCACCCCCATATGCTGCGACACATAAATGTATGACAGTCCCATTTCTTCCTGAAGCTCAAGCAGCAGGTTGATGATCTGAGAGCGCATCGACATATCGAGGCCGTTAAGTGCTTCATCCGCCACTATAATACAAGGCTGCAGAATCAAGGCTCGTGCCAGTGATACGCGCTGCTTTTGGCCTGTCGCCAGCATTTGCGGGTAAAAATAAGCATGTTCAGGCAGCAAACCCACACGCTTTAGGGTTTCCATGATCCGGCGCTCACGGGCTTGCGGTGTCATGTTGGTATTTCGTTTCAGCGGCCCTTCGAGGATTTTACCGATCTGGATCCGCGGATTGAGCGATGTGTTGGGATCTTGGAAGATCATCCTGATCAGCTTGCAGCGGGTCTGATAATCTCGGTGCGTTAGCGGCTCGCCATTCACCCGGATCACTCCCTCGGTAGGCTCGACCACCCCAGAGAGCATACGCGCTAAGGTGGACTTACCTGAGCCGTTTTCTCCCATAAAAGCGATGGTTTCCCCGGCTTCCAAGCTAAACGAGACCGGTTTTACTGCTTCTATGGTGCGGCGGCGAAACAAGCCTGAGCGGTAATGGTAGTCTTTTTTGAGATTCTCGACTTCAAGTAACGCACTCATTTGGTATTTCTCTCCATGTTCAGCGGAAAATGACAGCTGAACTTGTGGTTTTTGATCTTCCTGCGTTTTGGCACTTCAACACACTTACGTTGTGCATGCGGGCAGCGGGGCCCAAGTCGGCAACCAATAGGAAGGTGCTGAAGCGGAGGAATCGATCCCGGTAGGGTTTCCAGCTTACTTTTATGGGCCAGCTTATCGAGGTTGAAATCCGGCATGGCCCGCAGCAAAGCTTCGGTATAGGGATGATGCGGCGATTCCAATAGTTGTTGTCGATTGGCGGATTCGACAGATTGACCACAGTACATAACAGTGATCCGGTCTGCCCATTGGGTCACGGTGGTCAGATCATGGCTGACCAGTAAGATGGTGGTATTACCCAGCTGATTCATTCGGCTTAATAAGCGGAAAATTTGTGCTTGGGTGATCGGATCCAGATCATTGGTTGGTTCATCGGCGATCAGCAAGCGTGGACGGTTGGCGATAGCCATGGCAATCATTACCTTTTGGCATTCCCCATCGGTCAGCTCGTAAGGGTAACTCCGCATCACTCGACGATGATCTTTGATCCCGACTTTGTGCAGCAGGGCGATAGCCTGTTTCTGACGCCAGTAGAACCGCTGCCAGAAATAGCCATCGAATGACGCAGAGGGAATCGCTTCTTCCAACTGCGCACCGACTTTCTCAGACGGATCAAGGCATGAGGACGGCTCTTGGAATATCATCGCGATTTCCCGGCCGACAACGCGACGACGCTCGCGCGCAGATAGGGCCAGCAAGTCAACATCACCGAGGCGTAGGCGGTCGGCACTGACCCGCCAGTTGCTCTTGGCCACACCCGCGATGGCTTTGGCAACCAAGCTTTTACCCGAGCCAGATTCGCCTACTAAGCCACGGATCTCGCCTTCATTGATGGTTAGGCTCATCCGTTCAACGGCTTTGACCATGCCTTGCGGCGTATCGATCTCAATGGTCAGGTTACGAATATCTAAGAGTGGCATCAGTCAATCCCCGCATTGATGGCTTGGCGGAGTCCTTCTCCTACTAAGTTTACAACCAAAACACTGAATGTAATGGCCAGTCCTGGCAAGGTAACCGTCCATGGAGCAAGATAGATCAGCTCGATGGAGTCACCCAGCATTGCACCCCATTCCGGCATCGGTGCCTGAGCGCCAAGGCCAAGAAAACCCAGTGCAGCTATATCTAGAATTGCAATCGAAATTGCCCGGGTGAACTCATTGGTCAGCACGGTCAGGATATTGGGCAAAATAGAGTTGTACAGCAGGTAGAAGTTGTTGGCACCATCAAGGCGTGCCGCCATGATGTAGTCTTTTTCTACCTCGTTGTGTACTGCTGTATACACGGCACGGATAAAGCGTGGGATGAGTGCCAGCCAAATAGCCAGCAGGATATTGATCTCGCCCGGGCCCATGTATGCGACAACGATGATTGCCAGCAGCAGAGAAGGGATAGACAGCACGGTATCAAGAACGTGGTTGAGGAAGCTTGATTTTAAGCCTCGGGTCATACCGGCCAATACGCCGATCAATATCCCAATCGTCGCGGAGCAAATAGCCACCAGCACGGCGTAGCCAAAAGTTAAACGAGAACCGAGCAGTAAGCGGCTCAGCATATCGCGGCCAAGATCGTCGGTACCGAAGAAGTACTCGACTTTACCTGTGGTATCCCATGACGGTGGCATGAGCAGCTCACCGACCTGACTGAAGGCATCGTAGGGCGTGAGCCAAGATGCCAGCAATGTAATGACACTGAGGAGAGCCAAGCACCATAGACCAAACATCGCCAAGGAGTTGTTTTTGAAATTTTGCCAAGCCCGCTCACGCTGGGTTGGGATCTTAGTCTCCTGATAGATGTTATTTGATAGCATACCATTCCTTCCGTACGAGAGGATTGACAAGGGCGCCGGTCAAGTCAGACAGGATATTGGCAATCAGGATAAAGGTACCCACGGTGATCACACCGGCTTGAATGGCGACATAGTTCTGAGTTGAAATGGCATCAAGTAACCAGCGGCCGATCCCCGGCCAGTTGAAGATGGATTCGGTTAGCATTGCAAAGGTCATCATGGTCGAAAATTGCATACCCAGTTTCGGGATGATCGGTGGAATGGCATTTCTCAGCACATGCCGGATAATGATTTCAAACATCGACAGGCCCTTGGTCTGGGCAACTTTGATAAAGTTCTGATCCATGACATCTGACACCGATGCACGGGTTAGCCTGATCACCTCGGTGGTCGGTGCCATTGCTAACACCACAGTGGGCAGTACAAGGTGTCTGATGGTATCCATCAGGGCTTCAGCACGGTAAGGCTTGTCAGATAGCATCACATCGATTAGGGCAACACCGGTGACATGGTCAATCTCGTACAGCAAACTGTAGCGGCCAGAGACGGGGAGCCAGCCTAATTTCAAAGAAAACAGCATAATAAGCAACATCGCCAACCAAAATAGTGGAATTGAGTAACCCACAAGAGTGATGGATGAGATGGTGGTGTCTATGAATTTTCCGCGCTTGACTCCTGCAAGGGTACCCACAGGGATACCAATGATCAGTGAAAGCACAAAAGCAAAGAAACTCAGTTCTAGTGTGGCAGGGAAAACCGCCATCACTTCGTTGACGATTGGCTCGCCTTGGAGGTTCATGCCTAAGTGGCCGGCCATTAGGTTCTCGAGGTATATCACCCAACCAGACCAGAATGACCCGGTGCTCCACAGTGGCGCATTGTCTAGCCGCAAAATGCTGTAGCCGATCAAGGTTAGGATCAGCAGGGTGATCAGAAAGAGGTTTAGCCTACGAATGGTATAGATAAACATATTAGATCTCGCTCCGGAAGACTGTCGAGAAGGAGCGGGTGCCAAACGGACTCATCTGCAAGCCTTCCAGGGACTTGTGGTGAACTTGGAAATGGACGCCATGGGCCAATGGGACAATCGGTACCTCGGTATCCAAGATATCTTGGGCAAGGTGATAATAATTAAGCCGCTGGTTCAGTTTAGGGGTTCTGGATGCCAGCTCGAGTAGATTATCAAAGCTGAGGTTACACCAGTTGGCCACGTTCAGGCCGGCTTTTTTGGCATCGCAAGATAGCAGCGGACGCAGAAAATTATCCGGATCGCCGTTATCGGCAACCCAGCCCGTTAAGATCAAATCACTGTTGTACTTATCAATCGCACTAAAGCGGTTGACGGTATCTTGGGTGATGATGTCTACCTTGATCCCGACAGCATTGAGATCCGCTTGGATTAATTCTGCCGTTTTGCGAGGACTTGGATTATACGGGCGTGGCTCAAGCGGCACCCATAAAGTCAGTGCTAAGTTTTTGTCGTAACCGGCTTCTTTAAGTAGGTCAAGTGCTTTTGCTGGGTCATAATCCAGCGCCTGGCTACCATGGTTGTAAGCCCAAGACATTGGCGGCAAGAGGCTACGGGCCTTGGTGCCTGTACCGTAGTAGACTGAATTGAGCAGATTTTCACGGTTGATGGCATGGTTGATGGCTTTACGAACCCGAATATCACTCAGCTCTGGCTGGTTGCTATCCAAGGCCAGAAACGCCACGTTCATACCTGTTTGGGCATCAAGGCTAAAATTATCGTCAGCACTGATAACGGGCAGTTGGCTAGCAACGGGTGATGACAGTACGTCACATTCGTTGCTCAGCAGTTTGGCCAGTGTGCCTGTACCACGGCTGGCAATGTCGAACACCACTTGCTCCATAGCCGCTTTACCCTGCCAGTAGTTTTCGTGGCGGTTAAGCCTAACAAAATCATTGGCTTGGTAGCTATCGAGGAAAAACGGCCCGGTACCAACGGGTAAGGAGTCCAGTTGGTCGGGCTTGCCTGCGCGAAGCGTTTGCTGGGCATATTCCTGCGAGTGGATCACCGCATAGGTCGTTGCCAAATTGGACAAAAAAGCGTTATCAGGCCGGCTTAGGGTAAACCTTACTGTGAGAGGGGCAACAACCTCAATATCTTCAATCAGGTTGGCAAACCCCTGGCTGTCGAACCAAGGGTAGCGACCGCCGGAGATCGCATGGAAAGGGTGATCCGGTTGAATGACTCGCTTAAAGCTAAACACCACATCCTGAGCGTTGAACTGGCGTGTAGGTTTGAACCAATCAGTGGTTTGAAACTCAACACCTTGTCTTAAGTTAAAGGTATAGACTAAGCCATCATCACTGCTACTCCAGCCATCGGCGAGCGATGGAAGAGGCTGGTGACTAACAGGATCGAGGAGTAACAAACGGTCGAAAAGTTGCGCAGCCAAGGTATCAGCCGTCAATCCACCATCGATTAGCTGTGGATTAAAGGTTGTTGGCTTATCTTGTCCGCAATAGACGAAACCACGGCTGCGAATATTGCTATCCTGCTGCGGGTCATCACTACAGCCAATCAGGCCGGCAAGGCTGACGCACACAAGCAAAAGACGAGTATAGGCGCTCATAGGATAAGAAATTTTTTGGAAACAAGATTATAAATTTACCATTAACCCAGTCTGTCACCAAGTCACCTCATTAAAATACCTGTTATTTCTAGGTTCTTTATGGCCAGAAAGTGTACAGATCATTGCTTTAGTCATTTCCGACCAACTGGTACTTGCGCAGCAGTCCCCTCAGTTGATGGTAGCTCAAGCTGAGTAAGTCAGCGGCTTTACGCTGATTATACTGTGCTTGCTCGAGAGCCTGTTGAAGAATGGCAACCTCCTGATCTTGTTGCCACTGGCGAAAATCAATGGGGAGTTCCCACATGCCGTTGCTGGTCGCTAGCTTTTCAGTGGAAGAGCTGGGTTCGGTATGGTTTTTATTGCTGCTCTCATTGTCTTTCTCTTGTTGCCAAGGTGGCGTGAACGGGTCAAAAATAATGGTATCGACCGGCTCATTCTCGAGGCTATGGCGAAAGACGGAGCGTTCAGTCACATTTTTAAGTTCACGGATGTTGCCGGGCCAGGGGTAGGTTTGCAGTTGCTGCTGGGCTTGCTGACTGAACCCGGCGAAAAAGCTGAAGTTGAGCTCGCGGCACATTTTCACGGCGTAGTATTCGGCAAGGGGTAAAATATCTTCTTGTCGTTCGCGCAATGGCGGTAAGTGAATGATGTCGAAGGCAAGGCGGTCGAGCAAATCGGAACGGAACTTACCCTCTGCGGCCAGTTGCGGCAGGTTTTCATTGGTAGCGCAGATCAACCGGACATTGGCCTGGCAAGTTTTGCTGCCCCCCACTCGTTCATATTCGCCGTATTCAATCACCCTGAGCAGTTTTTCTTGTACTCCCATCGGTGCTGTTGCTAGCTCGTCGAGGAACAAGGACCCGTTCTCGGCGCGTTCGAACCGCCCCTGGTGTCGGCCTTTAGCGCCGGTAAATGAGCCGGCCTCGTGGCCGAACAGCTCGGAGTCAATTACGCCTTCACTCAGCGCGGCGCAGTTAAGCGAGACGAGGGGCTGGTCCCACCGGCGCGACAGATAATGCAGGCGTTGAGCGATGAGCTCCTTACCGGTTCCTCGTTCGCCGATGATCAGAATAGGGCGATCAAGCGGTGCAAGGCGTGACGTTTGATCCAGTACCGTGAGGAACGCCTCGGATTCGCCGATGAGGTTATCTGTCTTTCGCATGGTAAATCTCACTAATAGTTAGCGTAATTACTTATACCTTAGCAGGGCGACTGTTGAGGTGCAAAGCTAAGTATATGATATATAAAAGACATAAAGTTGGCATGTTTGTTGTAATAGTCAACATAGTTACTGTTTTGGAACAGAACGCAAATATATTTAGGAGATGTAATTATGGGTATTTTTTCTCGTTTTGCCGATATTGTGAATGCCAACGTCAACTCACTGTTGGATAAGGCTGAAGATCCGCAGAAAATGATCCGTCTTATCATTCAGGAAATGGAAGATACGCTGGTTGAAGTGCGTACCTCTTCTGCGCGTGCATTGGCTGACAAGAAAGAACTTCAGCGCCGTATTCAGGCGATTGAGGCTCAAAGCCGTGACTGGCAAGATAAAGCTAGCCTGGCCATTCAGAAAGGCCGTGAAGATCTCGCTCGTGCTGCACTGATTGAAAAGCAGAAGCTTAACGATGTCGCGCTGACATTAAATGAAGAGTACAAACTGGTGGAAGCGACCATCGAGAAGCTAGCAACGGAAGTGGCTGAGTTAGAGCGTAAGCTGCAAGAGACCCGCGCCCGCCAGCAGGCGTTAGTGATGCGTCATAAAGCGGCCGATACTCGTCGTGATGTGCGCCGTCAATTGGATACCGGTAAGGTTGATGAAGCGTTGTCGAAATTCGAGCAGTACGAACGCCGTATCGATGAGATGGAAGCAGAAGCTGACAGTTACAGCATTGGACGCGGCAAGAACTTGAATGATGAGTTTGCTGATCTGCAGGCGCAAGATGAAATCGAAAAAGAGCTTGAGCGCATGAAAGCCAACCTCAAGGACAAAGAGTAATTCACCTTAACAGAAATTGGTTGTTATGATGGCAGTGGCTATTATGACAATCTAATGAATTGAATCTGCGCGGATAAAAGGAGAAAAGTAATGTCTATGGGGTTTATTGTAGGGCCGTTAGTCGTATTCATGATCTTTGTTGCCCCACTGTGGTTGATCCTCCACTATCGTAGCAAGAAGCACGCAAGTGAAGGGTTGTCTGGTGATGATCAGCAGAAACTACAGGAGCTGGTGGCTCGCGCAGAGCAGATGCAAGATCGTATTGTGACTTTGGAGCGTATCTTGGATTCGGAAGTTCCGCAGTGGAGGCGCAAGTCATGAATAAGACCCTTTTTCGCGACCCGAAAAACGGCAAGCTAGGTGGCGTTTGTGCCGGAGTTGCCGAATACTTTGGTATGGAAATCTGGTTAGTGAGGATCCTCACTGTGTCAGCTTTTTTACTCGGGGTGGGATTCATTGTCACCCTGGCCTATGTTGCCGCTTGGCTGATCCTCGACAAAATGCCCGAGGAGCGCATTCAGCAACAGACGGTTTTTCGCGAGCATCAGGTTAAGCAAAAAACATGGCAAGCAGGAAAACCAGCAGGCCAAATCTTACAGAATGTCGAGAATGAGCTCGATAATATGGAACATGAGTTGCGCGATATGGAGGCCTATGTGACCTCTTCTGCGTTCAAAGTCGACCGAGAGTTTCGCAACCTATAACTAATGAGTAACCAGAAAAGCAGGCAATGGCCTGCTTTTCTTGTCTCCAGCAAACCATTTCCAACCAAGGCGGAGGGCACGAGGTTGACTTGGTTCGATGGTGTTAACTTGGTGTCTATGTGGTTAACAAGCCAATTCATCAGAGGTTAATAAGCCGGGGTTTATAGTCAGGGTTATCGTTTCCCACTCTGTGCTGTGTTTGACATTTTCAGGAAAGTTTATGAATCGATTTAGCAATGAGTTGAACAAATTGGTGAACCGGAGTCTAGACCGCCATGTCCGTTTGGCGGTGACGGGCCTGTCCCGGGCGGGCAAGACCGCTTTCATTACTTCACTGGTTAATCAGCTTATGCATGTGAGTACTAACCCGCGATTGCCGCTGTTCACCGCCGTTAGGGATGATCAACTTCTGGGCGCCAAGCGGGTGCCACAAATTGATATGCATGTGCCTAAATTTGCTTACGAAGAAGGGATGGGCGCACTGCTCTCGGCACCGCCAAGTTGGCCCGAGCCGACGCGCGATGTTAGCCAGACCCGTTTGGCACTGCGTTACAAGCCCCAGCGTGGGCCGATGAAGCTGTTGCAAGAGACGGCAACATTGTATTTGGATATTGTCGATTATCCAGGTGAATGGTTATTGGACTTACCGTTGTTAGAGCTGGATTTTATGGCGTGGTCACGTCAGCAGGCCCAGATCCTGAAAGGTAAGCGTGCCGAGTTGGCATCGGATTGGTTGGCGATGGCCGAATCTTTCGACCCATTGGCGCCGGCAGACGAGACGTTGATCGAACAGGTCTCGGCGCGTTTTACCGAATATTTGTATAAGTGCAAAGCAGAAGGTGGATTACATTGGGTGCAACCGGGCCGATTTGTTCTACCGGGTGAGCTGGCGGGTGCACCGGTATTGCAGTTCTTCCCGATGGTCTGGCTCGAAAAAATCACCGAGCAGCAATGGGCTGATGCCAATGAAGAGACCAATCTCGGTATGCTTAAAAGCCGCTACCGTTATTATCAGCAGCATGTTGTGAAGGCGTTCTATAAGGAGCACTTCTCCAAATTCGACCGCCAGATCATCTTGGTTGACTGTTTGCAGCCGCTCAATGCTGGGCCGGAGTCATTCAATGATATGCGCCAGGCGCTAGACCAGCTGATGCAGAGCTTTCGTTACGGTCGTAGCTCAATGCTAAAACGTTTGTTCTCACCCAGAATCGATAAGGTACTGTTTGCGGCAACTAAAGCCGATCATGTCACGCCTGAGCAACATCCTAACTTGGTGAGTTTGCTACAGCAGCTTGTCAATGAAGCATGGCAAACCGCATCATTTGAGGGGATCAAGATGGATTGTGTCAGCCTGTCTTCGATTCAGGCCACCGAGCCGGGCTTCGTCGATTATCACGGTCGACAGGTGCCAGCCCTGCGAGGGCACCAAATTGACGGTGATGCCAAGACCTTATTTCCTGGTGAAGTGCCACGCCGTTTGCCAAACGACACTTTCTGGCAGCAATCGGGCTTTGATTTTATTAATTTCCGTCCGCTTGAAATGCAAAGCGACGAACCATTGCCACATATCCGGATGGATAAAGCAATGGAATACCTGCTGGGAGATAAATTGCGATGAGTGAGTCGTTAAAAAGCAAGATCGTTTTTGATGAGCCATCAAAGCCAAAAGCGGATACCGTCGAGGTTGAGTTGACGTCACAGTTGCAGTTTGCCGAGCAGGACAAGAGTTTCTTACCCGAGGCAATGGATACCGAACAACCGGATGTTGAAGCAGAGCTCGACCGAGCCCTGCGCAGTAAGCCCAAGCGCCGTTCTGGTTGGCTAAAAGGCTTAATGGTTGGCGGTGCAGCCATGGTGGGGTGGCAAACGGTGGATTATGTCGTGACGGCCTATCAGGGCGGTGATTGGCTTGCCTTGGGCTGGAGTGTCATTGTTGCCGGTATTGCCAGTGCGGGGATCACGGCACTGGGACGTGAGCTAATGAGCTTGCGTCGCCTTAAGCGTCGTCAGAGTGAGCGAGAGCAGGCGCAAGCCTTGCTTGAGGCCGATGGTATCGGTCAAGCCAAAGCGTTTTGTACCCGGCTAGCCAAACAGGGCAAGGTGATGGAAGAGCATGCTGGCTATGACAAATGGTTGCAGTCATTGGCGGCCACCCATAATGACCGTGAGGTGATGCAGCTTTATGATCGTATGGTACTGGGGCAACAAGATAAGCTGGCACGTAAACTGGTGGCGAAATATGCCAGTGAAGCCGCCGTTATGGTGGCGGTTAGTCCGTTGGCCTTGGCGGATATGCTGCTGGTGGCATGGAGAAATTTCCGATTGATTGACCAAGTCTCTAAGGTCTATGGCGTCGAGTTGGGGTATTGGTCGCGGATCAAGTTGGTAAAGTTAGTGCTTGCCAATATGGCGGTAGCTGGTGCCAGTGAAGTCATTGCTGATAGCGGTATGGATATGCTCTCGATGGACTTGGCGGGCAGAATGTCGACCCGCGTTGCCCAAGGTGTCGGTGTTGGTCTGCTGACGGGCAGGTTAGGACTCAAGGCAATTAACCTGATGCGTCCGCTGCCATGGCAACCCGAGCAGCAGCCTAAGCTGAGTGAAATTCGTAAAGATCTGCTTAGCCAGTTGACCCATAAAGAACGCTAATACCAATCTGGATAAGTAGTTGATCAAGTATTTGCACTGGAAAAGTCGTTGTTATCAAGGCAGATATTGCAGTCACTAGTGGCTCTAATTACAAAACCTCTAACGCAGAGAACAGCGATTTTAACCTGCAAGACTGATCAAATCTTTATGTAGGTTGGTATAAAGACCAAGCTTATCGTAAGGGAAATTTTTCATTACTAAATGAAGGCCCATAGCGGCCTTCTTTCCACTCTTTCCACCCCTTCATCCCTCTTCGATTTTTTTATTCATTAGGCCGATATTGATTCGGTAATGGATTGATAGTGCGCAACCTCTCAGCTACGAACGCCAATGACTTGACTCCATTACAGGGAAGGCGCAAACTTCTTGTGTCAACAATTCCTGACACCTTGGAAGATAATTAATATGAGGCTACAAGTCTTTTGTGAAGACCGACTTGGCATGACCCGAGAGCTGCTGGATATCCTTGCGAGCCGGCAGATTGACTTACGGGGCATTGAAATTGACCGGGTTGGGATCATTTATTTAAATTGCCCCGAAGTTGAATTTGAGCAGTTTAGCCAGTTGATGTCACAGATCCGCCAGTTGGATGGGGTGACTGATGTTAGAAAGATCCAGTTCATGCCAAGCGAACGTGAACACAAAGAGCTTAAAGCGTTACTGGAAGCCTTACCCGATCCGTTTTTTTCTATTAGCTTGCAGGGCAAAATCGATCTTGCCAATGACGCAGCAGAAGTCTTGCTTGGCAAACCCCGTGAGGAGATTGTCGGCGAACATATCCAAACTTTCGTCGGCTTTAATATCCATAACTGGCTTGAAAATGATAATGCCAGCCGCCGGAGCGAGCTGGTGGTGCAGTCAGGCCTCGACTACATGATGGAAATCATGCCGGTCTATGTGACCGACGAAACGGAAGAACAGGTACTGGCCAGTGCGGTTATCCTGCTCAAATCCCTCTCGGAAGCCAAGATGCCATTGGCGATGCGCCAGCTTAGTGGTGACAATGGATTCGAGCATCTTGTCGGCCAATCATCCCGTTTCAAGCAGCTGGTATCGCAGTCGAAGAAGCTGGCTATGCTGGATGCACCATTATTGATCCAGGGTGAAACGGGGACTGGTAAAGAGATGCTGGCAAGGGCTTGTCATCAACGCTCACTGCGTCGTGATAACCCGTTCCTGCTGGTCAATTGCATGTCTATGCCAGACAACGCTGCCGAAACGGAGTTGTTCGGTATGGCGGCAACTGCGACCGAGCCGGGCAAGAAAGGTATTTTCGAACAAGCCGATGGCGGTATTGCCTTCTTGTATGAAGTCGGCGAGATGTCAGAGCACCTGCAAATCAAACTGTTGCGTTTCCTACAGGATGGGACGTTCCGTCGTGTTGGTGAAGAGCAGGAGATGAAGGTGGATGTCCGTGTTATTTGTTCGACCCAGAAGAAGCTGCCTGAACTTGTCGCGACCGGGAAATTTAGGGAAGACTTGTACTATCGCTTGAATGTATTGGCTTTGACCGTCCCGCCGCTGCGTGAAAGAACAGCGGATATTGTTCCGTTGGCCGATTTGTTCCTGAGTCAGTTTGCTCAAGAGCTGCAACAGCAGAAGCCAGCGATTTCTGCCGAAGTTGCCCAATATCTTAGCCAATATGCATGGCCGGGTAATATTCGCCAGCTGCGCAATGTACTGTTCCGGGCCATGACCCAACTCGAAGGGACGGAAATCAAAGTCGATGATATCCAGTTGCCAGAAAACGAGTCAGCGACAGTGCTTAGCGAGGAGATCCTTGATGGCTCGCTTGACGAAATTATGAAGCGCTATGAGTCGGGTATCTTGAATAGCTTGTACCGCAGCTATCCGTCGACACGCAAACTGGCGAAAAGGCTGGGGGTTTCACATACCGCAGTCGCTAACAAGTTACGTGAATACGGGATCGGTAAGCATTAAGCTGATCTATCCAGTTATAATCGTTTATTCAAACGCCCGATGAACATCATCGGGCGTTTTTTCTCCAGCCCTTGGCAAGAGCGGTTATAGGCGATAGCCTGCTTACTTCAACAACGTCAGCTTACCTTGTTCGAGCTCTCTGAGCTGGCAGATCAGTCCTTGCCCGTAGCGACAGCTTTGCTGGGCCTCGATTTCGGAGGCGACGCGGTGGCAAGGGATGATAATAGGGATTGGGTTGACGTTCTTGGCCATACCGATAGCGAGAAGAGCGGTGGAATGTTCAATCTGTGTGGCGATTTGTTGGTATGAGCGATGGCTGTTATAGGGGATCTCACAAATGGCTTGCCATACTTGTTGCTGGAACTCTGAGCCGGGAGGAGCTAGGGGGAGGGTAAACTGCTTTCTTTTTCCATCGAGATACTCAGCGAGCTGGGTGATGTAAGGCGCCATGAAGTCCGGGTCGTGATCCCAGTGGCTGTCTGGGGCAAATCCGCCACTGGCAATGGTCAGTTGCCGTAGTCCTTGCTCGTCTGCCAATAAATATATTTTGCCCAATTCCGTATCAAGGTGGTCGTAATACATAATCTTCACTGTGTTGGTTAGCGTCAAACGCGGCGCGGCTATCACAATGATAGTTCAAACATACGGCCAATTCTTTGTCATGAAATAAGTTTATAGCGAAGGTGTATTCATCATCCACGGGCTGTGCTAACGTTTCAACATAGTGTAAGGCATAAGGATAAGGTGCTGTTGTTTCATTCGATTATCAGCCGAGCAACATCAATCGATATAGGTGATGCGACGGTTAGGCTTGTTACTCCTAAAGATGTTGCGGCCATTACTGCCTATTATCAGCGAAACCGGGTTTTCCTACAGCCCTGGGAGCCGTTGCGTGAAGAAGCTTTTTTTACCGAAACAGGTTGGCAGCGACGGCTGGAACAGCTTATGCAATTGCATAAGCACAAAATGGCTTACTACTTTGTTATCCAGCAAAAAGGCAGCGATGAGATTTGTGGTGTGGTGAATTACAGCAATCTTGTCCGTCACCCTTTCCATGCTTGCCATGTCGGATATTCATTGGAGCAGGACTGCCAAGGGCAAGGGTTGATGAGTAGGGCACTGGCTGCCGCCAATTGCTGGATGTTCGAAGATCAAGGCTTCCACCGTATTATGGCCGCGTATATGCCCCGTAATGCGAAGAGTGAGGCAGTCTTGAAAAAATGCGGTTTTGAATTTGAAGGCAAAGCGAAAGACTACCTGCTGATTAACGGTAAGTGGGAAGATCATATCTTGACGGCCTGTATCAATAAAAATTGGACGATGCCGCTGTAGTACCAATATTTTCAAATAAAAAAACGGGAGCCATGTGGCTCCTGTTTTCGTTATGGATTATTCCGTGTGGCATTATACCAACCGAGATAAATACTTGATCAACTACTTATCCAGATTGGTATTAGATACGTTGCCAAAGCTCGGTGTATCGACCATTTTGGTTCAGCAGTGCGTGGTGCTTGCCTTGCTCGATAATTTCACCTTCATCCATCAAACAGATATGATCCATGTGCTCCAAACCAACCAATCGGTGGGTAATGAACAGCACGGTCTTGTCTTTGGCGTGTTCCAATAGCAAAGCTATGATCTGCTGCTCAGTACGGCGGTCAAGGCCTTCGGTCGGTTCATCCATAAGTAGGATTGGTGCGTCGTGCAGCAGGGCACGGGCGATACCGATACGGCGACGTTCACCACCAGAGATCTGACGTCCGCCTTCACCAAGCCATGTATCCAGCCCTTTACCTTCCAGCAAAGCGTCTAGGCCAACGTTGGTAAGCACGTTGCAGAACTCTTCGTCAGTCCCTTGCGGCTTGGCAAGCAGCAGGTTCTCGCGCAGCGAACCGTTGAAGACATCAACACGCTGGCTAACAACAGTAATTGCTTGGCGCAGCGGCGCTTCTTGCCATTGGGGCAGCGGTACTTCATCGAGGGTGATTTGCCCCTGCTGCGGATCCCAGTTGCGGGTGATCAGCTGCAACAGGGTCGATTTACCGCAACCAGTTCGACCTAGCAGTGCGACTTTCTCGCCTTTGCCTATGGTCAATGAGATATTTCTCAATACTGGTTCGTCACTGCCGTAATAGGTGTAGCTGATATTCTGGAGATCCAGCGTACCCTCAACCTCTGCGGTATGGCCGTTAGGATCAAACGGTGTATCTGGGGTCGCTTCAATGATCTCATTAAGTCGACGGGCAGATGTCAGGGTTTGCCCCAAGTACTGGAATGCGCCAGCCACAGGCATCATTAGCTCGAAGCTGGCCATGGTGGCAAAGGCGACCATGGCTACAAACGGGTCTGGTGCTTGCCCGGCAATGCCATCAGCTGCTATCCAGGTGATCAGTACCAGTGTCCAGCCCGTTGCCGCCATCAGGATCGCATTGGCAAGGCCGGTAAGGTTGGCCATTTTCCGTTGTGCATCTAATAACGCTTGCTGCTCATTAAGGGCGGCCTGATAGTAACGCTCCTCGGCATTAAACAATAGCAACTCGGCATTGCCCTGGATCCAGTCCAGCATTTTCACCCGATAAGTGGCTTTGGCCATCGTCAGGGTTTCACCGTTGGATTTACCTAGACGGTAGAAGAGAACCGGCAAGATCAGCATCAGGCTGAGTAAAATGGCACCAAGGGTCAGGCCGATAGTGACATCAAACCAAGCAAGGAAGCCTGTGATAGCCAGTAACCCAATGACACCGATAAGTAATGGATTAACCAAGCGCAGGTAGACGTGGTCCATCGCATCGACATCGGCGACCAAGCGGTTGAGCAAGTCAGCATCGCGTAGGTTGGTCTGTCGACCCGGGATCAACGGAGTCAGCTTGCGGAAAAAGAACAAACGCAAGCCAGCCAGCAGTTTGAAGGTTGCGTTGTGGCTGACCACTCGCTCGCCCCAGCGGCCCGCCGTACGGGCAATAGAGAAGCCTCGTACACCAGCACCCGGTAGCATATAGTTGAAGGTTTCACGGGCAATGGTGAGGCCTGCAACGGCTGAGGCCGTAATAAACCAGCCCGATAGGGTCAACAGGCTCATGGCAGCCAAAAGAGTGCCTAGGCCAAGCAACATGCCAAGTGTCATGCCGAACCAGTGTTTACGGTAGAGTTTGAGGTAAGGGATTAAATCACGCATCGAGATCCCTCTTGTCAGTGTGGGCTAGCATGTCTGCAAGCAGACCTTGCTGGCGGATGTGTTCGAAAGAACCATTTTGGACCAGTTTACCGTTTTCCATCACCAGAACGCGGTCCATTGCGGCCAGTTGATCGAGACGGTGGCTCACCATCAGAGTGGTTTGACCGCTCACTGCATTTTTCAGGCTTTCCAAGACTAAGTGCTCGCTGTTGGCGTCTAGGCTTGCCGTTGGTTCATCCAATATCCAGAAGGCACCGCTTTGCAGCATGGCCCGAGCCACGGCAATACGCTGGGCTTGGCCGACAGACAGGCCACCAGAGCGATCACCGACCTGATGGTGGTAACCTTTCTCTAGGCGCTGGATGAACTCATCAGCATAGGCTTGTTGAGAGACCTGCTTGATGTGTTCTTCGGTGGCCAATGGGTTACCCAGCGTAATGTTGTCGCGGACGGTACCGTGTAACAGTAGTGGGTTTTGGCCGACCCAGCTTATGGCCTGTCGCCACTGGCTGTGATCGAGTTCTTTGAGCTCGGTTCCGTTGATTTTCAAGCTACCGCGGTAGGGTAGGAAGCCCAACAAGGCATTGAGCAGGCTGGTTTTGCCAGCGCCGCTTGGGCCGACAAGTGCAACCTGCTCGTGCGGATGGATGGTAAAGCTCAGCGGGCCTGCCAGTACTTGGCTTTGCGGGCTCAGTACTTCCAGTTGATCGGCTGTAATCGAAATGGTCTCTGGTGATTCCAGGTTCGTTTGCCCTTGGCTCATGCCATCAGCATCGCTGTTAAGAAATTCAACAATTGACTCTGCTGCACCGATAGCCTGTGCTTTGGCATGGTAGAAAGTGCCCAGATCACGCAGTGGTTGGTAGAACTCCGGCGCCAGTACCAAAATGAACAGACCGGTAAACAGGCTGATAGGCACGCCGTAGTGACCAAAGTTGAGTTCACCGATAAACGAGAAGCCAAAGTATACTGCGGTAATGGCGACTGAGAGTGCCGAGAAAAATTCCAGCACAGCCGATGACAGGAAAGCCATTCTCAATACTTCCATGGTCCGCTTACGCAGGACATGGGATGCAGCATGTAAGTTTTCGGCTTCAGCTTCAGCGCGATTGAATAAGCGCAGGGTCGATAAGCCTTGTAATCGGTCATAGAAGTGACCGGACAGGCGTTGCAGTGCTTTGAAGTTTCGGCGGTTGGCATCAGCAGCCCCCAAACCAACCAGAGCCATGAACATTGGCACTAGCGGTGCGGTGATGAGGAAAATCATGCCTGCTGCCCAGTTGAGCGGGAAGACTGCAAATAAAATCACCATAGGAACCAATACTGCGATCGACATCTGCGGAATGTAGCGGGAGAAGAAGTCTTGCATCTCTTCTACCTGCTCAAGTACCAAGCTGGCCCAGACGCCGGCAGGTTTGCCTTTGATATAGGCGGGACCCAATTGTTGCAGGCGTAGCAGGATCAACTGCCGGATATGCAGCCGGATCTGTTCGCCGCAGCGGTAGCCGTAGATCTCGCGCCCCCAGCTGCAGGCAGCCCTGAGACCGACAATGGCAAACAGCCCACCGAAGCTTGAAACGAGCTGGTATTTATCTGTGTGTTCAATAATGAGTTGGTGCAGGATATGGGCAAGCAAAGCTGCTTGGCCAACGAGTAGCAACCCCGACAAGAACCCCAGGCCGACACTGAGCATGAGCCAGCGCTTTGCCAGCTTACTCTGTGATTTCAACCATTTGGTTAAATCGCGTTGTAATTGTTTATCCATATTAAATTCTTGCGCTGCTCAGAAGAGCAGGCTTAAAGGTGAAGGCTAAAAAGGCCACCTTGGGCGGTGGCCGAGAGTATTATTTTTGTTCTTCTAACGCGTCGAGGTAACGCTCTGCATCAAGTGCAGCCATACAGCCAGTACCGGCTGATGTGATGGCTTGACGGTAAGTGTGGTCCATTACATCACCAGCGGCAAAGATACCTTCTACACTGGTTTGGGTTGCGTTCCCCTCAGTACCTGACTGTACTTTGATGTAACCGTTGTTCATTGCTAACTGGCCTTCAAAAATAGCCGTATTTGGCTGGTGGCCGATAGCAATGAAGGCACCCATCACCTCAAGGGTTTCAGTCGCTTCTGACTGGGTATCTTTGATACGGACAGCTGTTACGCCCATCTCGTCACCCAATACTTCATCCAGCACACGGTCGGTGTGTAGGATGATGTTGCCGTTCTCGACCTTGTCCATCAGTCGTTTGATCAGGATTTTCTCTGAACGGAACGTATCACGGCGGTGGATTAGGTGAACTTCCGAAGCAATGTTAGATAGGTACAGTGCTTCCTCGACAGCAGTATTACCACCACCCACAACGGCAACCTTCTGGTTACGGTAGAAGAAACCGTCACAGGTAGCACAAGCTGAAACCCCTCGACCCTTGAAGGCTTCTTCTGATTCCATGCCGAGGTATTTGGCTGATGCACCCGTTGAGATAATCAATGCGTCACAGGTGTACTCGCCACTGTCGCCTTTAAGACGGAAAGGACGCTGACTAAAATCAGTTTCACTAATATGATCAAAAATGATTTCTGTTTCGAATCGCTCTGCGTGTTCTTTCATGCGATCCATCAGCCCTGGGCCTGTTAGACCTTCGGCGTCACCTGGCCAGTTTTCAACTTCTGTGGTAGTGGTAAGCTGACCACCTTGCTGCATGCCCGTAATCATGACTGGGTTAAGATTGGCACGAGCAGCATACACTGCGGCAGTATAGCCAGCAGGACCAGAACCAAGGATGAGCAGTTTACAATGTCTTACGTTACTCATTACTTCTCCAGGCTGAATGAGGTTTTTGATCTTATGATGAGTGATTGTAGGTAAATTGAGGCGCTATGGAAAGAGGGGATTGTAGCGTGGTCTTTTCCCTGTAAAATCAGGCTGCCGAGTTTAATACCCGGCAGCAGGGATAAGTTGTTTTAGATTATTTTCGCATAATCTATAATTATTAGTTATAACCATTCAAGGTCAGTGCATGCTGATAGCGACAGTCGGATCAGTGAAATGCAAGTCAAAACTGTCGGCAACTTCTTTACAAGTAACTTTACCATATATCACATTCATGCCAGCAAGGAATCCGGGATCAGCGAGCAGGGCTTTTTTGTAACCGAGGTTCGCGAGCTTTATTACATAGGGTAGCGTTGCATTATTTAGCGCAAAAGTAGACGTTCTTGCGACGGCTCCAGGCATATTGGCTACACAATAATGCACCACACCATCGACGATATAGGTGGGGTCTGTATGGGTGGTCGGGTGAGAGGTTTCAAAGCAACCTCCTTGATCAATAGCGACGTCTACTAGTGCCGATCCGGCCTTCATTTTCTTGACGTGATCAGCGGTGATCAGCTTGGGTGCTGCAGCCCCGGGGATCAGCACCGCACCAATGATAATGTCGGCTTCAGGCACCAATCGGTCGATGGTCTCAGTGGTTGAGTAGGTGAGATTTACCGCTCCTTTGAACTCGCAATCGAGTGCTCTGAGGGTATCGAGATTACGGTCAAGCAGGGTGACATTAGCACGCATCCCCACCGCCATGCGCGCGGCATTGGAGCCGACGACCCCGCCCCCTAAAATCAACACGTTGGCTGGCTCGACGCCTGGAACGCCACTGAGCAGCAATCCACGGCCACCGTTAGAATTCTCTAGTGTTTGGGCTCCTGCTTGGATAGACATTCTGCCCGCCACCTCAGACATAGGGGCTAGCAGCGGTAATTTTCCTGAGGAATCGGTGACGGTTTCGTAAGCAATACAGACAGCTTTGCTATCAATCAGGTCTTTTGTTTGCGGAAAATCTGGTGCAAGATGGAGATACGTGAATAAAATCTGCCCTTTATTCAGCATGGCTCTTTCTTCTGCTTGAGGCTCTTTTACTTTGACAATCATCTCTGATCTGGTAAAAACTTCTTTAGCGTTAGAAATAATTGTAGCGCCAGCGTTTTCATAGTCTACGTCTGACAGCCCGATCCCGACTCCGGCCAGGGTTTCGACCAAGACTTGATGACCGAGTGATGTGAGCTCACGGACACTGCTGGTAACGAGGCCAACACGGTATTCGTGGTTTTTGATTTCTTTTGGAACTCCAATAATCATGCTGCTCCTCCCTTGGCATCCAGTATGATTGGCTATTGACAAGGATGTAAATGCAGATCTAATGGCAGTATAGTTTGACTAACACAGTATTTGATTCTAAAAAATAGAAATCTGTAGTATATTTTTTTGCAAGGAAGTAAGAAGGTGGAATAAAAAATGGTAGATACCAAGAAGAAACCATCCAAGGAATTGGATCGTATTGACCGCAACATTTTGAATGAGCTTCAAAAAGATGGTCGTATTTCAAATGTAGAGTTATCCAAGCGTGTTGGCTTGTCTCCAACACCATGTCTTGAGCGTGTACGCCGTCTAGAGCGTCAGGGCTACATCAGTGGCTATACCGCGCTTCTAAACCCGCAGTATCTTGATGCCTCTCTGTTAGTTTTTGTAGAGATCACGCTAAACCGTGGTGCGCCAGATGTGTTTGAGCTGTTTAATGCGTCGGTACAGGAACTGGAAGATATTCAGGAATGCCATTTGGTATCCGGTGATTTCGACTATTTGCTGAAAACCCGTGTGGCAGACATGTCAGCTTACCGTAAGCTGTTAGGTGAAACTCTACTGCGTCTTCCTGGGGTGAACGACACCCGCACTTATGTGGTGATGGAAGAAGTGAAGCAGACCAACAACCTTGTGATCAAAACTCGTTAAGCTTCACTGTTGAGGTCTATACCTAAGGTTTTTGGGTATATCAATCAAGCGGCGTTCAGCCGCTTGATTTGTTTCTGTGGTCTGATAAATGAAAAGTAAACAATGACCACGCAACACTTAGTTAGCCACTGCTAACGCAAGGTGCTTGTATTTTCAACACTTCCTGTGAAAACTTCGTTGTCTCTTCCTATATTCATCTTTTCAAAATGGCAAAAACTGACGCTATTTAGTATAAGATATGCGTTAGGTCATCAGGCCCTATTTTTACTGGCGCCTGACACGCTATCAGCTATTGGTATAATAATAACACCGAGCAGGGATGTCCTTGTTCTGATAGTTAAAAAGATTCAACGCATCTGTCCGCAGGCAGAATGGGTTGGGCATTAAGCAATTTGTTACATCGGAGTGTTTTTTTGAGGAAAGTAAAGGGCAAGAAGCAGCCTAAAATGCGTCTTTCCGGGGGACAGCGCTTACTGGAAAGCTTTCTTATCATCGGCATCTTGTCGGCGATTTTCATCATGGTTGCGCTGTTAAGTTTTGATCCTGCCGATCCCTCCTGGTCCCAAACAGCTTGGGAAGGGCCAGTGCAAAATAAAGCAGGGGCCTTCGGCGCTTTGGTTGCCGATACCTTGTTGTTTGTATTTGGTTCGCTTGCCTACCCACTTCCTGCAGTGATCATCCTCGCAGCTTGGATATTGTTCCGCAGGCGGCAACAGCCTCTCAAGTTGGATTACATGATATATGGTACCCGCCTGCTTGGTTTGTTGTGCATTTTTGTCGCCAGCTGCGGGCTAGCTGATCTTAATTTTGATGATATCTGGTATTTCTCCTCTGGCGGTGTGATTGGCGATGTGGTGTCAAATATGGCGCTGCCAATGTTCAATTTACTGGGCGCGACGCTGATCCTGATGTTTGCTTGGGCGGTGGGCTTTACCCTGTTTACTGGTATCTCTTGGTTGACCATTGTCGATATCATTGGGGAGACGGTACTCGGCTCTATGGCATGGCTACTTAACAAAGTACGCTCAGATAAATCAGAGACGCTGACACCTTTTGCGGCTGATATCCCGGATGAGCATCAGACTGAATTCGGCCGCCAACTGGCGATGCAACAAACGGAATCAGAGCCTGATGCGGACGATGTTTTGCTGGCTTCGAGTAGCCGTACAACGCCACCGCAGGTTGAGGAAAGAAATCGCTTTGCCCGTAAGGAGCCAAGTTTTGAACAGTCAGCTCAGCATGCTGCCGATCCGCTGTTGAATACCAGCGAACCGAAAATTGTAATGCCTGAGCGTCAACGTCAGGCTCGAGTTCATGCTAACAGCGTGGTTGCCACAGCCGCTGCGGCAACTGCTGTTGCTGCCAATGCGGAGGCTAACGCTGAAACCGTCGCTAATGTGGCGATGGCTGAGCCGATACAGCCAGTATCGGTGGCTACATCGGTTGAACCTGTTTTGTCTAGTGTGTCGGACACCCCGACAACAGAAAGTACGACACCAGAAAGTACAGCCACATCGAGTGCTGAAGAGGTTGTTGAGGTGAATTCGACCCAGCAAGCCAAGGGGATGTCAATCGCCGAGCTTGAAAGGCAGCTGGATATCGATGAGAACTTTTCTGTATATATCGATGAAGGTAAATTAACACCGCAAGAAGGTGATGTTTCGTCTAGTACGGCCTCTTCCGCGGTGATGGATACAGAGCATACGGCTACTGAACGAGCCCCCGTTGCAGCTCCTGCGTTTGAACCAGCAGTCGATACGGTTGCTGACGTTACGACGATGTCGTCAGTCGCACAAGCTGAACATGTACAACGGCAGGGCGAAGCAACGCCCTCTGCGAGCATGTCATTTAACAATGATGAGTTCATTCCTGACGTGGCAGAGGATAATTCATCACCGGTTCACGTTGAGCCTGTTACAACAGAACCTCATGTTGCTCAAACTGGTATGTATGAACCAGTTCAACAGGAGGTGACGGGTATGGTAGAAAGCAGACAAGAAGTACCGGTTGATAGCATTGAGCCAAACGATATCGAGTTAGCTCATGATATTGAAATTGGTGTTCAGGATGGGATGTCTGAGCTGGAACGGGCTGAGCGTGAAATGGCCCCTGTCGATAGCGAGGACCACATCGAAAACAGCAGCGATCAAGACTTGAATGATGAAGAAGCCTTCCTCAAGAAGATCCGCGACGCCCAGAAAGCTCAAGCCCAAGCTGCAGGTTTGGATAATCCGTTCTTGATGAAGCGGGAAGCGGATTTGCCAAAACCAACGTCGCCGATGCCAACCATCGATCTATTGGCCCCGCCGAAACAAAACGTTCAATCGACGACCGAGGAAGAGCTAAAGCAGACCGCAATGCTGGTTGAATCGAAACTCGCCGATTATAAGATCAAAGCCAAGGTCGTTGGGGTATACCCTGGCCCAGTTATTACCCGTTATGAGCTCGATCTTGCGCCGGGTGTGAAAGTGAGCCGTATTTCCGGTCTTGCCAAAGACTTGGCGCGCGCCTTATCAGCATCTGCCGTTCGTGTGGTTGAAGTGATCCCGGGTAAGCCATACATAGGTCTTGAACTGCCGAATGTGAACCGCGAAACGGTGTATATGTCTGAAGTCGTCGACAGTGATAACTTCCAGCACAAGAAAGGAGCGCTGCCGATTGTATTAGGTTACGACATCGCTGGTGAAGCCGTGGTGGCGGACCTGTGTAAGATGCCACACTTGCTGGTAGCCGGTACAACGGGGTCGGGTAAGTCGGTCGGGGTGAACGTCATGATCTTGAGCTTGCTGTATAAGTGCAAGCCGGAAGATTGTCGCTTCATTATGATTGACCCGAAAATGCTGGAATTGTCGATTTATGAGGGTATTCCGCATTTATTGACCGAAGTGGTCACAGACATGAAAGACGCCAGCAATGCCTTGCGCTGGTGTGTGGGTGAGATGGAACGCCGGTACAAGCTAATGGCGGCATGCGGTGTACGTAACCTGGCTGGTTACAATGCCAAACTGGAAGAAGCCGCTGCAGCGGGGCATCCTATTCATGACCCACTCTGGAAGCCAGGCGATAGTATGGACGAGTACCCGCCGTTATTGGACAAAATGCCAAGCATTGTTGTTATTGTCGACGAGTTTGCTGACTTGATGATGGTGGTGGGTAAGAAGGTTGAAGAGTTGATTGCCCGCCTTGCGCAGAAGGCGCGCGCGGCAGGAATCCACTTGGTGCTGGCGACACAGCGTCCATCGGTGGATGTGATCACCGGTCTTATCAAGGCTAATATCCCGAGCCGTATGGCCTTTACCGTATCGACCAAAACTGACTCCCGAACCATTCTCGATCAAGGTGGCGCTGAGTCGTTGCTGGGTATGGGTGACATGCTGTACTTGCCAGCTGGGAGTAACCATCCCGTCCGTGTCCACGGTGCGTTTGCCTCGGATGAAGATGTCCACAACGTGGTGAATGACTGGAAAGCTCGTGGTAAACCACAGTATATCGAGGGGATCTTGGAAGCTGACCAAGGAAGTGAAGGCCTGCTACCGGGAGAGACCCCGGTCGCTGGAGAGGATGATCTCGATCAGCTGTTTGATGAAGTGGCTGCATTTGTTTCAGAGTCACGTCGTGGTTCAGTTTCTGGTGTCCAACGTCGGTTTAAGATTGGCTACAACCGTGCTGCCCGCATTGTCGAACAGCTTGAGGCGCATGGCATCGTTAGTGCACCAGGCCATAACGGTAATCGTGAGGTTTTGGCACCACCGCCAGCCCCTCGTGATTAACCGTTGATAAAACACAAGACAACCCGTAATTACCATGCCTGCTACGATCAAATAGTAGGTATCAGAAAAGGTTTAACAGAATGATTAAAAAAGTGCTTTTGAGTATGTTGGTTGCCAGCCCGTTGTTGTTGGCGGGTCAAGCACTGGCGAATCCACAGCAGGAACTGAGTAGTCGTTTGGGCAAAGTGAATGCTTTTAGTGCTGACTTTACCCAAACCGTTGTAAGCCCAGAGGGAAGCTTGCTGGTGGAAGGCACTGGTGATGTATCCATCAAACGACCAAACCTGTTCCGTTGGAATACGGAAACTCCAGACGAGAATATTTTGATCTCTGATGGCAAGACACTGTGGTATTACAGCCCGTTTATCGAGCAAGTAACCGCGATGTGGCTTAATGACGCGACGGATCAAACGCCATTCGTACTGCTGACCCGCAATAGCGCTTCAGACTGGGCTAATTACAATGTGTCGCAAACGGCTGACACTTTTACCCTGACCCCGAAAAGTGGTGCGTCCTCTATGGGGCAGTTTGTTGTAACCGTGGCCCAGTCGGGTGTGGTGCGTAGTTTCTCTGTGGTTGAACAAGATGGTCAGCGCAGTAATTTCAAACTGACGAAGTTCCAGAAGCAAACACCAGCCTCGGGCCTGTTCTCCTTTACCCCGCCGAAAGGGGTTGAGCTGGATGACCAGCGTAATTAAGCTAGAGCGAATCGCCCAGGTTTATGTCCCGAGGCGATAGCAAACAGTGAACCAGATTGATTTAGGTGGTACGGCAGTACCACCTAATTTTGTTTAAGGAGCGGTGATTTTGAGTAATTTCAGCCTGGATTTTTCATCGGACTTCCGTCCGTTGGCAGCCAGAATGCGCCCACGAACCGTGCAGGAATACATTGGTCAGAAACATATTCTGGCCCAAGGCAAGCCCCTAAGGCGTGCGTTGGAGGCCGGACACCTGCATTCGATGATTTTGTGGGGACCGCCGGGTACCGGTAAAACCACGCTTGCAGAGGTGGCCGCCCATTATGCCAATGCTGAAGTTGAACGTGTATCGGCTGTAACATCGGGTGTTAAAGATATCCGTGCAGCTATCGATAAAGCCCGTGATAATAAGATGGCCGGCCGCCGTACCATTTTGTTTGTGGATGAGGTCCATCGCTTTAACAAAAGCCAGCAGGATGCCTTTTTGCCTCATATCGAAGACGGCACTGTGACCTTTATTGGCGCAACGACTGAAAATCCATCTTTTGAACTAAATAACGCATTGTTGTCACGCGCCCGGGTCTACAAGCTTAAGTCTCTGGAGAACGAAGACATCCTTGAAGTCATCGAGCAAGCCCTCGTAGACAAGGAACGTGGCGTGTCGGAGAGCAATCTGGTCTTTGTCGATGAAGTGAAAGAACGCCTTGCCGAATTGGTTGGGGGTGATGCCCGGATGTCACTAAATTACCTTGAGCAGTTGATTGATATGGCAGATGAGGATAAGCAGGGCAACAAGCTGATCACTCTTGCCTTACTGGCCGAGGTGGCGGGTGAGAAGATCGCTCGTTTCGATAACAAGGGTGATCTGTGGTACGACATGATCTCTGCCGTGCACAAGTCGATTCGTGGATCGAGTCCGGATGGCGGTCTGTACTGGTTTGCACGTATGCTGCAGGCCGGGTGCGATCCCTTGTATGTTGCCCGCCGTCTGCTGGCAATAGCCTCGGAAGATATTGGCAATGCTGATCCACGTGCAATGCAGGTAGCCGTATCGGCCTGGGATTGTTTTACCCGGGTCGGGGCCTATGAGGGCGAACGCGCAATAGCCCAGGCGATTGTATATTTGGCTTGTGCACCGAAAAGTAATGCGGTGTATACCGCATTTAAACAAGCCAAGTTAGATGCTGCTAACTATCCTGACTATGAAGTGCCGCACCATTTGCGTAACGCGCCGACCAAACTGATGAAAGAGATGGGATATGGTCAGGAGTATCGTTATGCCCATGACGAGCCGGGCGCCTATGCTGCAGGCGAGAGCTATTTTCCGCAGGAGTTGGCGGGTACTCGCTATTATCAGCCGACAAATCGGGGCTTAGAGACCAAAATTTCCGAAAAGTTAGATTATCTTGCTTCTTTAGATGCAAAAAGCACTTCAAAGCGCTATCAATAATAGGGCTTTTTGGGTATTGTTGAGGGATCCGCGTTAGGTTGCCTAACGCCTTATGAATTAAAAATTATTTGGCCATCAATTTGGCTAAATAATGTGCACTTTAGAGCCATTTGAGCACAGGATTAGCATGCTAGATTCTAAATTACTTCGAACTGAGCTGGACGCAACAGCCGAAAAATTAGCGCGCCGTGGTTATACTCTTGATGTAGAACTACTACGTTCCCTAGAAGAAAAACGTAAGTCACTTCAGGTGAAAACTGAAGAGCTTCAGGCATTGCGTAACTCCCGATCGAAGTCCATTGGCCAAGCGAAAGCGAAGGGCGATCACGAAGAAGCTGAGCGTATCCTGGCTGAAGTTGGTAACCTTGGCTCTGAGCTGGATGACGCGAAAAAAGCACTTGCAGTGCTTCAGGCTGAGCTAGATGCCATTGTACAAACGATCCCTAACCTGCCAGACGACTCTGTTCCTGCAGGTAAAGATGAAAACGAAAACGTTGAAATCTCTCGTTGGGGCCAACCACAGTCTTACGACTTTGAAGTTAAAGACCACGTTGACCTAGGCGAAATGGCTGACGGCCTTGATTTCGCAAGTGCTGTTAAATTGTCTGGTGCACGTTTCATCGTGATGAAAGGCCAGTTTGCTCGCCTACACCGTGCGATTGCTCAGTTCATGCTGAACCTTCACACTGACGAGCACGGCTACACAGAGATGTATGTTCCTTACCTAGTGAACTCTGACAGCCTATTCGGTACTGGTCAGCTGCCTAAGTTCGGTGCTGATTTGTTCCACACTCAGCCACTGACTGAGAAAGTGAACGATGAAGAGCCTCGTACTCTCTCTTTGATCCCGACAGCAGAGGTTCCTGTAACCAACATGCTGCGTGATACTATCTCTGATGAAGCGGATCTGCCTGTTAAAATGACAGCGCACACGCCTTGTTTCCGTTCAGAAGCCGGTTCTTACGGTCGTGATACTCGCGGCCTGATCCGTATGCACCAGTTTGATAAAGTTGAGCTTGTACAGGTCACTCGTCCAGAAGATTCAATGGACGCGCTAGAAGAGCTAACGGGCCACGCCGAGAAAGTACTTCAGCTGCTTGAGCTGCCATACCGTAAGGTGATCCTATGTACAGGCGATATGGGCTTCGGCGCTGTGAAGACCTACGATCTAGAAGTATGGGTTCCTGCACAAGAAACTTACCGTGAGATCTCTTCTTGTTCTAACTGTGGTGACTTCCAGGCTCGCCGTATGCAAGCGCGCTTCCGCCGTAAAGGTGAAAAGAAGCCTGAGCTAGTTCATACTCTGAACGGTTCTGGCCTAGCGGTTGGTCGTACTATGGTTGCTATCCTTGAGAACAATCAGGAAGCAGACGGTCGTATCCGTATTCCTGAAGCTCTTCGCAAGTACATGAACAACGCTACACACATCGGTTAATTTATACCGCTGTTGCAAACTACAAAACCCAGCCAATTGGCTGGGTTTTTTTATAGCTATCATCAATGGTTTTCAACAGAAATAGCTGCCATTGAAGATATTGAGTGGTTTTTTATGCGATAAATATGATTATTTTGTCAGTTTGCGCTTGTGTCGTCATTGATATTCGATATAATCGCGTTATTGATGAGTTATGCATTTTTATTGAAAGTTTAATCATTCAGGAAGCAGTAGAATGACAGATACCCTTTTAGCCCAAAGCAACTACAAAACCAGCCGGAACGTGCTGATGTTCGCCATTCCCTCGATACTGGGGTTGTTCTTTTTTTTAGCTCCGCTTACCGTCAACGGTGACTTTACTTTTCCACTAGCCCTGATGGCCAAAGGTTTCAAAGCTTTGCTGGGTGATGCTATTCTACCTACGGTAACGGCGGTTATCTGTTTGTCTGCTGTTCTTTCAGTGTTGGCCAGTGTGGCAAAGCCTACTTTTGTGACTCAATCTCCGTTGCTAACTCGCCTTTTTGTATTGAGCCCAACTTGGTTAGTTATTCGTAGCCTAGGTGCTGCTTTTACATTGATTGCCTTGTATCAAGTCGGCCCAGAAATGTTCTGGAATGGTAATACCGGCGGGCTGGTACTGCATGATTTGCTACCGTCGTTGTTCGTGACTTTTATCTTTGCCGGATTGCTGCTGCCTCTGTTGTTAAACTTCGGGCTGCTTGAGCTATTGGGTACGTTACTTAGCAAATTCATGCGTCCGGTATTTAGGCTGCCGGGGCGTGCAGCGATTGACTGTATATCATCTTGGCTGGGTGATGGCACTGTCGGCGTGATTTTGACCAGCAAGCAGTACGAACAGAAAAAATACACTGCCCGTGAAGCGGCAGTGGTTGCTACCATGTTCTCACCGGTTGGTATCTCGTTCTCGCTGGTGGTATTGACCCAGGTTGGCCTACAGAACTATTTTGTCCCTTTCTATGCGGCGATTTGTTTGTCTGGTGTGGTCGCTGCCATGGTGATTCAGTTTCTGCCACCTCTGTGTTACAAAAAAGACCTCTACATAGATGGAACCGCTCCAAATCGTGATGACGAATTAGTACCGGAAGGTCAGTCGGCAATGAGCTTCGGCATGGACATGGCCCTGCAGCGTGCTGATAAAGTAAAAAGCCTCGGTTCGGTGGCTAAAGAAGGTGTTCATAACGCACTAGATATGGTGATTGGTGTTCTTCCTGTTGTGATGGCAATCGGTACTTTAGGTCTGGTGGTCGCAGAAACCACTCCGCTATTCTCCCTACTGGGCGCCCCCTTTGTCCCGCTGCTTGAGTTACTGAATGTTGCAGAGGCGCAGGCCGCAGCACAAACGATGCTGGTGGGTTTTACTGATATGTATGTACCGTCAATCATTGCAGCATCAAGCATCGATGCTGAATTAACCAAATTTGTTGTCGCTGCACTGTCTGTTACCCAGCTTATCTTCATGTCTGAAACCGGTTCTGTGATCCTCAGCAGTAAGGTGCCAATTAACTTCCTAGAGTTGGCGGCTATATTCATTCTGCGTACGCTGGTGACATTGCCACTTATCGTCGCGATAGCCCATTTGATTTTCTAATCAATACTAAGCTCTAAACACTGCTCCTTATCCCCTTCAATTGCCCGGTCTCAAGACCGGGCAATTATTTGAACCACCTTCTTGTCTTCCCTTACCGTCAGTTCTGGCAGTTTAATCGATAATTCATTACCAATATGGGCGAGCACCAAATCAAACAGGTGAAATAGGGTATCTGAGGCTTCCAAAGAGAATTGGTAGAGTTGGTATTTAACCAACTCCTTGTCATGAGCATTCAAATCGATGCTTTCATAATGGCTAAAAAGATTTTCGATGATCAATGGCGGCACTGAAGGTTCATTAGGTAAATGTAACTGTGCCATTCTGCGCTTGAGAATTTGTATATGAAGTCCTAGCTCCCTAGCCATTACGTCGCTGCCCAACTTGTAGTTTTCAATGGCATAACGGAAACGGCTCAAGCTGTCGATGGCATTGAGCATGATGGGCCAAGTGCCTTGGTAGTGTTTGAATAGCTCTTCTTTTTCTGAAGTGATCAAACATTGGGTTAGGGTATCGTCAATGAGGTACAGCACATGACGAATCGCTTTTCCGTGCGTGGATTGATTACGCTGAACGGAATACTTGGGCCATTCATCCAAAATCGTATCGAGCTGTTTATTGAGAATGCGATACATCGGTTTATTGGAGGTTTCCGCTTGGTTGATCAGGCTGTGGGTTAAGGTCTTAATAGCTATGGACTCACTCAGGTTTTGAGTGATTTGTGGTGTTTTTTTCAATGCCTGATGAGATTGGCGTCGATGGAAGCGCAGCAGGTGAATTAACTGACGTAGACCAATGATTTGGTTGAAGCGTCTTTGCAACATATCTCGTTGTTGTTGGGAGCGGATAGTGATAACGCCTAGCACTATGCCAATAAGACAGAGGGTAAGAATAAAATAAAGCATACAGTCTCCCTTCCAATCGCATAAGTTTGATTATGATGAGTAATGCTGCAAACATTATTCCATTGTGGAGCAAATGAAATAAATAATTAATCTATATTATTCATTTATTTATATCTTGATGATAATTCGGTCGTTCTGGCGAGTGCGAAAATGGTGCAGGGCTGATACGTTATGGTGCAAAAAAGCTCCCGATGGGAGCTTTTGATATAGAGGAAAGCTATCTTATTGTCATCGCGTGACTACGAGTTAGAGATAGGGTGCAAGTGGACCTCTTCTTCTTTTTCGCCCGCGTGCGGGTCGTTGAAGCACTCTTCATCTAGTTCGCCTTCCGTTTTAGCTACAATACAGGTTACACAGCTGTCGCCGGTAATATTGACTGCAGTACGGATCATATCAAGCAGGCGGTCAACACCCATGATAATTGCGATACCTTCAACCGGTAAGCCAACTTGATTTAGAACCATTGCAAGCATGATTAGGCCAACGCCTGGTACACCTGCTGTACCTACAGAAGCCAGAGTTGCTGTTGCGATGACCATCAAGTAATCACCCATGGTAAGGTCAATATTGAAAGCCTGTGCAATAAAGGCAGTCGCCACACCTTGCATGATCGCAGTACCATCCATATTGATGGTTGCGCCAAGTGGTACGGTGAATGATGCAATACGGTTTTTAACACCAAGACGTTTGGTTGCCGTTTCCATCGTTACAGGAATGGTCGCATTTGAAGAAGCGGTTGAGAAAGCGAACATGATTGCATCTTCCATTTTCTTCAGGAAGATCTTAGGGCTCAAACCTGTAAACACTTTGAATAGTGTGCCGTATACCACAAAGCCATGCAGCAATAGAGTACAAGATAGAACCAAGAAATAACCAAATAGGTTAAAGATTGCATCAAGGCCAAGACCGGTGAACAATCGCGCCATTAAGAAGAACACACCGAATGGGGCAATGTTCATCAGCAAAGCAACCAGCTTCATGATGACGTCGTTTAAATCAGCAAACACACTTGCAATACGTTCACCCGGTTTACCCGCGGCACTGATCGCAATACCAAACAAGATTGCAAAGACGATAATTTGCAATGTGTTCCCTTGCGCCATTGAGTTGATTGGGTTGGTTGGGAACATGTTGATGATAACTTGACCCAGAGATGGCGCTTCTTTAGATGCAAAGTTAGAAGCTGCTGCTAGGTCAGCCCCCGCACCTGGCTGGAAGACATTACCCATGACCAGTGCAAGTGTGATGGCTATTGCTGTGGTTGTAATATAGAAAGCAAGTGTCTTACCACCTAAACGACCCAGCGTACTGATATCTTTTAGCGTACTTGTACCACATACCAGCGAAACAAAGACAAGCGGTACAACTAGCATTTGTAAGCTAGCAATAAAAATTGAGCCACCGACATTAAACAGGCCATTCACTATGTATTCGTATACAAATGAAGTTTCAGCAAAAAGTGATCGAATAGCGAAACCTGTCAGGATGCCCATTACCATGCCGAGTACGATGCGGCCGGTCAGGGACATTTTTTTCTTTTGTGCTTGCATGAATAAAACACTCCTTATATTTATTCACTCTGTAAATCTTTCATCAGAGCGCGGAGCAGGTTAACAGCACTTCACGTGTTAAAGCGAAGTAAAATGCTGTGCAATAATCAAAGATCTGTTTTAGATCACACTTTTTCGGGCAGAATGATATTCTGAAAACATGTTTATTAACTGAATTTTAACGCATGGGCTGTTTTTTGAGCGTTTTTTGTGCTGATAAATCGTTTTGACCGAAACGATGCTGAGGTTTGAGCGAGTTTAGCTCTGCTTTTAAAGGGTAGAAAAAGCTCCTATTAACATTCGCTTTGGTAGGATTTCGTAGTGTTAGATGCGTGTAAAGCATACGGTGTGAAATTTAAGTTAAACCATCTGCTTTAGGGTGATCATATGGTGATTGATTCTGTCATATGGCGTGTTAGTTGGTGTGATGTATCTGTATGTGGGGCGGATTTGTATTTTTATACCGAAATTATTTTATTGTCACGAGATAGTCGGTATAGCAAACCAGCACTGCTTGCTTACAAATATGCTGGCTGCCATACTTAACTTTCTGTTTTTAATGATTATACTGCCGTGCTGACTGTATCTTCCAACAGCATATCAATACGGGATATATAGTCGTGGTATTCCGCGGTATTGTCTTTTGCGTAATGGAAGTTTCGGAAGTAACGAGTCATGGATGTAAAGTACTTACGTGCTTCCGCTTTGTCAGTGAAGTCGTAATGGGTTCGGATGACATTAACGACTTTGCCGAAGATAAACTGCTGGCGTTCGAAGCTGCATGATGCGTCGACCTCATCAAAGGCATCTTGCTGCAGGTAAACCATATCGAGAAACAAGGCTTTCTGATAAACCACGTAGTCCTCCAACGAGATACCTTCCTCACCCGTTACCTGCATCATTTGACCAATGCTGTCTCCGGTAGAGAGTAGTGCTTTCATCTCTTTAACCGTCGGTACCCACTCGGGGCCAAGTTTATCTGCATACCAACCTTCAAGCTGATCAAGATAGCGAGACCAAGAAATTAGGGGATCGATAGCCGGATAGAAGCGTTTATAGGCACGTTCATAGGATAGGCCTAGGAAGGTCTTGACTGTACCCAGTGTCGACTGGGTTACCGGCTCTTCGAAGTTACCGCCAGCCGGGGAAACCGAGCCAATCATAGTCAGCGAGCCATCAGTGCCGTTTTCGTTATCGACGACACCACAACGTTCGTAGACCCCTTTGATAGCCGAGTCCATATAAGCAGGGAACCCTTCTTCACCGGGGATCTCTTCCAATCGGTTGGATGTTTCGCGCATCGCTTGCGCCCAGCGGGACGTGGAATCAGCCAGCAACAGCACGTTATAGCCCATTTGGCGGTAATACTCACCCAGAGTAAGACCGGTATAAATAGAGGCTTCACGGGCAGCAACCGGCATGGATGAGGTATTACAGATGATCACGGTGCGATCAATCAGGGTGCCGCCGTGCTTAGGATCGGGTAGGTGAGGGAATTCCTCGATGGTTTCTACTACTTCCCCGGCGCGCTCACCACAGGCCACCACGATAACGATATCTGCATCACAGTGGCGGGAAATCCCGTGCTGAAGGACGGTTTTCCCCGATCCAAATGGTCCTGGCACACAACCGGTTCCTCCACGGGCAATAGGGAAGAAGGTATCAATGGTTCGAGTGGTGGTAACCAGTGGCTCGTTAGGGAATTTACGTTGAGTTTTTCCACCATTTTTAGTCAAGGTGTTGGCAATAGATTGACGCACAGGCCATTTCTGTACCATGGTTAGGTTGTGCTCTTTACCACGGTTGTCGGTGATGTGGGCTATAACCGTATCAATGGTAAAGCTACCTTCTTGGATCCAGGTTACTTCGACCTCCCCTTTAATATAGAAGGGCACCATAATCTGGTGGGTAAAGCGGCCTTCCTGAACGGTCCCCAGTGATTGGCCGGCGCGGAGTTTGTCGCCTTTTTTGGCGACGGCATTGAAGGCCCAGGTGTCGGCTTTATCTAGGGCATCAACTTGAACACCGCGTTTGAGGAATTTGCCATGGATTTGGGCCAGACGCTCGAGCGGGTTCTGCAACCCATCATATATTTGGGCCAAGATCCCCGGCCCTAAATCCACACTCAGCATTTCTCCGGTCTGGATAATACTGTCACCCACAGCAACACCACGGGTATCTTCGTAAACTTGAATATCGGCAGAGTCGCCTCGCACGCGCAATACTTCGGCCATTAACAGTTCATCAAGGCCATCGGTTTGCTTACGGCTAGGCAGTACATATACCACTTCGTTTTTTATTAACTGGCCGTTATCGCCAACGTTAAGGCGGATGGTCAGTGTGTCGCCAATGACTGCCGTAACGTGGGCAGTCGGCGTTTTATTGATTAATTCCGTGCTCATTGAACAACCTGTTGTCAAAATTAATGCGGTAGATCACTGGCAAATTCACCCAGTGCACTTTCTACGAGTTGGTCGAATCGCTCGATGGCTATCTCACTGTTGTAAGTTGTCCAGCGAGAAACCAGATTCCAGCGCAATAGGTAAATCACCACGGCTTCAAAGCTAAAGCGCTCTTTGGTACTGATGCGGTCAAGCTGCTCCCAAACGGCTTCGAGCAGGGCCTTTTCAACGTCGAGGCTCTGGTCGTGCTCCATGTAACGAGCAACATCCGGTAGCCACGGAAAGGTGAAATGCAGATTGAAGTAGGGTGCACTCCAGTTGCGGCGGATAAATTCGTAACGGGTGCCGAAACTCCAGCGTGGTCCGGCTGGTGCTTTTTCACCGGCTTTTTTGCGTCGAAGTGCTGCAACCACACTTCGCATATCCAAACGCCAATCAATGAGCTCCCGAAGTACTTGGCTCTTTACTTCGCTTCGTACCCAAGTGGCAAACTTGATCAGCTCGGCATCATCGGCATCATTGTTGGTGCGATCCCAGTGCATGATTTGCTCAATCATGTTGAGATGCTTGCGTTCATCAAATGACAAGGCGCTTAGCCGTCGCTCTAGCTGGTAACGTGAAATCGGCGTGATTTTACTGTCAAACAGAGAGTCGATATGCGGCAGTGACGTCAACAAGCCATGATATGCTTTATCAGACATATACGTTCCTTGTTAAAGCAGAGACAGGGCAAACCTGCCTCTTGCACTTATTTGACGATACCTTCCAACAACGCGCGGAAACGTGGTTGGAGGTGGTTAAGCATCATCTGAGTGACGGTTTCATCCGACAGTGCCACTTCGATATCTTTGTCTTTCAGGCGGAACACAACGGCATTTTTGTTATCTTCGCTGACATTGAAAGTGACACCTTCGCGAAGCATTTCAGCGGCTTGCGCCACAGCAAAGTGGATCAATGTCCCTTCCTTGAGCTCTTCAGGGTTGGCACTGAGATCATTTACACCCACTACTCGGGTTGGCAAGATAACCTCAACCGGTTCATCGGAATTGACGGCATTGCGACCTGCAACTTCAAGGATCATCTGCTGCAACAGCTTTTCATCTGTCAACTGGGTACCAACTGTCGCTTGGATCTGCTTGGAAAACTCATCTTGTAGGAAAGCTTTTAGCTCCAAAATGGCATTACGATTTGCCATTTCAAAGGCTTGTTTTCCCGCAGTTGAGATGAAGTCCGCTTCTTTACGCGCATTGCCCAGAATAAGGCCTGCCTTGTCGCGCGCTTCGGCGACAATTGTCGATGCTTCTTCACGCGCCTCGGCAATGATTTGATCTGCTGCTTTTTTTCCGGCCTCCACACCTTCTTGGCGTAGGGTGTCGACCAGTTGCTTGATCCCTGTCGAAACAGGTGTTGTATTTTGATTTTCTACTGGCATGGTCTGTTCCTTATGCACCGATGTTGGCACCCATCACTAGCGCAAAGACGAAAGCAAAGACTGAGAACCCTTCAACAATTGCTGCTGGAGCAATAGACAGGCCGAATACTTCAGGCTTGTTTTTTGACGCGTTAATTGCGGCTGAAACCGCTTGTCCCTGATAAACAGCTGAGAAAAGCAAAGCGAAACCTGTCATCAGACCGACACCGAATAAGCCGCCTGCTGTCTCAGCGTTAACACCAATCGCTGACAGGGAGAACATGATTACGATACCGTAGATAACCTGTGAGGAAGGCATCGCTGATAGGCCAATGTATTTACCATAGCCAGACTCGACATCTAACATGGCGCCACATGCGGCCTGACCGGCTACCGAACAGCCGATCGCTGAACCGATAGCACCTAGAGCAACAGGGGCGAATGCGCCTAACCAACCAAGTGCAATAACAAATTGTTCCATGTTTTAATCCTCTTTCTTCCGAAAAGCTCTGAATGGGTATCCTTCGTCGGATAGACCCCAGTTAACAAATTCAATTACATTCAAGCGCATACCGTGTACCACGCCGCTCATGACACAGAGCGCGAAGTTCAGGATATGGCCAAGCAGTAAGATCAGGCCGGCAAAAAGCACCCCAGAAACGGGTTGTGCTTCAACAACTTGACCTGCTAGTGAGTTAAATGTCATTGCCAGCGAAGCACCGGATAAGCCCAGTGCAAACAAGCGCATGTAGCTTAAGATGTCACCGAAGGCACTGGTGATGTTGTAAATCGCCTTGGCACCGTCGAGAACGCGAAGGGCCAGATCTTTGCGGCTGTTGATGGGGCGGTCACTGCTGTAAACACAAACAAGACCGGCACCACCTAGCATCAGTAATCCGCCCAAACCTTTACCGAACCAGCTCCAGATGGCACCGGTAACGCCAAACCAGAGCAACATGCCACCGAACATCAGGGCCGCCCAGCCAAGTGGTGCAAAGGCCCGTTTTTGTGAGCGGTTGATGTAGGCGGTCATCGTGTTGGCAATGATCAGGTGCATAACACCGATAAAGACTGAAAGTCGCATCATGGCGCCATAATCGTTCATGTCTATGATGTTGAAAAATCCCCAGAAACTGCCTTCACTCGGTGACATACCAAAGTAGCTGCCAGCGAGTACACCCCAGAAAATCCCCAATCCAGACATGAATAGGCCCATATTCTTCAGTCGTTTGCCTTCTTCAGAGGCATCGAACTTGTCACGGAAGAACAAGATGATCAGGCCGAGAATGGCGCTGTACATGGCATCATTCATGATCATGGCGAAGAACAATGAGAACGAATAGAACACCAGGTTGCCCGGATCCCAGGCGCGATAGTTAGGGGTTTGGAAAAAGCCCATCGCCTCTGCGCCACCACCGGTTAACTCGGAGTTTTCCAGTAGGGTAGGTGGTTGGTCATCGGCTTTGGGATCTTCAAACAGCACAGCGGAGCCATAAACGTTGGCCAGTTCGATAACTGCATCTTGGGTATCGGCAGGCATCCAACCTTGGATTAGGAAGAATTCACCTTCATCTTGCACCCCTGACGAGGCCAATAGTAATTCAGCGTGATCCTGACTGGCAGCCAGTGATTGGCTCAGCGGGTAGATCCAGCGGGTTAACGCTTCGCGCTCTGCCAGTAAGTCCTCTAGATGCTGCTCGGCAATCTCAAGGTGCTCTTCAACGAGAGAAAGGCTATTCCCCCCGATGTGCGAACGATCAACAGGTAGCAAGGCCGGGTCGGGTTCAGACTCAGACACAATCACCACGTAAGCGTTTTTCTGATCACGGTGTACCTCTTGCCAAGGTAGGTCTACAGCTGACATCGCGGTGAGTTTTTTCAGTGGCAATAGGTAAAACCAGAATCTCAAGTTGTTGATTGTACATATATCTGGTAGTTCGAATTCCCCCCATGGGCGTAACAGTTGTAGGCGTTCCTTGAGCAAGTCACGTTTGTCTTGCTGCTGGCGGATATGCCGTTTGTTCTCGAGAATTTGCGCAACCAATTCATCGACATCAACCAGATCCTTGTCCCTGATCGGACGGCGCCTGCGCTCGACACGACTCAACCATGCCAACGCTTCGCTGGCATCTGTGGGTTGCTGCATGGCGATAGCATGGTTGCTGTCGCCATCGCTCTGACTTAACGGAATAAGGTGCATGCAGCCCAAAGCCTGCAGCGCCATCAGGATTTCGTCCCGGCGAGAGGCTTGGCCACCGAGCGTTAAGCGTTTTAACTGTTTGATACTCATGATTGGCCTCCCTGCGTTTTATCTTGTTGCGCCAACACTTTTTGTTTCGATAGTTTGGCGTTCATTACCGCAGCACGCTCTTGATCCGATAGATAGATACCAATCCGCTTGATACTTTCTTGGGTATCAGGGATCAGGACCTTCGAGAACAAGTTTACGCGCTGGCTTGTAATTCGCGTGGCTTCACTGATTAATTCGTAGCGTTGCTGGTACACAGCCAGTTCAATACGCAGGCGAACCATTTCTTTCAGTTGACGTACCACACTATCGACCCAGTGTGGGCGCGCGAGATAACTGTATGGGGTCAGTTCGACATCGACTGATTCGACGATCGGGACCCGGCAGCCAACAATATTCTGGGTGGCAAGCTTAACGTCTGTCACCTTGACCAGGTTATTGACGTTAATTTCTTTGCAAGCAAGCATGGGAATGGCTTCCTCAACCAGTGCACGTAATTCTACGACACGCTGCTTGGCTTGCTCCAAGGCTTGCTCGGCTTTATTCCGCTCCAGCATCAGTTGTTGACGTTTCAGTTCCAACGCAGGCAGGTAGCGGTTGTAGGTTTTTAAACTCCGCTTTTGCTTGTTCAGCGAGCTTTTGTTAAGTGCTACCTTTGCCATGAATTAACCCTCTGTAGTTTCTGCTTCCAGATCCAACTGCTCTGGGAAAGGCCAGTACATTTCCAGTAAGCTGTCTTTGATCAGGGTTTCTTCTGGGTCAAAACACTCAGCAAGGATCTTCCAGCTGAAGTCCAAAGCATCTTCCAAGCTCATATCAACATCCAGTGTCATGAAGTTGTCTTTGAAGTACTTGCCAAATTTCAAGGTTTTCTTGTCGTACTCCGACAGTTCAAATGCCATTGCTTGTTTCTGCTGGGCTTCCACAGAATCGGAGTAAAAACGGATCATTACACTCATGATGGCGCTATGATCTTCACGGGTTTCTTTACCTACCACCATTTGCTTTAGACGTGACAGGGAGCCGAATGGGTCAAGTACACCTTCGTGAAGGTAGAACTGACCTTCGGTGATATAGCCAGTGTTATCCGGTACTGGGTGGGTCACATCATTGCCCGGCATGGTCGTAACAGCGAGTAAGGTGACTGAGCCTGCCCCTTTGTAATCACAGGCTTTTTCGTATCGCTTGGCAAGTTGCGAGTACAGATCCCCCATGTAGCCGCGGTTGGCTGGTATCTTGTCCATTGCGACACCAATTTCCTTCATCGCATCGGCGTAGGAGGTCATGTCGGTCAGCAGTACCAATACTTTCTTACTTTCATCGACGGCGAAGTGCTCGGCAACAGATAGTGCCATGTCCGGAGCCAGCAAACGCTCAACGGTAGGATCCGAGGCTTGGTTGACAAACATCACGGTACGCGATGATACGCCCGCTTCCTCAAATTGGGTTTTGAAGAAATGGTAGTCATCATAAATGAGACCCATTCCCGCAAAGACCACCACATCAGCTTCGGCTTGAATGGCGATACGGGCAAGGAATTTGTTGTACGGCTCACCGGCAACCGAGAAGATTGGGATCTTCTGTGATTCAACCAAAGTGTTGAATACATCGATCATCGGGACATTGGTACGCACCATGCGTGAAGCAAGTGTTCTACGAACCGGGTTAACCGAAGGGCCATCTATTTCGACCTTGGGATCGGTTTCTAGCTCTGGGCCGTGGTCAATTGGTTGTCCAGCACCGTCAAAGATACGGCCAAGGATATTGGGCGAATAAGTGACCTGCATCGGCTGGTCAAGAAAGCAAACGGCGGCATTGGTTGATAAACCTTTACAGCCAGCAAAGACTTGAAGGGACACTTCTTCGTTGTCGATTTTGATGATTTGAGCAAGCGAGTAGTTTTCACCGTTTTGCTCAATCATCGCAAGATCGCCGTATTTGGCCTTCGAATTGTTTGAGGAGAGGTTGGGTACTTCGACCCTGATCAAATCACCAACAATGCTGAGTATGTTGGTATAACGTAATAGACTCTGTGGCATCACAATACCTTGATAACTGCCTGAGGGATGAGTGTTTAAATGATGAGGGTTAGCCCTGCTCATTTTCGACCCGCTTTTGAACAGCTTGCCTATTCAAGACAAGGATTCATTCAAAGCACAATTCCTAAGGTTATGCGGATGTAGTCTATTTGGTACTAATGTGTTGTTTCAGTTGGTTTCTGATTGTAACAAATGATTTCTGTCACATCGGGAAAATCGAATTCATGCATCGGATTTATCGTTGGTATAATCGTAGAAATAATTAGTTGATGATATGGTTTTAATTGTTAATTAGTTGATTTTTAATTGTTTTTACATTAAGGCTCAGAAAGGTGCGATATTGAGTTTATTTTATTTCTGCGAGTTGTCCGGCAAACTTAAAAATTGAAAAATAAGTTATCGTCAATATTGTGCCCTTTAACACATGTAAAAAAAGTAAATGAAATGGATGTAAATGAAACCATGTATCTGGCGGTTTTTTGAACAAGGTGGCGTGAGTTTATTAGTGCAGTGTTTGATAATTGCTTTGAGAAGTGATTAATACCAACCTACATAAGTATTTGATCAATCTTGCTGGTTAAAATCGCTGTTAGCTGCGTTAGAGGTTTTGTAATTAGAGCCACTAGTTACTGCAACCTCCGCCTTGATAACAACAATTTTTCCTGTGCAATCTATAGATAACTACTTATCCAGATTGGTATAAGGAGTAGAGAGCCCGTCAGCGAATAAAAAAACCAGCTCAATTGAGCTGGTTTTGTTTTTGGTTTCCACCAAGGCTGGCGTATTACATTACGCGCATGCCTGGCTGTGCACCTTCGTGTGGTTCAAGGATCCAGAGATCTTGTCCACCAGGGCCCGCTGCCAGCACCATACCTTCAGACATGCCGAACTTCATCTTGCGCGGCTTCAGGTTGGCCACCATTACGGTGTGCTTGCCAATCAGATCTTCTGGGCTGTAAGCCGATTTGATACCTGCAAATACCTGGCGAGTTTCACCGCCTAGGTCAAGCTCAAGTTTCAGCAGTTTGTTAGCCTTAGGTACAGCTTCACACGAAACGATCTTAGCAATACGCAGGTCAACTTTAGCAAAATCATCGAATTCGATTTCGTCTGCAATTGGCTCTTTGCTTAGTTCGGTTTCAGTCTTTGCTGCTTCAGCTTTCTCTTTTGCTGCCGCTTCTGCTGCTGCATCCGCTTTTGAAGATTCAACCATAGCTTCAACTTTTTTAGCATCGATACGGTTGAATAGCGCCTTGAACTTAGTCACTTCGTGACCAGTCAGTGGCTGGGCAATACCTTCCCAAGTCAGGGTTTCGTTTAGGAAGCCCTCTGTACGTTCAGCAAGCTGAGGCATAACCGGCTTCAGGTAAGCCATCAGAACGCGGAACAGGTTGATACCGACAGAGCAGATTTCCTGTAGTTCCTGATCTTTACCTTCCTGCTTAGCGACAACCCAAGGGGCTTTTTCGTCAACGTACTGGTTCGCTTTGTCAGCCAGGGCTGTGATTTCACGAATAGCACGGCTAAATTCACGGGTTTCGTATAGCTCGGCGATACGATCTGCTGCAGCAACGAACTCGGCGTATAGCTCAGGCTCAGCGAAATTGTCAGACAGCTTGCCTTCGAAGCGCTTAGCGATGAAGCCAGCGTTACGAGATGCGAGGTTAACAATCTTGTTCACCACATCGCTGTTTACGCGCTGGGTGAAGTCTTCAAGGTTAAGATCCAAGTCATCGATACGGCTGTTTAGCTTCGCTGCGTAGTAGTAGCGTAGGCATTCAGGGTCTAGGTGCTCTAGGTAAGTACCTGCTTTGATGAAGGTACCTTTAGACTTAGACATCTTCGCGCCGTTTACTGTTACGTAGCCGTGGACGAATACGTTATCAGGTTTACGGAAACCTGCACCTTCCAGCATGGCTGGCCAGAATAGGCTGTGGAAGTATACGATGTCTTTACCGATGAAGTGGTAAAGCTCGGTTGAGCTGTCTTTGTTCCAGAACTCATCGAAGTCTAGATCGTCACGCTTGTCACATAGGTTCTTGAATGAGCCCATGTAACCAATAGGTGCGTCTAGCCATACATAGAAGTATTTACCAGTCTCGCCAGGGATCTCAAAGCCGAAGTAAGGCGCGTCACGTGAGATGTCCCACTGCTGCAGGCCAGACTCGAACCATTCCTGCATCTTGTTGGCCGTTTCATCCTGAAGGGCACCAGACTTAGTCCACGCTTTCAGCATGTCTTCGAACTGAGGCAGGTCGAAGAAGAAGTGCTCAGAATCTTTCATCACTGGTGTCGCACCAGAAACAGCAGATTTCGGGTTGATCAACTCAGTTGGGCTGTAAGTTTCACCACAGTTGTCACAGTTGTCGCCGTACTGATCTTCAGACTTACATTTAGGACAAGTACCTTTTACGAAACGATCCGGTAGGAACATTTCTTTCTCTGGGTCAAACAGTTGAGAAATCGTACGGTTGGTGATGTAGCCATTGTCTTTCAACTGGGTGTAGACGAACGACGCCAGCTCACGGTTCTCTTCTGAGTGTGTGCTGTGGTAGTTGTCGAAGCTGATATCGAAGCCAGCAAAGTCAGCCTGGTGCTCTTTGCTCACTTCGGCAATCATCTGCTCAGGATCCATACCCATCTGCTGGGCCTTAAGCATGATTGGAGTACCGTGTGCATCGTCTGCACAGATGAAATGAACTTCGTTGCCGCGAAGGCGCTGATAGCGCACCCAAATATCCGCTTGCACATGCTCAAGCATGTGGCCCAAGTGGATAGAACCGTTAGCGTACGGTAGGGCGCAGGTCACCAGAATTTTTCTTGGATTTGCAGCCATAATGTCTTATTTCGCTCATGATGGGTAATAAAAAACGTAGCTGTAAATACTACCTGATGGATAGCACCTTGCCTAGGAGGATCTGCTGTAAATCACGGTAAAATGGAGCGCTAAATAGGCATAGGTGTTAGGATGTAAAGAAACAATAAATGTGGAGCGCTAAAAGATCATGAGCAGTGACTCAGTAACCCGTTTTGAAAGCGTGGCAGATATTTGCCGTTGGTTGAACCAGTTTGAGCATCCTTGGTTGCATGACGAATGGGCCGAGACGACGAATGTCGTATCGGTGTCGGCTGACGGTAAAATTTCAGTGACTTTTCCGTTTGCTGCTAGCCAAGTGGCTGAACTTTTAGAGCAGTGGATCATCAGCCAGCAACAGCTCCACCATATCGGCAGCGACATCAAGTTTGATATTGGGTGTCGTATCGCGCCATTGGCTTCTGGTGACAAGCCGCCGTTAAATGGTGTGAAGAACATTATCGTAGTCAGCTCTGCCAAAGGCGGGGTAGGTAAATCAACGACATCTGTAAACCTTGCATTGGGTCTGCAGGCCCAAGGTGCCAAAGTCGGTTTATTGGATGCCGATATTTACGGCCCATCAGTGCCGATGATGCTGGGTACGGTTGATGAGAAGCCTCAGTCATCGGATGGCAAGATGATGATGCCGATTGAGTCTTGTGGCTTGTATACCAACTCGGTGGGGTATTTGGTGCCTGCTGACAGCGCGACCATCTGGCGTGGTCCAATGGCGTCGAAAGCCTTGTCTCAAATCATCGCCGAGACCTGGTGGCCGGATTTGGACTACTTGGTGATTGATATGCCACCGGGTACCGGTGATATCCAATTGACATTGGCCCAACAAATTCCGGTGACGGGTGCGGTAGTGGTGACCACCCCGCAAGACTTGGCGTTGGCTGATGCAATAAAGGGTGTCAGTATGTTTAACAAGGTTGATGTGCCGGTGTTAGGTGTGGTTGAGAACATGAGTTACCACATTTGTAGTCATTGTGGTCATCATGAGCCGATCTTCGGTACCGGTGGTGCTGAACGCATGGCACAGGAATATGCCGTACCGCTGCTGGCACAGTTGCCTTTGCATATCAAAATCCGTGAAGATATCGATAATGGTAAGCCTACAGTAGCTGCGTCACCTGATTCAGAGCAGGCTCAGGCTTACATTCAGTTGGCCGGCTCTGTTGCCAGCCGTTTGTATTGGCAAGGTACGCCAGTAGCCGAGCAGATCACAATTCGTACAATGTAAACCATTGCTTTTGTCAAAGCTGCAGAGTTTCTGAGCAAACGTGGCAGATGCCGCTTTTTTTCTGGCATCTGCCCTTACATCTGCCTATAATCATGCGGTTTATTTATGCCTATTTAAGCCATTTCCCGACACAATGAGTGATGGGTGATGGTCTGTTTATTACGGTTTGTCCACTACGCCACGTTGTTTTACAGGTGCTTTCTGATATGTCTGAACACTCTCACCAATGCGTTATTATCGGTATTGCAGGTGCCTCTGCATCCGGTAAAAGTCTGATTGCCAGCACAGTTTATAAAGAGCTAAAAGAAAAAGTAGGCGATCATCAGATCGGTGTTATTACGGAAGATTGCTATTACAACGATCAAAGCCACCTAAGCATGGATGAAAGGGTAAAGACCAACTACGACCACCCAAATGCCTTGGATCACGATCTACTTTGTGATCACCTTGAGCAGTTGATCCGCGGTGAAGCGGTGGAAGTTCCTCAGTACAGCTACAGCGAACATACGCGTATGACTGAAACCACGTCGTTGACACCTAAAAAGGTGATCATCCTGGAAGGTATTCTGCTGCTGACTGACCCACGCCTGCGTGACATTATGCATGCAAGTGTCTTCATGGACACACCGCTTGATATCTGTTTGCTTCGCCGTCTACAACGCGATGTTGCTGAGCGCGACCGTACGATGGAATCTGTGCTTGCGCAGTACCAAAAGACGGTACGTCCGATGTTCATGCAGTTCATCGAACCATCGAAGCAATACGCAGACATTATTGTTCCTCGTGGCGGTAAGAACCGTATCGCGATTGACGTACTGAAAGCACACATTGCCAAGTTGCTACGTGCTTAATAGTTCGTTCTGATACTTGATTAGCAATAGGCAGCATTACGCTGCCTATTTTTTTACCTGGAAAAAACATAGCGGCTGTAGGTTGGGTATAGACTTCAATCACTTGAAGTCGTTGGGCTATATGCCACAATGGGATCAGGTAACTTTGGCGCTAGGCTCGTTTGATGAGCATGGATGAAAAGATGGGGATGTAATGAAAAAAATAATAATGGCTTTGCTCGCTGTTGTGGTGATTGCCGTTGTCGGTATTGCTGCCTTGGTGGCACTGGTTGATCCGAATCAGTTTAAGCCGATGATTGCCGAGCAGGTAAAAAAAGCGACTGGACGTGACCTCGTGATCGAAGGCGACATTAGCTGGCGCTTTTTTCCGAGTATCGGATTTGATATTGGCAAGACAGAATTCAAAAACCCGCAAGGATTTGCCGAGCCGAATTTGGCCCAGTTCGATCAAGCTGAACTGTCAGTTTCGGTGATGCCGCTATTTTCCCAGCAGCTAGAAATTGGCAATGTCAGTTTGCTGGGCGGGCGAGTCTTTATTCAAACTCTCGAAAATGGTGTCAGTAACCTTGATGGTTTATCGGGTCAAGAAGCTACCGAGCCTGCTGCAGAGTCAACAGGAACACCGGCAGAGCCGCCATCTGTAAGCGAACCGGCACAGGTAGCTGAACAGCAAGCTTGGCAGATCAGCTTGGCGGGGGTTGAAATCAGCAATGCCAGTGCGCTTATCATTGATGATAAAGCGGGCAGCCAAACGGAAGTCGATCGACTTGATTTCACTTTGGATCAATTTGCCCCAGGAGAATGGACGGCAGCCCAGTTTAATATCGCAGGTAGTGCCGCAGAATTGGGCTTCAGTGCTGAAGGACAAACGGAGCTACTGATTGCCGAGAAGCTAGATGGTGCCGAGATTAAAGCGCTGTCGTTAAAAGCAAGTGCCAAAGATGCGGTTAATGATATCCGCAATGCGACGATTTCGCTTGATAGCTTTAAGCTGGGTGATTGGTCAACGATTGAGTTCGCTATTGACGGTGAAATACCAGATCTGAGTTTCAGTACTAAAGGCTCTACGCAGTTGATGGTCGATGATGCGATCAAGCTTATCAGCTTGAAAGGTGCCAAGCTTAATGCCGATCTTAAAGGGGCCAGTTTGCCACGGCCTGAAATGAAGGTTGGCCTAGAAGCTGATGCTAAATACAACCTGGAGAAAGGGTTGGCTGAATTAACGACGCTGAAAGCCGCCGTTGATGAGCTGGCTTTGAAAGGTAATGCCTCTTTCCAATCGGCTGATATTCCGGTGATCCGCTTTGATTTGTCGTCTGACAATATAGATGTCGATGCTTTCCTTGGCACAGGGAATGAGAGTGCCTCATCTAAGCAAGGTGACGATTCGAACCAAGCTGGCACTGCCGGAGCGAATACGGGTGCGGCGAGTGAGAAGGAAACAGACCAAGAGCCTGATCTGAGTGTGCTGAAAACACTCGATCTGGCCGGTAAACTTGCTGTTGGCCAGTTCAAAGCCGCTAATGCTCATATGAGTGATGTGACGCTGGCGATGACGGTGAAAAATGGTGTGTTTGATCTGAGCGGTCTTGATGCCAAGCTTTATCAAGGCACAATTCATACCACAGCCAAAATCGATGCTAGCGGCAAGCTGCCAACCTACCGTGTAACCAAGAAGATCAAAGGCGTACAAGTTCAACCTTTGCTGGTGGATGTAGCGCAAAATGATACCCTGGCAGGGAGTGGCGATATCACGGTTAATGTATCGGGTACCGGCCTGGCTGAGAAGCGTATCCGCGAGAATATTACCGGTACAATCGATATCCGTTTTGCCGACGGGGCAATTTACGGCGTCAATATTCCAGAAATGATCCGTGAAGCCCGTGCGACGCTTAAAGGCCAGAAAGCAGAATACGTTAAGGAAGAGAAGAAAACGGACTTCTCGGCGATGACTGCAACCATCAAACTGGGTAATGGTGTTGCTTCAACCAGCAACCTTGATATCGACTCACCACTGATCCGTATCAATGGTGACGGCTCGACCAGCTTGGTTAATGAAACGATTGATTTTTCGGTAAACACTTCCGTTGTTGCCACCAGTAAAGGGCAGGGGGGGAAAGAGATTGATGAGGTTGCTGATCTCACCGTGCCTATTGATGTTAAAGGCAACTGGAGTGAGCCGACATTCTCGCTCAATATTGCCCAGTTGCTTAAGCAGAACAATGAGCTGGAGCAGAAGGCGCAGCGCGAAGTTGAACGTGGGCTAGAGAAGTTGCTAGGTGATAAGGCCAAGGACGACGATATCAAGAAGGCAGCGGATAAGCTGCTGAAGGGCCTGTTTAATTAACACTTAATGTCGCAAGTGACAATGTGACTAAGTAAGAAGGAGGGCAATAGCTCTCCTTCTTTCATTTTATGGCAAGTTATACTGCTCCTAGTTGTTGAAGCATGCCCATTTGATCCCATTGCTCCCACCGCTCAATAACCTGGCCATCAACAACATGGTCTAGAATTAGCCCTTCAAACTGCACTTTTTCACCGGATGGACTTATATCGCCAAGCGAGCCGGTATGCGTCCCAGTGGCTGTCCAGCGCGTTGCTACTTTGTCACCAGATACAATCTGATCATCAACGGTCAGGTGCAAATCTGGAAAAGCCCGTAATAATCCACTGACCAACTCTTTGAATTCTGTTACTGATAGACTGGGGCTTGGCGCACCCGCCATGTGAATAACACTGTTGGCAGCGAAGGCTTCATCAGCGCCTGAGACATCACCTCTGTTTAGCCCATCAATCCATACTTGCTCGTACTTGGTAATTGCTAAGGTCATCGCTATATACTCATGAAGGAGTTCATAGGTAAAGATAGACGATATATCTGAGTAGGCTTTGTTAGGCAGGGTTAAATGTTTATCAGTAGCCCTACAGTTGGGTAGGGCTATGATTATTTAGTTTAAGCTAACTGCTTCTTCTTTTTTGAGGATTTCTGGCTCTCCAGAATATCCTGGAAGGCTTTTAGCAGATCGATGGCCGACAGCATCCCGACCAATTGTCCCGTTTTATCCAGCACCGGTGCGGCGCCAACCTGGAAATCCAATACTGTTCCGATGGCTTTGGTGAGGGTATCGTAGGTTCGTACATGCACAATATCTCGGATCATGACATCGTTGATATGCCATTCATCCGTTAGGTGATATTCATGACCGATCTCTGGGGATTCATCAACCCAGCCCGGGCGGCGTAATTCTCTGTCACTCACGATACCGACGAGCGCTCCTTCATCATTCACAACGGGTAAGTGACGGATATTTTCATCGCGCATCAAGAAGAAGGCTTCTCTTAGGCCAGTGTCAGGTGAGATTGTGATGACTTTGCGGGTCATGTATTCAGAGACTTTTGTTGGCATTGCATCTTCCTTTTATTCAAAGTTGATGGGTGTTGCCTGATTTACCGTAGCGAATATTGCGCAGCTGATCTGCGAGCCATCCCCAGTTTTTTATCAGAGATGTTTCAATAAAAAAACATAATAGTAATAAATTGCGTGTCGAATATTAGCTCTGTTAAGGTAGCAACTTCAAAAATGAAGAAGGAATAGTTGTGGATTCAGTAACACAAGCGGCATTGGGTGCGGCGGTCGCCGGTGCGGTGGCGGGTAGGAAGTGTTCCCCGAAGATCTTGTTGGCAGGTGCCGCTTTGGGCACGCTGCCAGATCTTGATGTCATAATCAGCTATGGTGATCCTGTATCGGATATGGTGAAGCATCGTGGTTTTAGCCATTCGTTGTTTGTTCTCATCCCGTTCTCGTTGCTACTAAGTTGGGGCTGGCAAAAGATGCGGCCAACCCGTTTTAGTCTCGGTCATCTTTGGCTATTGGTGGCAGCTTGTTTGGTGACCCACCCGCTGCTTGACTCTTTTACCGCCTACGGTACCCAGCTGTTTTGGCCAATTAATACTCCAATTGCAACTCCGAGCTTATTCATCATCGATCCGCTCTATACTGTGCCATTACTGTTAGCTGTATTGGCAAGCGTGATATGGCGTGACCGGATGGCAAAACTTTGTAGTGCTGGCTTGGCTGTTTCATCGCTGTATATTGTCTGGTCACTCGTCGCAATGAATACGATTGAAAGTCGGGTTGAACAGCAGTTGGCAGGCACGCCTTTCGCGGGGCAGCCAACGTTTATTACTCCGACCCCGTTGAACACTTTACTATGGCGAGTCGTGGTCAAAGGTGAGCATAGCTACCTCGAAGGCCTGTCATCGATACTTGACGCTGATGTTGAAATTGATTTTTTAGATAAACCGCTAGGCACATGGCCTAAAGGGGTCGTTTCCGAGCACCAACGGATGCTTGAGCATTTCACTGGCGGGTTTATCCGCTATGATCAGCGTCAATCTGAATTAGTTGTATCTGATCTGCGCCTGGGAATGGGGGAGCAGCTCGCTTTCCAATTTGCCCTAGCAGAAAAGAGTAACGAGTGGGTAGCTATCGAGCCTGTACGAATTGAAAGCCCGAGGGCGAGATTGGCTCAGATCCCGAACCTATGGCTTCGCTTGCTAGGCAGCCAAGATATTGATGCTAATTTATGCCATATTTCTGAATGTCCGCAGCAAGCTGTACCGCTGGTAAGCCGATAAGGGTTACTGCGACCAGTCTTCCCCTGTTAGCCTTTACTGAGAGCTAAGCCAGTGACTAAGGTCGCTGGTTTTTATATATTTATACCAACCTACAAAAATATTTGATCAGTCTTGCAAGTTAAAATCGCTGTTCTCTGCGTTAGATATTTTGTAATTAGAGCCACTAGTTACTGCAATGTCTGCCTTGATAACAACGATTTTTCCAGTGCAAATACTTGATCAACTACTTATCCAGGTTGGTATTACTTACGTTTTAATAATTAAATTTATGTAAATTCGGATGAAAAACATTCAACCAAGCATTTAATTGAGTATATAATTGTTAAAAAGTGCCTTTATTGGTTGAAGATTAACGGTTGTGATGGTTGATATAACCTAGAGAATGAGAGAAGTAGCAATTAACAGTTTAAAGCGGGTTTTGACGGCGACAGACGTTGAGTCACTTAGGGCAAAAATGCACACTAAGATCGTCAAAAAAGCAGAGGCTTACTATAAGAATAAGCTGGGAAAATCCAAGAAGCCTCAATCACATCAAGAATAATATCGGTATTTAAAAAAAGGAAGTGAATATCACTCCCTTTTTACTTTTTACCGAGCCTATTTAGTCGTGCGAATTACGATAGCCGGGCTCTTTCGCATCCTCGTATGGCCAGTAATGGTGACCAACACGGATAAGCAAGGTTGATGCCGCCAAGATAAAGGCGGCAACGGATAGCCAGACTATGTAGGCGCCGTCGAGCTCTTTCATGCCGAGGGTGATATAGCGGGCTATTGCCATAATAGCAATGTAGATTGGGTAGCGAACCGGGATCTTACCGTTGGTGACAAACTGCTGAACCATGGCCAGCACTTCAAGGTAAATAAACATGAGCAAGATATCAGTTAGTGCTATTTGGCGGTTGGTATAGATGACAATGAATTCATTGATCATGGCTGCCAAGGTTGCCAAGGTGATAGCTACCAGCAAGATAGCTTCGAGAAGATGAAATAGTTTTAGGAAAATAGCACTGAATTTCTTTGGTAAATGTGAAGGCATTTGTGTCCCTTGTAAGACTTGTAATCGATCTTTCATCAAAGACCTGTTATGAGCCAAATATTGGCTTTTTCCCATCAAGGGTCAAGTAAAAAATGTGACAAAGGTCGAGATTGAAAAGTAGCCACTGCTGCAATTCGAGTGGCTACCCTGGGGAAGCATTGTTTATTGGCGGCTTACCAATCAACCCCCCTGCGGGCTTTGACACCACGTTCAAATGCATGTTTCACGTTGCGAACTTCGGAGACAGTATCAGCTATTTCAATAAGTTCCCGATGTGCACCACGGCCGGTCACGATGACTGATTGGGTCTTCGGACGATTAGTGATAGCTTCAATAACCTCGTCAAGCTCAACATAGCCATAGGTCACCATATAAGTCAGCTCATCAAGAAGAATGACATCATAGCTATCATTTCCCAACATTTTTTTACACTCCGCCCACGTTGCTTGGGCAGCTTCTGTATCCGCTTCTTTATTTTGGGTTTCCCAAGTAAAGCCGGTGGCCATAACGGCAAAATCGACATCGTGCTGCTCGAGCAGGGCACGTTCACCGCAGTCCCATGTCCCTTTGATAAACTGGCCGACACCACATTTCTGGCCATGGCCGACAGCGCGGGCAATGGTGCCAAAACCTGAAGTAGATTTTCCCTTGCCATTGCCGGTAATGATCAGAAAGAGCCCTTTTTCTTCTTGGGCTGAAGCGACACGCGCATCAATTTCATCTTTTACTTTTTGCTGCCGTGCTTTGTAGCGGCTGTCTTTCTGGGTTTGATCTACCATGATGATCCTTATTATTGTTAGGCTACCATTGCCAATATGACTAGATAGCCGGTTACTTCAGCAAGTTGCTGACATGCACCAAGGCAATCTCCAGTATAGCCCCCCAATTGTTGGGTAAACCAGCGGCCACAGACATAACGAATCAGTAGCTGGGCTGCTGCGAGTAAAAGTGCCATTGGCAGTGGGAATAACAGTAATATAAAGAAACTGGTGATAATTAAAACCCACAAATCTTGTTGGCTTTGCTGATTAGCCAGTGGTTTGACTTTGCTTTGCTCATCGAGGCGAACGTATGGGTAGCTGAATATGAGGCTGGCAGCAGCGGCACGGCTCAAACCATGCAGGCACAACAGTGCTAACGTGGTCAACGCCGGCGATATCTCAGCCAAGGCTGTTAGGCTGGACCATTTGATTGCCAGTACCACAAACAGTGCTGAGGCCCCATAAGTACCTAGTCGGGAGTCTTTCATGATCTCGAGTTTTTGCTCAGGTTGCCACCCGCCACCAAAACCATCGAACACATCGGCCAAGCCATCTTCATGAAAAGCACCAGTCAGCAGCAGGCTTACCGCCATAGCAATGATCACAGCGACAGAAACCGGTAATATAAGTTGTGACAGCCAGAAACTTATCGCACTTGCCAACCCGACAACCAAGCCAACTAAGGCAAAATAGCGGTTTGCTTTGTTTAATAACTCTGGAGAATAGGGTGTATCGGCAGGGATGGGAATACGGGTAAAGAAGGCGAGTGCGATTAGGAATATCTGCACCTGCTGTTTAAATGCCTGGTAATGCACCTTCATGGTATGCAGCCTTGCTGTAAGAGTCTGAAAACGAATACGTTACTTCAATCAGACAGAAGATACCAGTTATCGATGAGGCTGGCCAAGGACGGCAATACTGAGGTGGAGATAAGGCGCGCCAACACGGATATGGACGATTTTAAAATGATCGAGAAGTGTTACGCTTAGAGCAAATTCAGTAATACAAGCCTTGATAAAGGAGTGACGATGACACAACGGATTTTAGTGGTATGCATGGGCAATATCTGTCGTTCACCAACGGCTGAAGCCGTTCTTCGGGCTAAAGTGGCCGAGCGTGGGCTGGATATTGACGTCGATTCTGCTGGTACTATTGGTTTTCATCAAGGCGAACAGCCTGATCACCGTGCCCGAGCCGCCGCTGAGGCGCGCGGATACTGCTTTGACGGGATCCGTGCCAGACAGGTTACCCAAGGGGACTTCGAAGCCTTTGATCTGATTTTGGCGGCAGATAACGATAATCTACGCGATTTGAAACGTGCTTGCCCAACCCATTTGCAGCGTAAACTGGCACTCTTTCTTGAGTATGGCCGTCCTGATGTCGAGGAGATCCCTGACCCTTATTATGGCGGTAAACGTGGCTTTGACTATGTACTCGATTTGGTCGAGGAAGCTTCTGAGGAGTTACTTGATAGGTTATACCAACCTACATAAATATTTGATCAGTCTTGCACTGGAAAATACTTGATCAACGACTTATCCAGATTGGTATTATAAATGCGGTCACTTTGACTAAAAAACGCCCGCATCTATTTTAAATAGATGCGGGCGCTTTTATTTCTAATGCTAACTGAGCACGTGGTTAATACAGCAGATTAACCTAGGGTATCGGTCGCGACCTTGTAGGTTGGGTCTTCCATCATGTTAACCTCAACCAAGTTACCCGCTTTCTTAAGCAGAGATCGACATTCCGGGCTCAAGTGGCGGATATGCAGGGTCTTGTCTTGGGATGCGTAACGTTCAGCGATGGTATCAATAGCTTCAATTGCTGAGTGATCAGCAACGCGTGATTTGGCAAAATCAATGATCACATCTGCTGGATCGTTCTTGGCATCAAACAGTTCTAGGAAGTTTGCTACTGAGCCGAAGAAGAGTGGGCCGTCAAGTGCGTATACCTTTGAGCCGTTGTTATCGAGGTAACTAGACGCATAGATGTGCTTAGCGTGTTTCCAGGCAAAGACGAGTGCTGAGTAAATCACACCGACAATAACTGCCAAGGCAAGGTCGAATGCGACCGTAACACCAGTAACCAAAATGATGGCAAAGAAATCGTGTTTTGGTACTTTGCGTGCCATTTTGAAGCTAGCCCACTCAAACGTGCCGATCACGACCATGAACATTACGCCAACCAGAGCTGCTAGCGGGATGACTTCAATCAGTGACGAGCCGAACAGAATGAACAACAGCAGGCCGACAGCACCGGTGATACCGGATAGGCGTCCACGGCCACCTGAATTGATGTTAATCATCGATTGGCCAATCATCGCACAGCCACCCATAGCGCCGAACACAGAGCAGGTGACGTTTGCCACACCTTGGCCCACACATTCGCGGTTACCTTGACCACGGGTACCCGTCATTTCATCAATCACAGTCAGTGTTAGTAGCGACTCAATCAGGCCAACCGCTGCCAGAATCAAAGAGTATGGCAGGATGATACGCAGGGTATCCATGTTGAAACCTACTTCAGGAATCGCGAAGGTTGGTAGCGAGCCTGCTAGTGTTGCGTTGCCATCACCACTCATGGTGCGAACGAAATCAATGACGGTACGGGTATCTAGGCCAAGACCGTGTACCAGTACCGTTACTGTGATGATCGCCACCAGTGAAGAGGGTACTGCTTTGGTCAGCTTTGGCAGGAAGTGGATAATAAACATGGTCAGGCCAACTAGTCCCAGCATGATGTAAAGCTGAGAGCCTTGCATCCACTGCAGATCACCTGAAGCATCTGGTACTTTAAATTGACCAAGTTGTGCCAGGAAAATAACGATAGCTAAGCCGTTAACAAAGCCAATCATTACCGGGTGCGGTACCATGCGAATAAACTTACCGAGCTTGAACACACCGGCAAGGATTTGTAAAACACCGGCAAGCATGACGGCAGCAAAGAGGTATTGGATACCGTGTTCGGCCACAAGGCTGACCATAACAACAGCCATGGCGCCGGTAGCGCCAGAAATCATTCCCGGACGCCCTCCAAGCACGGCCGTGATCAAGCCGACGATGAAGGCTGCGTACAAGCCAACCATTGGATCAACGCCTGCTACGAAGGCAAAGGCAACCGCTTCAGGTATTAGGGCAAGGGCAACAGTTAGCCCCGAAAGAACGTCATTCTTGACGGATTGTCTCGAAAATTGTGGGAATTCAAACATGCTTATAGGTTTTGTTCTGACTATGGTCGTTGATTGGAGCCGCTAGGCGACTAAGGCACTACAAAGTCGCTGATCCTACAGAAAAGTGTGACTAGGTTCAACTTTCAAGCTGAGTTGTTCGTCTTTCCTGTTACTTAGTGTAAGAAAGTTTGATGCTGGTAATGTTGTGAGTGAAAAATTGCAGCGGTTGCAAAGCAATATTAATGGCAGAATGGATGGCAAAAAAAAGCCATGCAATTATATGCATGGCTTTTTGTTAGGTTGCAAGCGTTAACTTATTCAGCGCTTGGCATTGTTGATTTAGCACCCGCTGTCGCGTGGTTGGTTGCCGTTTGGCTACCGGCCTGGCGAGCAGCAAAGCGTTCGTCACGAAGTGGTGCAATAGCAACCATAATCGGTTCTGCGGCTTCTACTGGAGCTGGTGCTTTAGCCATCGCAGCTGTTGCATGTAGCCCCTTCGGAGACGTTGCACAAACCTGAGCTGTTGATTCAACGTTAGAAACAACCGTTTCCGCATGAGTTACAACAACTTCTGGCGCTTTGGTTTCAGCTTCTGCTACCTGAACCTCAGGCTCAGTAACCGCTGCAGCAGGTGCTGCTTCAGTCACTTCAACCTCAACCGGTTGTTGAGTCTGCATTCCCAGCATTGCAGCTTGAGCGGCAGCGATAGCGGCGGCTACGTCTGATTCTGCAGATTGTGGCTCTGCAGGTTCAGCAGCAACAGGTGCTTCTACCTTTGGCTCTTCAGCAACTGGTGTTTCAACGACTGTCTCTTCAACAGCTGGTGTATCAACAACAGGTGCTTGCTCAGCTGTTTCCTCTGCAACATCTGCACGTAGCGGGAAGGCTTTGCCCATCGCTAGCTCTGGCATAGCAACACCACCCAGTACTGCAGCGGTTTCAGCGGTTGTTTGCTCAGCAACAACAGCAGGTGCCTCAGTTGCTTTAACAACATCTTCTACCGGTGCTTCAAGAGAGGCAACGGCTGGTTTCGTTGCAGAAGGCCATACTTTGCCCATTGCCATTTCAGGCGATGCGACACCGTTCTTCAGGCGGACAACGGCTTTAGGCTTCTCGACGATAGAAACAACATTTTCGATATCGTTCAGGGTTTCGGTAACTTCTTCAACAGCGTGACCGACAGCTTCTGTCACCATCTGCTCCATTTCTTCACCCTTTTCTGGGCGGGTATCACGGATACGACGACGACGTTGGCCGCTTGCACGAAGATGGCGAGGAGAGCGACGGTTACGGCGTTGGCCTTCTTGCTCACCGTTCTTCTCTTCAGCATTATCAGTAACAGCTTTAGCTTCCTGAGCCATGGCGGTGCCAAGCTCTTGAAGCTCAGACTTAGCAACAGGCACTTCAGCGACAGCAGGCTGAGTTGTTTCAACAGCTTTCACTTCTGCATTGTCGGTAATACGTACTGTTTTACGCATTTCACGACGTTGGCGACGTTGCTTCACCTTCGCCGTCTTTTCCTGCTCCTGACGCTGCTCTTCGACAACCGGTTTTTCTACTTTAGCTTTGGCTTCCTGATCGCGCTCGCGACGAGGTTTTTGAGCTTGGGTATCATCACGGTCACGACGCTGGCGTTTCTGATCTTTGTCTTTACGCTGCTGCTGGGTTGGCTTCTCATCGTTTTGCTCAGGCTTGTCTTTCGCTTTTTCATTGCGACGACGAGCTTGGCGTTGTTCACGCTGTTCAGCAACCTGCTGCTTTTTCTTGTTGTCAGTCTCTTGGCGATCAGGGCGCTCCTGACGACCACGGCGGTTATCTTTGCTACCACGACGGTTGTCTTGCTGGCGATCACCACGGCGGCCTTCCTGACGTTCACCGCGACGGTTGTCTTGGTTACGACGATTGTCCTTGCGGTCACGGCGGTTGTCTTCTTTCTTCTCTTTTGGTTGCTCTTCCTGCTCAGGGCTTGAGAAGAAGTTCGCAATTGCAGAGAAAATACGGCTGAAGAAACCTGCCTTTTCCTCGACAGCTTGAGCCGGCGCAGCTGCTTTCTTCGCTGGCTGAGGCTTAGCTTTCGGGGTAGTAGGTGCTTGCGTAGGCGCACTGAAGCCCTGTAGAACAGGCTCTTCACGTTTCTTCGTCACACGCTCTTGCGGTGCAGAAGACTCCGCCGCTTCAGCTTCACGCAGTGCTTCTAGTGCGCTTGGCAGGTTGTAAGACAACGCATCGTGCTCATCACCAGAACGGACACGGACCACTTCGAAATGAGGTGTTTCCATGCTGGCGTTAGGTACGATGATTGCACGTACATTGTGAGATTTCTCAATGTACTGTACAGATCGACGTTTCTCGTTGAGCAGGTAAGAGGCAATTGCCACTGGCACTATTGCCAACACCTGAGAGGTGTTGTCTTTCAGCGCTTCTTCTTCAATAAGACGAAGGATTGAAAGTGATAGCGATTCGCTGTCACGAATGACACCTGTACCCGTACAGCGAGGACACACATGGTGGCTGGCTTCAGCTAGTGATGGGCTTAGGCGCTGGCGCGACATTTCCAATAGACCAAAGCGAGAAATACGACCGATTTGAACGCGTGCACGGTCCATGCGGACGGCTTCGCGTAGTCGGTTTTCAACTTCACGCTGGTGGCGTACTGGTGTCATATCGATGAAATCGATAACCACTAGACCGCCAAGGTCACGTAGGCGAAGCTGGCGTGCGATTTCGTCAGCGGCTTCAAGGTTGGTCTGTAGTGCTGTTTCTTCGATATCACCACCCTTGGTTGCACGGGCAGAGTTGATATCAATAGACGTCAGCGCTTCAGTCGGGTCGATAACAATAGAACCACCAGAAGGCAGACGAACTTCACGCTGGAACGCTGATTCAATCTGGTTTTCAATCTGGTAATGGTTGAACAGTGGTGTTTCACTGTTTTCGTAGAGTTTTACCCGTGACAGGAAGTCTGGACGAACCTGTTGGATATGATCGCGGGCACGGTCAAAGATTTTTTTGCTGTCGATAACGATTTCACCGATGTCACGGCGAAGGTAGTCACGAATAGCTCGGGCGATGACGTTACTTTCCTGGTGGATAAGGAAAGGCGCAGCCGCCGAGTCAGCAGCGTCTTTTACACGCTCCCAGTGGCTAAGTAGGTAGTTAAGATCATATTCCAGATCTTCAGCTGATTTACCAACACCGGCAGTACGTACAATCAGGCCCATGCCCTGAGGCAATTCCAGCGTGCTAAGTGCCGCTTTTAGCTGTGTACGTTCTTCACCCTCGATACGACGGGAAATACCGCCTGCACGTGGGTTGTTCGGCATCAGTACCAGGTAGCTACCTGCTAGAGAGATGAAGGTAGTAAGGGCGGCGCCTTTGTTGCCTCGCTCTTCTTTATCAACCTGAACAATTACTTCCTGACCTTCTTTCAGCACTTCCTTAATGTTCGGTCGGCCTTGGTAAGAGTAGTCAGAAGGGAAATAGTCACGGGCGATTTCTTTAAGAGGGAGAAAACCGTGGCGTTCAGCACCATAGTCAACAAACGCTGCTTCCAGACTTGGTTCGATGCGTGTGATGCGTCCTTTGTAGATATTTGCTTTTTTAGATTCGTGGCCAGGGCTTTCGATATCAAGATCGAACAGCTTCTGCCCATCAACTAATGCGACGCGCAACTCTTCCTTCTGAGTTGCGTTAATCAACATTCTTTTCATTATATTGTACTCGTTTTTTTTCATGTGCTAGTGCACTTAGTTACGTGTCTTTACTGGTGGTGCCGGACCCCAAGTCTGATCTTAAATGCAACCTCACGGCTGGAATTCAGGGGTGCTATGTGGCAACACGTATCATCCAACTGTACCAAGATGTTTAGATCTGAAAATGCACAGCTGGTTCACCGATGGTTACGGCGGTATCTGTCACACCAGTAATTTTTTCGTTGCTAAAGGGCACTAAAAAAACACTCCGAAGAATTAAACGTCTTACGCCACATGCTGCGTTTTTCATCAGAGCGGTATATATAGTCATCAATCGGGTGTTATTCTGTTCACCCTGTCGGCAAAGTAGGCAAATTTTCCTACCTGTGCACGCCAATGATAGCAGGGTGACTTTTTTGCGGCAATCTGCTTTGCATGCATGTTAGAATGAAACCCATGAAAGATGATAAACCAAAAGTGCACTTCATCGAAATATCTGATGACTTTGCAGGCCAGCGGATCGATAACTTTCTCCGTGCACGGCTAAAAAATGTACCAAAAAGTATGATTTACCGCATTCTGCGTAAAGGCGAAGTGCGAGTGAACAAAAAACGTATAAAACCAGAATACAAATTGCAGGACGGTGACCTGGTTCGGGTTCCTCCGGTAAAGATACCGGAAAAAGAAGACCAAGCACCGATCAGCACCAAGTTAGATAAAGTGGCAGAGCTTGAAGCGTGCATTATCTATGAAGATGACCACATGCTGATCCTCAACAAGCCATCCGGTACGGCAGTACACGGCGGCAGTGGCCTGAAGTTCGGTGCTATTGAAGCATTGCGTGCATTGCGGCCTGATGCACGCTTCCTCGAACTGGTCCACCGCATCGACCGCGATACGTCGGGCATTCTGCTTGTGGCAAAAAAACGCTCCGCGTTGCGCAAGCTGCAAGAGCAGTTCCGTAATAAGACAGTACAGAAGTACTACTTTGCTTTGGTAATGGGGGAGTGGAAGGCGAGCTGCAAGAAAGTGACTGCGCCGCTTCTCAAAAATGAGGTGAACAGTATCGTCCGGGTTAACCCGAATGGTAAGCCGTGCGATACTCGCTTCAAGGTACTGGAGCGACTTGACCAAGCGACGTTGGTGCAGGCCAGCCCGGTAACGGGCCGCACCCACCAAATTCGCGTGCACTGCCAATATACCGGCCACCCAATTGCATGGGATGATCGCTATGGCGACCCACGCTTTGATGCCTTTACTAAAAAGGTAGGTTTGAATCGTTTGTTCCTGCACGCGGCGAACATCAAGTTCACCCACCCGCAAAGCGAAGAGCTGATGGACATCAGTGCGCCGATGGAGCGAAAGCTTCAGCTGGCAGTGGAGAAGTTACGCAGTAGTAAGGTGCAATAATAAAGGTGTAACCTTTTCTATAACGCGCGTTCAATACAGTAAAACGGCAGGGTTTCCTGCCGTTTTTTGTTCGGGTGATGGTGGGGCTACAACATTGCCTTTATCAAACTGTGCTTACAATACGCTGATACCTTGTTTGGCGAGCATTTCTCGCAGCGCAATCAGTGGCAAGCCGACAAGGGTATTAGGATCGCGGCCTTCGAGGCGGTCAAACAACGCTATACCCAGTCCTTCACACATGAAGCTCCCCGCACAGTTGAGTGGCTGCTCACGTTCAACATAATGGCGGATTTCGGTATCAGTGAGCTGGCGGAAGTGGACATGGAAGGGTTCGCAGATCACCTCGCTCTCGCCTGTTTTGGCGTTGTGTAGACACAGGCCAGTATAAAAGGTGATGGTTTTACCGCTGGCTGCTTTTAGTTGGCGACAGGCATTCTCAACCGTATGGGGCTTGCCGATGATCGCGCCATCAATCACGCAGACCTGATCGGAGCCAATAATGAGATGCTCGCTGTACTCGCTGGCACATGCCATGGCTTTGCTCTGGGCTAAGCGAGTGACAAGTTGCTGCGCTTGCTCGCCGGGTAGTGGTGTTTCATCGGTTTCAGGCTTGGCTGTCGTAAAAGGAAGGCCGAGTTTTTGCAATAGTGATTGGCGAAAAGGGGAGGTTGAAGCCAAGAGTAAAGGTTGGCACATGACTATTACCGGGTTAATGCTAGGTTGTGGTAGTCTACGCACCTTGCTTTGCGATGGCTACGTTATAATGATAGGTAAAGTTGGTCTATCGGTTGGGTTTTCGCCAGTTTTTGTGTGTTATTTGAGCTGATATTGACTGCCATACAAGTTATTGGTGGATAGGCAGATAACAGACAAAATGGTGGAAGTGGCAGTGCTGCAGTGCTTGTATCTAACACTGAGTATACGAATTGACTAAATGGTGTTAATTCACGCACATTTCCTTTGACTCAAACTGATTACAAGGCTAATATTCGCGCCCTATGCAAAAGGTAAAATTGCCGCTTACGGTTGACCCGGTTCGCGCTGCTCAAAAAAAACTCGACTATGATGGCATCATCAAAGCCGAACTACTTGAGCGTCTGACCGAATCAACGCAGAGCGTAACACGTGATGCAAACGTCACCTTGTCATTTGACTTGGACCAGCGTCGAATCGCATTTATGCGCGGTAGCGCAGATGTTGAAGTGATGCTGACCTGTCAGAGATGTCAGGAAGGGTTCAAACACGAATATCGTGTTGAGTTCTGTTACAGTCCGCTCCTCAAACCAGAGGCAGCAGACGATTTACCGGAAGCTTATGAGCCGGCTGATGTCGACGAAAATGGTGAGATCAATCTGGTTCAAATCGTCGAAGACGAATTGATTCTGGAATTACCTCAAGTCGCTATGCATGAGGAAGCTGACTGCAAAGCCAGCGGAAACATGACTTTTGGTGAGATCCCCGTTGCTGATGAGCGTCCGAATCCGTTTGCAGTATTGAAAAATCTAAGTAAGTAATTTAACAGGAGTAGGGTTAATGGCCGTACAAAAGAGCAAAAAATCACGTGCAGCACGTGGCATGCGTCGTTCACACGATGCACTAACAACTGCAGCTGTGTCTGTAGATTCTGCAAGTGGTGAAACTCACCTACGTCACCACGTGACAGCTGACGGTTTCTACCGTGGTCGCAAGGTTATCAACAAGTAAGGTTGAGCCTTGAGTGGTCTAACCGTTGCACTTGATGCAATGGGTGGGGATTTCGGTCCTCAAGTAACAGTGCCTGCCTCCGTGCAGGCACTGTTGCAATTCCCTGAGCTCAAAGTCATATTATTTGGTGATCAAAGTGCGATCACTACCGAACTATCCCTCCTGAATCAAACGAATCACCCTCGTCTACGCATTGTCCATTGCGATCACGTCATTGCAAACGATACCCGTCCTTCTCAGGCTTTGCGCCGGAGTCAAGGGTCATCTATGCGCGCCGCTCTGGAAGCCGTTTCCGAAGGCACTGCTAATGCCTGTGTCAGTGCTGGTAATACCGGAGCTTTAATGGCTTTGTCTCGTTATATCCTCAAGCAACTACCCGGAGTGGATCGTCCCGCGCTGGTGTCTGCTATTCCAACTCAAAACGAGACCAAGACCTGGCTGCTAGACTTAGGGGCCAATGTGTCATGTGATGCCGATACCTTGTTCCAGTTCGCAGTAATGGGGGCGGTGCTGGCTGAGCAAGGACATGTGACGCCACCTCGGGTTGCGTTGCTCAATATCGGTGAAGAGGAGATCAAAGGTAACGATCTCGTCAAGCGCTGCGCTGAGATGCTGACCGAGTCACCGGATATCAATTACATCGGTTATATCGAAGGGGATCAGCTCTACAGTGGTAAAGCCGATGTTATTGTCTGTGATGGTTTTGTAGGCAATGTCAGCCTTAAAACCAGTGAAGGGGTGGCAAATCTGTTTATTGGTGCGATTAAACGTGCTATTTACGGTAATCCACTGAAACGGCTGATAGCGAGGTGGCTATTTAGTGACCTATTTAACAGCTTGAAACAGTTGAACCCCGACCAGTATAACGGCGCGAGTCTGTTAGGATTGCGCGGTATTGTGGTGAAAAGCCACGGAAGTGCTGATACAACCGCCTTTACTAATGCGATTGGTGAAGCGGTACACGAGGTCAAACGACAAATACCGACAAAAATCAGTGATCGTTTGGAAGAAGTCTTACTCGAGAGGCATTATTAGTCTTCATGTATAGCAAAATTTTAGGTACTGGCAGCTATCTGCCAGAGCAAGTACGTTCTAATGCCGACTTAGAACATATGGTTGAAACCAATGACGAGTGGATTGTCGCTCGTACCGGTATTCGAGAGCGTCGCATTGCTGCCGAAGACGAAACTGTCGCGGTAATGGGGTATCAGGCTTCATTGAATGCTATTGAGATGGCAGGCATTGAGAAAGATGACATTGACCTGATCATCGTCGCGACGACCAGTGCGAGCCACGCGTTCCCATCGGCGGCTTGTCAGGTTCAGGGTATGCTGGATATCAAAGGCTGTCCGGCGTTTGATATTGCTGCAGCTTGTTCTGGTTTCGTCTATGCGTTGAGTATTGCCGATCAGCATATCAAAACAGGTATGGCGAAAAACGTCCTAGTGATTGGTGCCGATGCGCTCTCGCACCGTTGTGACCCAAATGATCGTTCGACGATCATCCTGTTTGGTGATGCTGCTGGTGCTGTTGTTGTCGGAGCGAGCGAAGAGCCGGGTATCATCTCGACCCACCTGCACGCAGATGGCCACTTTGGTGGGCTATTAAGCCTTGGTGTGCCTGAGCATGGTCAGGACTTCAGCGATGACAAGTGGCTATACATGGCCGGTAACGAAGTGTTCAAGGTAGCAGTAACCCAACTGTCTAACTTAGTTAAAAACACGTTAGCCGCCAATAACATGGACAAGTCAGAGCTTGATTGGCTGGTACCGCATCAAGCAAACCTGCGCATTATCAAAGCAACAGCGAAGAAGCTTTCTATGTCTATGGATCAGGTAGTTGTCACCCTTGATCGCCACGGTAATACCTCGGCGGCAACCGTGCCAACGGCGCTGGACGAAGCGGTACGTGATGGCCGTATTCAGCGTGGCCAGACATTGCTGCTTGAAGCCTTTGGTGGTGGTTTCACCTGGGGTTCGGCGCTGGTGAAGTTCTAAACATCTTCTTTATATTTAGTTTGGGTGGGTTGGCGTTGCCATCTCGCCCGATTTAGCAAAACTGAGTTTTCAGTTACATAGAATAAGGATTCTCGAATGTCTAAGTTCGCGATTGTATTTCCGGGTCAAGGCTCTCAAGCCGTAGGTATGCTGGCCGAATTGGCTGAGCAGTATGATGTGGTTAAGCAAACTTTTGCTGAGGCATCTGACGTATTAGGTTATGACCTGTGGGCACTGGTACAAAACGGCCCAGCTGAAGACCTGAACCAAACTCACCGCACTCAGCCTGCACTTCTGACGTCTTCAGTTGCGATTTGGCGTGTATGGCAAGAAGTTGGTGGTGCAAAGCCTGAAGTAGTGGCAGGCCACAGCCTAGGCGAATATTCAGCACTAGTTTGTGCGGGTGTTATTGATTTCAAAGATGCGGTTAAGCTGGTTGAGCTACGTGGTCAGCTAATGCAAGCAGCCGTGCCGGCAGGTGTTGGCGCAATGTCTGCCATTATCGGTTTGGACAACGACGCTATTGCCAAGGCGTGTGCAGAAGCCGCGCAAGATCAGGTGTGCTCACCGGTAAACTTTAACTCTCCAGGCCAAGTTGTTATCGCAGGTAACAAAGACGCTGTTGAACGTGCGAATGTACTTTGTAAAGAAGCCGGTGCTAAGCGTGCGTTGCCGCTGCCTGTGTCTGTGCCTTCACACTGTGCACTGATGCAGCCTGCTGCTGATAAGCTGGCAGAAGCGCTCGAGAGCATTACTTTCTCAGCGCCAGTACTATCCGTTATCAACAACGCTGACGTGGCGACCGAGACGGATCCTGCGGCAATTAAGGCTGCGCTAGTTAAGCAGCTGCACAGCCCAGTACGCTGGACCGAGTCTGTGGAGCGCATGGCTGCTGAAGGTATCGAGTCTCTGCTTGAGTTCGGCCCGGGTAAAGTATTGACTGGCCTAACAAAACGAATCAATCGTTCACTGAGCAGCGCAGCGGTTAACGACACCGCCAGCCTTGACGCTGCTAAGTAACCAATTTCATCAAAGAGGATTAACAATGAGCCTGGAAGGAAAAATTGCGCTGGTAACAGGTGCGAGCCGTGGTATCGGTCGTGCGATTGCCGAGATTCTGGTTGAACGTGGTGCAACCGTTATCGGTACTGCAACCTCTGAGAACGGCGCAGAAGCTATCAGCGCTTATCTGGGTGACAATGGTAAGGGCCTTGCGCTGAATGTCACTTCTCCTGAATCTATTGAAGCAGTGCTTAAGCAGATCAAAGAAGAATTTGGTGATGTTGACATCCTAGTTAACAACGCAGGTATTACCCGTGATAACTTGCTAATGCGTATGAAAGATGACGAATGGCAGGACATCATGGACACTAACCTGACCTCTATCTTCCGTTTGTCGAAAGCGGTATTGCGCGCGATGATGAAAAAACGTCATGGCCGTATTATCAGCATTGGCTCGGTTGTGGGCACTATGGGTAACGCAGGCCAGACTAACTATGCAGCCGCTAAAGCGGGCTTGATTGGCTTTACCAAGTCGATGGCACGTGAAGTGGCTTCTCGTGGCATTACAGTAAATGCTGTGGCTCCGGGCTTCATTGAAACGGACATGACCAAGGCTCTGACAGACGATCAGCGCGCCGCGACACTGTCTGGTGTTCCGGCTGGCCGTCTTGGCGATCCGCGTGAAATTGCAGCCGCTGTGGCTTTCCTAGCCTCTGAAGATGCTGGTTATGTGACCGGTGAAACATTGCACGTCAATGGCGGCATGTACATGATTTAATCAAAAAAGTTGCATAACTTGATGATGCAAGTCAAACTCAACTTGTTTTCACTGAAAATCGTGGTTTGACCAGCATCTTGAGTATTGCAACTTTTGCAGTATTGAATAAACTACAGCAAATCGCATTAGCGAATTCTTGTTTTAAGGAAATAGATTAATGAGCAACATCGAAGAACGCGTAAAAAAAATCATCATCGAGCAACTAGGTGTAGACGAAGCTGAAGTTAAGAACGAAGCATCTTTCGTTGACGATCTAGGCGCTGACTCTCTAGATACAGTTGAACTAGTAATGGCTCTTGAAGAAGAATTCGACACTGAGATTCCAGACGAAGAAGCTGAAAAAATTACTACAGTACAAGCTGCAATCGACTACGTTGTTGGCGCTTCTGAGTAATTAAAGAACTCCCCCCAGGCGGTCACCATGACCGCCTGAATTTTTCTTTTGAAATCTGTTTTATCCTCAATTCCCGGAGAAATAAATCGTGTCTAAGCGTCGCGTAGTTGTTACTGGCATGGGTATGCTATCACCGGTAGGTAATTCTGTTGAATCATCTTGGAAAGCACTTCTAGCCGGTACTAGCGGTATCAGCACTATTGAACATTTTGATGCTAGTGCATTCGCTACTCGTTTTGCTGGTATGGTCAAAGACTTCAACTGTGAAGAATACATGACGAAGAAAGATGCCCGTAAAATGGATTTGTTTATCCAATACGGCATTGCAGCAGGCGTACAAGCGTTAAAAGACTCTGGTATTGAAGTTACTGAAGAAAATGCAGCCCGCGTGGGCGTAGCTATCGGTTCTGGTATTGGTGGTCTTGGCTTAATTGAAGCTAACCATCAATCTTTGATGGAAAAGGGTCCGCGCAAAATCAGCCCATTCTTTGTTCCATCGACAATTGTCAATATGATTGCTGGCCACCTGTCGATCATGCATGGTCTACGTGGTCCAAACATCGCAATCTCTACAGCGTGTACAACTGGCCTTCACAACATTGGTCATGCTGCACGCATGATCGCATACGGTGATGCCGATGCGATGCTAGCAGGTGGTGCTGAGAAAGCATCAACACCTCTAGGCATGGGCGGTTTTTCCGCTGCGAAAGCACTATCTACCCGTAACGATGATCCTCAGGGCGCATCTCGCCCATGGGACAAAGACCGTGACGGTTTCGTACTTGGCGACGGTGCCGGTATGATGATGCTAGAAGAGTACGAGCACGCAAAAGCACGTGGTGCAAAAATCTATGCTGAGCTTGTTGGCTTTGGCATGAGTGGCGATGCTTACCACATGACATCACCAAGCGCTGACGGCTCTGGTGGCGCATTGGCAATGGAAGCATGTATCCGTGATGCGGGTATCAATGCTGATAAAATCGGCTACATCAATGCACACGGTACATCAACCCCTGCTGGTGACGTTGCCGAAACGCTTGGCATTAAGCGTGCGATGGGTGCTGCTGCTGATAACGTCATGGTATCTTCGACTAAGTCTATGACTGGCCACCTATTAGGTGCTGCTGGTTCTGTTGAAGCCATCATCACGGCGATGACTCTGATTGATCAAGTGGTGCCGCCAACAATTAACCTAGAAAACCCTGATGAAGGCTGTGATCTGGACTACGTACCAGGCGAAGCGCGTCAGGTAAATCTTGAGTACGCACTGTGTAACTCGTTTGGTTTCGGTGGTACAAACGGCTCGTTGCTGTTCAAGAAAATCTAACGATAACCTGTTATCATTGAGCGGCCCGGTGTTATGCACCGGGCCGTTTTTTTTATCTATCTTTCGAGAATATCGAGCAGGAAGCAAGATGATCCTGATCAACGGAAAACCTGACAACCAGATAACAGTGACCGACAGAGCCATGCAGTACGGCGATGGGTGTTTTACGACTATGCTGGTAGAAAGTGGTGAGATCCGGCTTTGGCCTTTTCACCTTGAGCGTTTAAAAGAAACGCTCTCGCTACTGGATATAGCCGAGCCGAACTGGGATGAATTAGCGACAACTGTCAGTAAGCTTGCTACCCGTTTCCCTGACAAAGGTGGGCTCAAGGTACTGATCAGCCGTGGGAGCGGTGGCCGGGGGTACAGTGCTTCCGGTTGCAGCGATACGCAGGTGGTAGTGTCGGAGTTTGCTTGGCCCGAACATTACCTGCAGTGGCAACAAGACGGTATTACCTTAGGGGTGTGCCAGCAACGTTTGTCACATTCACCGATGCTGGCCGGATACAAGCACCTCAATCGCCTTGAGCAAGTGCTGCTGAAGCGGGAAGCCGAGCAGCACCAGTGGTTGGATGCCGTGGTACTGGATGTTGTCGGTAACGTGGTGGAGTCCATCGCTTCGAACATCTTTTGGCGCCGGGGGAATACGTTATACACTCCAAGCCTACAATTGTCCGGTGTGAGGGGGGTAATGCGGCGGCATATATTTCAGTTGGTAACCGAACTGGATTATTGTTTAGAAATTGTCAATTCGACTCTCGATTGCTTGCTTTGTGCTGATGAAGTCTTTATTACTAATGCCCTTATGGCGTTAGTGCCAGTAAATGAAATAAATGGAATAACATTCACTCAGCAGACCTTGCTGAATGAGCTGAACAAGAGGTTGTATTCGTGCTAAAGAAATTGGCGATTGCTGTAATCCTGCTGGGCCTGGCGGCTGCCGGTGGACTGGGTTGGTCGTATCAGCAAGTGAAGTCATCACTTGATGTACAAGTGGAAAACCAACAAGAAGTCTTATTGACGGTAAGGGCCGGGACATCATACCGCGGATTGCTCAATCAGTTGGCTAGCCAAGACATCATAGTAGAGTCGCCATGGACGCGATGGATCCCAAGGCTAGAACCGCAACTGGCAAACCTGAAGTCGGGTACGTACCAAGTGACCCCGGCGATGACGCTAAAGGACGTATTGGCGCTGGTTGCCTCTGGCCGTGAACACCAGTTTGCCATCACGTTGGTTGAAGGTGAGCGCTTTGTTGACTGGTTGGCACAGCTCCAACAAGCCCCGCACGTGACCCATGCAACAGACGGGATGAGCGAAGCGGAAATTGCTCAAGCTCTGGGTGCCGATATCGAAAAGCTGGAAGGCTACCTGCTGCCTGAAACCTACCATTACACAGCTGGTACGTCAGATTTGGAACTGCTTCGCCGCGCTTACAGTGACATGCAGAACCTGTTGGGCACGGCATGGGATGAGCGTGATGCTGAAATTCCACTGAAAACCCCGTACGAAGCCCTGATTATGGCATCAATCATCGAGAAAGAAACGGCGGTGGATAACGAACGCGGCTTGGTGTCATCGGTATTTATGAACCGTCTGCATAAAGGTATGCGCTTACAGACGGATCCAACCGTGATCTACGGTATGGGTGATAAGTACGAAGGCAGGATCCGCAAACGCGATCTGCAAACACCGACACCATATAACACCTATACCATTTTCGGCCTGCCGCCGACGCCGATTGCAATGCCAAGCGAGGCATCGGTTCTCGCCGCGGTCAACCCGGATGACAGCATTTATTACTACTTTGTGGCTGATGGCAAAGGCGGCCATAAATTTTCGAGAACACTGACAGAACATAACCGTGCTGTACGTGAATATTTAAGAATACTAAGACAACAATAATGACTGGTAAATTTATCGTAATTGAAGGGCTGGAAGGCGCAGGGAAAAGCACTGCCATCCAGCAAGTAACTCAAGTGTTGGCTGAGCAGGGGATCGAAGAGTTTACGTCGACCCGCGAACCGGGCGGTACACCGCTGGCCGAGCAAATGCGTGCCTTGGTTAAGGAAGGCCACCCTGACGAACCTTTGACAGACATGGCTGAACTGTTACTGCTTTACGCTGCTCGCTCGCAGCTGGTTGAAAACGTCATCAAGCCTGCCTTGAACCAAGGACGTTGGGTGGTCGGTGATCGTCATGATATGTCTTCTCAAGCCTACCAAGGTGGTGGCCGTGGTTTCGACCGTGCGGTAATGGAGCGGCTTCGCGATACAGTACTGGGTGACTTTCGTCCTGATTTTACGATCTATATGGATATCGATCCGGTGCTAGGCCTTGAGCGTGCCCGTGGCCGAGGTGAGTTGGATCGTATCGAAAAAATGAATATCGATTTTTTCCACCGTGCTCGAGCACGTTTTTTGGAATTGTCTAAAGCCGATTCAAGTGTTGTCATTATTGACGCGAGTCAGTCGCTAGAAGATGTAACGGCTGATATTCGCGGTGCGGTTAAACACTGGTTGGAGCAGCAGTAACATGCTATATCCGTGGCAGGAAAATCTATGGCAAGGTTGGCAACAGCTGCTGGTTCAGGGGCGGATGCATCATGCTATTCTTCTTGTGGCGCCTCATGGCAGCGGACGAGAAGCGCTCGCTAGGCACCTGGCAAAAACCGTGCTGTGTCAGAACGGGGCTGCAGGTGCTGGTGGTGAGCCTTGTGGAGTATGCCATAGTTGTAAGTTGTTTGACGCTGGCACCCACCCAGATTTTCACGTAATAGCCCCTGTGCAAGATGGTAAGCAGATCGGGGTTGATGCGATCAGGCAATGTAACCGTTGGGCTGTTGAAACCTCACAGCTTGGTGGTGAGCGCATACTTCTGATTGATGGTGCGGATAGCATGGGGGAAGCGGCGGCAAATGCGTTGCTGAAAACCTTGGAAGAGCCACCGTCCGGCTGCCAGTTTGTCTTGTTGGCGTCGTCACTGGATAACTTGCTGCCGACTATCAACAGTCGCTGTAACAAGTGGCGGTTGGCGATGCCACAAGAGCAGGAAACCAAGCGCTGGGTGGAAAAGCAGTTGATGCAGAGTATCAAGTTGGAAACGGTCAGGCTTAATGGTTCCGCACCGATTGCAACCCAGCAGTTCATTGAGCAGGGCCAAGATATTCGTTACACCAAATTATTGGCTGTTTTTGGTGATTTTTTGCGGCCGCCGAATTTCGGCTTATATGATGTTGCTGGGTTATGTACCAAAGAAGGCCACAACAGTCTCAAGTGGTTGAGCTACTTCCTTGTCGATTGCATGAAGTGGCAACAAGGCGTGACGACGCACTTGGTCCATAGTGAGTCACTGCCTTTGGTTGAGCAGGCTGCAGCGGTTATTGCACCCATGACCTTGCTTGAGCAAATCAGAGAGGCCAACAGCCTATATCAGAAACTGGAACGTCATCCGGGGCTGAATGCAGAGCTGTTGATTGTCGAGTGGTTAACAGGTTTCATGAACCACCCATAGTGCCTCAATGAACGAGGCTCCGTTAATGTACAGAATACTGAGGAAAGAAACGTGCTAGTTGATTCGCATTGTCACCTGGATAAATTAGATTACGAGCAACTTCATACAGGGATTGATGATGTGTTGGCCAAGGCAAAAGCCCGTGGCATTGATTACTGCCTGTCGGTTGGTGTAACGCTGAAAAGCTTTCCGACTATGATGGAGATGATTGCACCGCATGACAATGTATTTGCTTCATGCGGTGTCCATCCCTTGGATATTGAAGAAGGCTTTGATTTCGATACGCTGAAAGAATTTGCTCGACATGAGCGTGTCGTTGCCATCGGTGAAACCGGCCTTGATTACCATTATCAACCGGAGCTTGCCGAGCAACAAAAAGAGATTTTCCGCCAGCATGTGCGTTTGGCGGTTGAACTCAATAAGCCTCTTATTATTCATACCCGCATGGCGCGTGAAGATACTTTGCAGATCTTGCGCGAAGAAGGCGCCGAAAAGTGTGGCGGTGTGCTGCATTGTTTTACCGAGAGCCTTGAAATGGCACAGGCTGCTATCGAGTTAGGTTTCTATATTTCTATCTCGGGTATCGTTACTTTCAACAAAGCGTCGGAACTCAAGCATGTGGTTAGCCAGTTGCCATTGGAGCGCCTACTGGTCGAAACCGATTCACCGTACCTTGCCCCGATCCCTTACCGTGGTAAACAGAACCAGCCAGCTTATGTACGTGAAGTTGCAGAGCATATTGGCCTGTTGAAAGGGGTGTCGGTCGAAGAAGTCGAACGGGTAACCACTGACAACTTCTTTACCCTTTTTTCGCACGCAAAACGAAGTTGAGGTCGAGAAGGAGGAAAAAAGGAGCTAAGGCTCCTTTTTTTTATACTATTTGTCTTTTAATTATTCAGTATTCAATATGTTTAAATTAATCCTGCAAATAGCATTAAAAAACACCAAGAAAAGTTGATAGTTAACTTCGTAACGTAAAGTAACACAGCTTACATTACTGAAAGATAATTACAGGTTGTTGTAGGTGTGTGTTTATGGCGTATTATTTATATTTTTCATGATCTTATGGTTATTTTTTCTCTTTGGTAGTCGAAATTTCAACTGTGATCTATATTGAGTTTTGAAATTATATTTCATGACCTATTGGTAATTTTGATGGTTATCAAGTTATATTTAGCACCACATTTTATACTTAACTTGTATTAAAAATGACGGTCTTATCGGCAGATGGCTACGGGGGTAGGCCGCTGATAAAACTGAAAATCTAAATAAAACACTCACTCAGGAGCACATTATGTTCAAGAACCTTTTTGCAAACCTGCAAAAAGTCGGTAAGTCGCTGATGCTTCCAGTATCAGTACTACCGGTTGCAGGTATTCTGTTAGGCGTTGGTGCCGCTAATTTTAGTTGGCTACCAGAAGTAGTATCTCAAACTATGGAATCCGCAGGTGGTTCTGTATTCGGCCAAATGCCACTACTATTTGCAGTAGGTGTAGCACTAGGTTTCACTAACAATGATGGCGTAGCAGGTCTTGCTGCTATCGTTGGCTACGGCATTATGGCGGCGACGCTTGGTGTTATGGCTAGCGTAATGGGCGTAGAAGCAATCGACACAGGTGTACTTGGTGGTATCCTTGTCGGTGGTGTTGCTGCTTGGGCATTTAACCGTTTCTTCCGTATCCAACTTCCAGAATACCTAGGTTTCTTTGCTGGTAAGCGTTTTGTACCAATCATGACAGGTTTCTGTGCAATTGGTCTTGCGATTCTACTTTCTATCATTTGGCCTCCAGTAGGCGGTGCAATTGCAGCGTTCTCTGAGTGGGCTGCTCACCAGAACCCAACAGTTGCATTCGGTATCTACGGTATCGTTGAGCGTTCTCTGATCCCATTTGGTCTACACCACGTTTGGAACGTACCTTTCTTCTTCGAAGCAGGTACGTGTATTAACGCTGCTGGCGAAACACAGAACGGTGTTCTTACTTGTTACCTTGTTGCTGATGAAGCATCTCGTATTGCTGGTAATGGCTTCGGTCAGCTAGCAGGCGGTTACATGTTTAAGATGTTCGGTCTACCAGCTGCAGCTATTGCTATTGCTCAGTGTGCTAAGCCTGAAAACCGTGCAAAAGTAATGGGTATCATGGTTTCTGCTGCACTAACGTCATTCCTAACAGGTATTACTGAACCAATCGAATTCGCTTTCCTATTTGTTGCTCCAGTACTGTACGGAATCCACGCTCTACTAGCAGGTTCTGCATACGTTGTTGCAAACACCCTTGGTTTTGTACACGGTACTTCTTTCTCACACGGTCTAATCGACTTCCTAGTTCTGTCTGGTAACGCACAGAAGATGGGTCTAATGATTGGTGTTGGTCTAATTTACGCTGCAATTTACTACGTAGTATTCCGCGCTGTAATCACCAAGCTTGACCTGAAAACACCAGGTCGTGAAGAAGAAGAAGCAGGCGAAGGCGTTGCAGCTGAAGGCTCTGAGCTAGCGAAAGACCTAGTGATGGCATTCGGTGGTAAAGATAACATCACAGGCCTTGACGCATGTATCACTCGTCTACGTGTTGCTGTAGCAAGCGTTGATAATGTTGACCAAGATCGCTTGAAGAAACTAGGCGCAGCCGGTGTGGTTGTTGCTGGTGGTGGTGTTCAGGCTATCTTCGGTACTAAGTCTGACAACCTGAAATCAGACATGGATGAGTGGATTCGTAACAACTAATACGAACCATTAAATCTATAACAAAGGGAAGCTTCGGCTTCCCTTTTTGCTTTTAATACCAATCTGGATAAGTCGTTGATCAAGTATTTGCACTGGAAAAATCGTTGTTATCAAGGCAGATATTGCAGTAACTAGTGGCTCTAATTAAAAATATCTAACGTAGAGAACAGCGATTTTAACCTGCAGACTGATCAAATATTTATGTAGGTTGGTATAAGAGCTTGGCTAGAGGCGCTAGGTCATGGGCTAGTGGTAAGGAGGCTAGTGGTAAAGAGATTGGAATTACTGGTTGGCAGTAAAGTGACTTAGCCTAAGGCACACAGTTATTGGCTAGTGTCATAGGAATGCATTGATAAGAGTAAAAGAGGATACCTTAGATTTTGGGTACCCTCATTTAGATAAACAAGGATCTGAGTTAATTGATGCAAAAATAGTTTTGCTTAAACTCTTTTAGCCAATAGCCAATAGCCAATAGCCAATAGCCAATAGCCAATAGCCAATAGCCAATAGCCAATAGCCAATAGCCAACTCTTACAACGACAAAAAGAACAGCATCAATACTGGTACAAGTAAGCTGAGAATAAACCCGCTGACAATTGCAATCGGAACACAGCGTATGCCGCCACAGTTTTGGATCACCGGTAGGGTGAAGTCCATCGCGGTGGCACCAGCATAGCCGATCGCAGTACTCGGGTAGCGGCTGATCATCATAGGGATCAGGCTCAGGGCGACTAGCTCGCGCAATAATTCGTTAAGGAAAGCAGCGCCGCCCATGACAGGGCCAAGGCTGTCACCAATTAAGATACCCGCCAGAGAATACCACCCGAACCCAGAAGCCATCGCTAAGCCTTGGTTATAGGGAAGGTCAAGCAGCCATGCGGCAATCAAGCCGCCAGGCAGAGAGGTAGCAATAATCGTTAACGCGATGATGATTCCTTTCTTGTTGAGCAAAATCTGCTTCAGAGTCATCCCGCTGTTTCTGAGCTGGATGCCAATAAGGAAAAGCAGTAATAGCAATATCACTTCGCTAGCTTGATCTACCCAGCCTAGTTCGATACCTGTCATTAGACCGACAATCAACCCGCCTGCAACCACTACGATGAGCTTCATTGATTCTAAAATCATATCGCGCAATGGCAGTGTTTGGTGTCCATGAGCCGTCTCAGTTGGCATCAGTTTGTCTAGCACTGGCAGGGCAAGCAGATTACAGGCGCTGATCATTAAAAAGAATACAAGGGTGTAAGTGAGGATCTGGTTGAGGTTTTGCCCAATATTATCCAGTCCGGCCAAACTGAGCCCCATAAGGGTCAGGATCACCAGAACCAGCCTGCTGGTCTGAGTGTTGATAAACGCCAGTACTGCAGGCTTATTGATGGTAATGAAGTAGCCGATAATCAACGGCAGGAAAATATAGAGCATGCCAGAGAACATGTGGGTCCTTGTGAGTGTTGAGGCTGGTTATCCATAAACTAGCCCTTGGGAGCCTCTTTACCTCTCGATTTCTACCTAAAATTGCGTTGATGTAAAGCGACTATGTCTTCATCAATTTGGGTTGAACTCAAATGGCGAGATGACTCTGATATGAACAGAATATGACTGGGTTTGGTATATTTTCAGCAGCTTATCAGTAAGGCTGAGAATGGGTCAATAACCATTCTCAGCAAATTGATGCGCTTACTGTATGCCGGAAGAGAGTTTCAGAACAGAACTCTAAAGGCCGCTATTGCTAATGACCATTTTGAGGCGCAGATTAAATTCTTTCGCAGGGAGGTTGGTTAATTCATACATCACTTCGGCACCAGCGAGATCAAGCTCGACATGGTGTTCGTCGATAGCATCATCATTACTCTTGAACATCAGCAGGTGATGGGCCATACGTGCGACATCAAGATAGCCAGTATTGTCATTTAGCGTTGGGTGTTTAAGAGGTTGGTTGGTTGCGACTTCTAGGTAATCGTCGTCGAAGCCCCAGTGCTTAAGGATCACCTTACTGGCTTCTTGGCAGCTATGCTGGAAAACATACTTGGCGATATCGATATCGAGATAGTTACCACTATCAAGATAGGACTGGTATTCATGGATCAGGCTGAATAGGCCAATATCGGCAAACAGCCCTGCTAGCAACGCTTTTTCCGGCTCTAGTTCTTTGGGGAACTCTTCGTGGTTGGCCAAGCCATGGCTGATTAATGCCATGGTGGCAGCGAGCTGACGCGAGCGAATGGCACTCTGCTTGAGGAGTTGGTTGCATTCTTTGCTGAAGTGATACCGCAGCTTGAGCTCCTCGATGGCCTTCGCGGTAATGATATCCCTTACCCTAAAAATACCTAACCGACTGACTGCGTTATAGATATCATGGCAAACCACATTGCGACGGTTGAACATCATTGTGTTGGATATTTTGACGATATAGGCGGTGATACCAGGATCATCGATGAGAAGATCGGCAACATCGCGAACGGTAGTTTCGTCGTTATTGCATAGCTGTTGAAGCTTGCTGAGAACGGACGGGATAGGGGGAAGGATAAGCCTGTCTTTTTGCACGGCTGATTTAACTAGAGAGCAGAATTCTGACTCTAATCCCTTAATTATCTTGTCGTTTTCAGGTTTTAGCCAAAAAAAAGATACGTGAGTCATTACTGCATTACGAAAAGTCTGGACATGGCTATTCTATCGGGACTGAGAGGGGATAGATAGTGGCGATGGCACAAATTCATTACAGGATGTTTATCTGACTAGTTTTCAGGCAAGTGAAACAATTTGTGTAGGAAGCGGGCGGTTAACGTAGCGTTATTTTGGGTGATCAGTAGTTGCTTGTAGTGAACCTCAAGCGGTAGCACCTCAATCCAGCGTTGGCATACCCAAGATATATCATCCCAATGTGGTGATGGGTACAGAGAGCTGATTTCTGGCATGGATTGAAAAAATAGCTTTAGTTTATCAACCAACTCTTCATCTTTGGGCCTTAGAGTGTCACCCCCCCAGTTTGGATAAAGTGTGCAATTGCCTTTCATCAACCCGTCTTGTTCGAGATGGATGTCATGAATACGAATTTTCTGTACCCCTTCAACCACAATAGATAACAAGCCAGACTCCAACTGATCAAAGTTGATGATGTTGCATTGGGTTGCTATAGCAGGGATTTGTTTGAGTTCACTATCGACCTCTGATTCGTTAATCATACAAACGGCAAAAGGAAGATCCTTAGCTAACGCTTCCTTTAGCATCCTCAGGTAGCGCTTTTCTATCAGGGTAAATGAGCCCCTGCCACCTGGCAGTATATGGACATTGGATGGATAAAGGGCGATTTCATTCATGATATTGCCTAAAAAAGGATACCCAATGTGTGCAAGACGACGATAAGAATAAAGATAGTGCCTACTGTATATTTTGGGATACTCGTTCAGTTTTCACCATAAAAAAATACGGTCGTATTTGCCCCAAAGTGCTTATTTTTTGTCCTGTAATATGTCTGAATTCTCACTTTTAAGTGTTCACTGTTTCATATGTGGCGATTATTAATTTGCTGTGTCAAAGTCAATTTAATGACGCGATTCTATTCGGCGCTTCAGGAAAAATAAGCCATTAACAATTAATGGGAGATGAATTTTGCTAGGGTTCAGGGAAGAGATCTTTAATTATTTGCGTGAATTTGGCGTGTTTGAAAAACGCTCCATGTTCGGTGGTACAGGCATTTTTATAGAAAACGCAATGTACGCCATCATTACCGATAAGGCTGTATTCCTTCGGGGGGGGAGCAATCTCGACCAACATTTTACTTTACTCGGTTGCGAAAAGTTCAGACACATCAAACGTAGCACCACTGCCGTTGTCAATTACTACGACATTACCCAAATTTACCAAACAGATGCAAAGGCTTGTGCGAACTTAATTAAGGAGTCAATTGCTATTTCAACGTCTGATAAGAATTACAAAATGTCAGATAAAAGCAAAAGAATTAGGGACTTACCTAACATGCGTTTGACGTTGGAGCGGATGGTGAAAAAAGCCGGCGTTCCAGATGTTAGTAGCTTTGTCTCGCTGGGAGCGGTTGAGGTCTTTCGTAAAGTCCGGCAGAGCCACGGTAAAGATCTTGATGTGAAGTTGTTGTGGATGTTTGCTGGAGCCATTGATGGTTGCCATTGGACATTACTGAAAGAAGAACAAAAGCAACGCTTATTACGAGATGTACAATAAGATCTAACAAATAATTTTAAATGATAAATAAGTCACTGTCATGAGCAGTGGCTTTTGTCTTTATGTCCACCAGTGATTAGAAGCAAGAATCTGAGGACATTTAGGTATATCATGTGTTGATAAATCCATGTTGTTTAATGATATATGCGACTACCACGTTTGACTGGGCCTGTGTTATCTGGGCTCCATTGCTTTCTTATTGCAGCCGATCAGATGAGCTTTACACGCGCGGCGGAGATTTTATGCCTGACGCAAAGTGCGGTAAGCCATAAAATCAAAAATTTGGAAGATTCATTAGGCGTAAAACTGTTTATTCGCCAGCCTAGAAAGCTCACACTAACCGATGAAGGCAAGCGGCTAAAGGAAGTTCTTGCGCTTAATTTTGGTGATATAGCGAATGAGCTGAGGGATCTGCGTACCCTTGAGTTAAGCGGTGATCTCAATGTGTCAGTCCCCCCCACGTTTGCTCAGCGCTGGCTGTTACCAAGACTGAATAGTTTCTTGGAAAAATACCCCGCACTGCGTTTTCATCTGCGAACTCGTAATGAGCTGGTGGACTTCCATACCGAGTCTTTCGATTGTGCTATCTACTTTGGCAACGGAAAATACACCGGGCTGCATGTGGTCAAGCTGATGGACGAAAGCATGGTACCTGTTTGTAGCCATGAGTATGCCGATCAACATGGCTTATACGGTAATCCTGCAAAATTAACTTCTTGCATGTTGTTGCATGATGCCGCGCCATGGGCAAGAGCAGGCATAAACGATGAATGGCAGTACTGGGCACAGCAAAATGGCGTGGTGTTGCCAGAGGTGGGTTGTACATTTGACCGAGCTGATTTGGCACTGCAGGCTGCGGAGCGGGGAATTGGTGTCGCTATTGGTCGGGCGTCGTTTATAGCCGAGCAGCTCGAGTCCGGGCGGCTTGTTAGGCCCTTTACGCTTTCGGTGGCCTCACCCCAAAACTATTTCTTAGTGTGCCGTAACGAAATGGCAACGTCACCACGGGTGAAAGCGTTTATTGATTGGTTGGCTGAAGTGCAGTAGTTGCGTATACAGCTAACGGTTACAAAGAAAAACGCCCTGCATTAGCAGGGCGCTTATTATCTGCGGTGTCTATTTTAACGAAGATTAGAACTTGAATCGCGTAGACAGCATTACTTGATCGCCGTACAGTTCGTTGAATCGACCGGTAACGCCAACAGAAAATAGTTCTGTTGCGTGGAAGCGGCCGTAAACACTGCCAGTGACTTCTTCGAAATCGTCAATGTTAATGTGGCCGATAGTACCGCCAACTTCTAGCTGTGGACCCAGCCATTGACGAACACCCAAGTTCACTTCAACACCAAACTTACCGCTTGAACTTTTCAGTGCACTTTTGTTTTTAGCACTGCGTGCTTTAAGTTCACCGGTGATATCAGCCCAATTGTTAACAGGGGCGTGGAAGCCTACACCGAGTGTTGCATCCCAATCGCTTTCGAATTCAGTGTCGATGCTACCGGTGATGTGGGCATTCGGGTGGATTGAAGTGCTGAAACCAGCACCGTAAGTCAGCGGGCTAATACCAATACGCGCTTCAGTGTAGTCGTAGCTGAAATTGCTCATTGTCGGCTGGGCATTCGCCTGTACCGCTGAAACAGATGCCAGGACAAGACCTGAAGCAATTAGAGTTTTACGCATGACAAATTTGTCCAATGGGCTAAAAAATAATTGAACTATTTTAATGGACAAAAGCGAGTGTTCATAGCGGTTTTGTGGAAATTTGCTGTGTTGTTAGTAAGGTAATAGACGTAAAAGTCGACAAAATTAGTAATATTTTGTGATCGTCGATTTTAATTATCACTTTATGTTTACTAAAGGCAGGCTTATAGCCTGCCGGGCTTGGATGAATCAGACCAGCTCATTGCCTGATTGTTGTTCCTGTTCGAACTGTTTGATGTTGTTCAATGTCGTATCCGCAATGTTGCCCAAGGCCTCTTCGGTCAGGAAGGCTTGGTGTCCGGTAAAGAGAACATTATGGCAGGCTGATAAACGACGGAAGACATCATCTTTTATCACATCATTAGATTTGTCCTCAAAGAACAAATCTTTTTCGTTTTCGTAGACATCAATGCCCAAGGAGCCAATTTTGCTATTTTTTAATGCCTCGATAGCATCTTTGGAATTGAGTAACTCCCCACGGCTGGTGTTGATGATCATCACCCCATCTCGCATTTTGGCGAACGCGTTGGCATTGAGCATATGGTAGTTTTCTTCAGTCATTGGGCAATGCAAAGTGATAACATCCGCTTGGTGGTATATCTCTTCCAAACTGGTGTATTTCACGCCTAATTCAATAGCAATAGGATTTTCGTACGGATCATAGGCCAAAATATTCATGCCGAGTCCTTTTAGAATACGGGTTGTTGCAATACCTATTTTTCCCGTACCTATCACTCCGACCGTTTTGCCATGGAAGTTGAAGCCAGTCAGACCTTCCAGCGAGAAGTTGGCATCGCGGGTACGTTGGTAAGCCCGGTGGATCCGACGGTTGAGGCTCAGCATCAGGCCAAGGGTGTGTTCGGCAATGGCCTCGGGGGAGTAGGCAGGAACGCGGACAACTTGAATACCCAGTGATTTTGCTGCTTCAAGGTCGACTTTGTCGTAGCCGGCACAGCGCATGGCGATAAGCTTTACTTGGTTTTGTGCAAGAGCTTCTAGCACAGGGTGGCTCAAATCATCGTTGACGAAGGCACAGATCGCATCATAGCCCTGAACTATTTTGACTGTCTGTTGCGTCAGGCGAAAATCATAGAAGTCGAGCTGATGGTGATAATGTTGATTAATCAGTTCGAAGGAGTTTTGGTCATACTTTTTGGTGCTGAAGACTGCAACTTTCATGGATCACCTTTTCGGGTTGACTCTTCCTCGGCATAAGCCTTGGATTAGTGTAATTGATCTTGTTATTTTGTGATCAAGATAACACTTTATTCCCTAACCCGAAAAGGTTTGTATGACAATTAAATTTATAGGGTTATACGTCGGACAGCGATAACCTGCGGTGACTCAAGGCTTCCATGATCCGGTTGGCATCAAGGATCTGGATCCATGCCATCAACCCAGAGTCTGATTCATTGTCGATCACAAAGGTGGTCAGCTGATCAATGACGATCTGTCTGAGCTGATCACCGTTCCAAGGTTTGGCGATGTAGTAATCCAAGCTGGCGTTGTTGACCGCTTGTACGGTTTCCTCGAGGCCAGCTTGCCCGGTCAGCAGTACCTTGCGGGCATGGCAAGATTCTTCCTGGTGCTTGAGCTCAATGAGAAAATCGATACCTGTTTCTCCTGGCATAATGTGGTCACACAGGATCAGTGCCAGTGGGGTATGATCGGCAATGGTATCAGCGAGTACTTCTTTGGCTTCGTCGACCGATTCAGCTGCTTCGATAACGAAATGCTCTTCCAGCGAGCGCAGATCATTGATGACGCTATCAAGTACTTCCCGCTCATCATCTACGCAAAGGATCAGGTATTTGTTCATAGGCTCTCCTTAAGTGCCTCGCCTAAAGGCAAAGTAACTATCATTCTGGTAAACAGGCCGGGTTCGGATTCGACCCTGATACTGCCATTATGTTGGTGGATTATCTGTTGGCAAACCGATAACCCGATCCCAAGGCCGAAGTTGCCTTCTCGCTTGGTAGTGAAATTGAGCTCGAAAATTTTGTCTTGTTGTTCTGGCGGGATCCCCTTGCCATTATCCTCTACCATGACTTCAATCCCCTGCTTGGTTGGTCCATCGAGTGTGACTTGCCGTGTGATCACTTTAATTTGCCCCGGTTCGTCAACGGCATCAAGCGCGTTGGAGATCAGGTTAGTCCACACTTGCTGCAATGCGATAGGCTGACAACGCAGCGGTGGAAGCGAGCTGTAATCTTTAATTAATTGGTGGCGCTTGAGCTTATTTTCGAATATCACCAAGGTGTCTTCCAGCCCTTCATGGATATCGACAGAGTGTACTGACTCATCATCTTGCCGCGCATAGCTTTTCAGACTTTTGACCAGATCCGCAATCCGCTGAGCACAGACATTGATAGATCGGAGGAAGTTACCCATCTGATAGTAATTTTCCCACTCGGCAAGTACTTCTGGCAGTTTGTTTTTTTGAGGGAGCAACCATTCACGGATATAGTCGTCGTTATCAATTCCCATCTGTACCGCCTTACGGGCAAGCTGCCTATCACCGAGCACATTGGTTAATTGCTTGGCACGTTGCCGGGCTTCAGAGGTAGACAGCGGTCTTGATAGCATTGCTTGTTGCATAATGTCGTTACCACGATCTTGGTTCTCATGACTGAGTGTGGTTTTGGTAATGCTGCCGATGGTTTGTTTGAGGGTATCACTGCCGCGCAAGATAGCAGAAACAGGGTTGTTCAGCTCATGGGCCACACCAGCTACCAACTGACCGAGCATCGCCATTTTTTCTTTGTCGATCAACTGGTGATAGGCTTCATCCAATGATTTTAGGGTTTGTTGCAACCGCATTTCGGTTTGGATACTCCCTTTCAGGCGGCGGTTGGAGTTGCGCAAGAGAAGGTTGGTAAACAGGGGAAGCAACTCACTGCGTGAGTTCATGACTTTATTAAAGAGCTCTCTGTCAAGTTTGATGACATCGGTGCCGCACAGAGTCACGCCGGTTGAAAACGATGTTTCCCCAGAGATAAACGACATCCCGCCGACGAGATGACCGGGTCCGGCCCTTACCACCTCATGGCGACGCCCATGCTCATCCTTTTTATATAGCGCGACCTCACCACTGGTGATGAACCAGAGGAAGTCATTGGGTTCGCCTTCCTGGGTAAGGATATGGTTGGCACTGTAGCTGCGACAAGCGCGGGTGTCATCGTTGCTGGCAAAGAAATCATGCAGGGCATCGATCACCTGTGTGGCCAAGGTGGTATCGTCGAGGGTGTGACTATGCTGGATAAACCCTGAGCGGAACCGCGACATCTGTCGTTCTATATGGGCATTGAGGATCCTACGGTGATCAAGCAGTTGGCTGTACTTGAGGCAGTCTTCATCCGGATGTTTCAATACGAAGTGCGTGAGTTCTTTTACGAGAACTTGTTTGAGCTCTTGTGGCTTCCACGGTTTGGTGAGGCAATAGTGCAGACGTCCTTCGTTGACTGCTTGCATGATGACATCAAGCTGCGGCATATCATTGAGTAGTACTGAGCGAGCCTGCTTGCTGGCTGGGTACTGGTCGAGCGAAACCAGAAAGTTAACACCTCGGTCATCACCGAGTTCGTTGTCGCAAATCACCATTGCAACCCGCTGATTCTTAGCTTCGATATCAGCCAGAACCTTATTGGCTTCGTTAATGCTGTAGGCATTATAAATGTCGAACAGGTCGGCAAAGGCCGATAAATCCTGATTGAGCTTTTCCACAACAAGTGGGTCGTCGTCCAAACAGACAATCGCAAAACTATTCACCGTTACACCCTTCACGTCAAAATACTGCTATGTTGCTGTTATGATTAGATACTTTGTATTTTAGTGTATAAGAATCAAACACACTTGACTGAGAGCCATCTAGCAATCACGTGAGAATAGTATTACAGATTGTTGAAGGTGTGATTCTAAGCTAATTTGTTGGGGCTCTGATAAAAATGCCCTTTAAATCAATGAATATTGATAAATTTATTGTTCAGCAAGCTATGATAGACTGAGTTTTTCATCTTCAGATCTGGGACCTAAAAAAAATGCTAGGAAAAATCGGTGCGGTTGGTGGTGCAGTGGCTGTGGCACTGTGCTGGCCTTTTGCCACGGGGCAAATTGGCGAGCGTATTTATCTTGATACGCTTGGTCAGTATGAAAATCCGTATCTTGCCGTGTCCAATGACACCTATAAGCGCGGATATCTAACTTCCGAAGCGGTATCAAAAATTGAGCTAAAAGATGAGTTGAAATTTCTTTTTGAAGATGAAGGCCTACCAACCGTTTGGTTTGTTAAGCATCATGTAAATCACGGTTTTTTGAGCGTTTCCTCTACCAGTGAGCTGCAGGTGGATGACGAACTTAAGCCTATGGCGGATACATTATGGGGTGAAGGTGTTGCGCCTGTTACCTTTACGACCAACACGGCGATGACCCGTAAAACGGACTTTACCTTCCAGATCAACCCTATTGAAGAGAAAGAAATCAGCGGAACCAATGTTGCCTTGTCATCGTTTGTTATGCAGGGAACGGTGAATGCGAAAGGTGCTGGGGAGTTCCAATACCAACTTCCATCCGCTAATCTCACCACAACAGCCCATGAAGAGATGGTGCTGAAAGGCCTAAAAGGCGGTGGTAAAGGGTATCTGGATGGTCAGTTCTGGATTGGTGACCAATCTCTGACCCTTGATGAAGTGCGCTTTAGCGATTTGAATTCCGAGCAGAGTGTGGATGTGGCGCAGCTCATCGTTGGTATGGAAAATGTGCTTATTCAGCCTGAAACGCCTGAGGGAGAGGAAAAGCCTGAACTTCAGCTTTCTAACTCAAACCATATTCAGGTGGGTAAGCTGGTAATGCTGGACGGCAGCGAATACCAAAACTTCAACTTCCAGATGGCTTTCTCTGAGCTTGATTACCCGTCGTTGAGCCTATTGGGAGATATGACTGATGACCTGGAAGAACCATTGACTGAACAACAAGCAATGGAAGTGTCTGCGGCATTGGATTCGTTGGTAGCTAAAGGACTTACCTTTTCTATTGGTGATTTAAGTGTTTTGGCCCCGGAAGGTCAGGTCACTAGCAGTTTGAACATGGCTGTCGAGCCGGGTATCAGCAATATTTCGCAAAATATCGGTCAGATTGCCGAGAAACTCGGCGGTGATATTCATCTTAGCTTGCCTGTTGAGCTCGTTGAAGCCGATCCGCTGCTGAGCGAGCGTGTTGATATGTTGGAGCAGAGCTTGATTGTGGAACGCAATGCCACTCATTACCTCCTTAATATGAAGATTGATGGTGACAAGGTGATCCTCTCCAATGGTGACCAACTGCCGTTTGCGATGTTGTTTATGCTATTCATGTAATCTTTATATTGGGCCTCCATAACAAAAAAACCGCCGTTCCTAACGGCGGTTTTTTGTTTTCTCTTTCACTCAGAGAACAGCGGTTTTAAAGTGTTTTGGTATGATGATAGGTAAGATCTATTGATAAAATCGCTTATTTCAATTTAGTAATTTCAAGGAAATAGACGACACTTATATCAAAAGGGGAGCTCCCGGAGTGGGAGAGCCAATCGAAAAAATTATGGTCAGGGTAATCAGCAGAGTAGTAGGTTGTCTGACAGGCATGAATTAGGGGGATGTATGGAGTCGTTGAAGGTTAAGGATTATATGAATGTACGTCCGGTGACATTTGAGCCAAAGATGTCTCTTTCTAAGGCTCTGGATAAGTTACTTTCAGCCAAGCAGATCGGTGGCCCGGTTATTGATGAGTCTCGCAAAGTGGTTGGTTTTCTTTCCGAACAGGACATGATTCACAAACTTCTCAAAGTGGGTTATTACTGTCAAGACACCCATACGGTTGAAGAGTGTATGCACACTGAAGTGCTGACTGTATCGCCTGAAGACTCGATTATTGAGCTGGCCGATACCATGGCTGGACAAAAACCGAAAATCTACCCTGTTGTAGAAAACGGTCGTTTGGCGGGGGTTATTACGAGACGTGATGTGCTAACGGCGATCAGCAACCAGATTGGGGATTGTTTCAAGCATCCCGTTTAATCACTATTCCCGTGATGACAGTAAAGAAAGGCGCACATCGCGTCTTTCTTATTCACCCATAGTTAGGTAACGCCTTATACCAATCTGGATAAGTCGTTGATCAAGTATTTGCACTGGAAAAATCGTTGTTATCAAGGTTGATATTGCAGTCACTAGTGGCTCAAATTACAAAATATCTAACGCAGAGAACAGCGATTTTAACCTGCAAGACTGATCAAATATTTATGTAGGTTGGTATAATAGCAAGGAGAGCCTGTGCCCAAGCAGCCCCGTCCCTCTGCAGAAGCTCGCAAAGCTCAGCCCCCTAAAGATGCAAAATTCGTCACCGGTACGCCCATGAAGCATATCGTGGTGATGTCCGGTACTGGTGCTGTTGGTTTGATGGCGCTGTTTTTGGTTGACTTGCTCGATATGTTCTTCATCAGTTTACTTGGTGAGATTGAGCTAGCAGCGGCGATTGGTTTTGCCGGCACTTTGATATTTTTCTCGACCTCAGCCTCAATTGGTACCTCTATTGCCATGGGGGCCTTGGTATCCAGAGCCTTGGGTGCCAACCAACGGGATAAAGCCCGCTTGGTCACTGTCAATGTCATGATCTTTGCTGTTATATTCAGCGCGATTCTTGTCTATGGCATGATGTCCAACCTTCAGGCCTTGTTATCTATGATTGGGGCGCAGGGCAGGGTGGCTGAAGCTGCGACGGATTATCTGACTATTCTCCTGCCAAGCGCACCGATGATTGCGATTTCCATGTCGGCTGGCGCGGCATTGCGTGGTATCGGCGATGCCCGCCGTTCGATGTATGCCACACTAATTGGTGGCGGTGTGAATGCCGTGCTTGATCCTTTGTTTATTTTCGGCTTTTCAATGGGTGTTGAAGGGGCTGCGATAGCGTCAGTATTTGCCAGATTGGCGGTGATGGTGTTCTCCCTCCATGCCATTATTGTCCATCACGACTTAGTTTCCCGCCCCAAGTTCTCGGCGTTTTTCTCGTCCTTGTTACCCATTTCGGCGATCGCCTTACCGGCAATACTGACCAATACCGCAACGCCGATAGGTAATGCCATCGTGACCAGCAACATCGCGCAGTTTGGCGAGAGTTTTGTCGCTGGATACGCGGTGATAGGGCGAATCATGCCGGTGAGCTTTGCACTGGTGTTCTCTCTCTCTGGGGCGATTGGCCCGATCATTGGTCAAAATTTTGGTGCCGAGCGGTGGGATCGTATTTTACGCTCATTATCAGATGCGCTGTTGTTTGTCAGTGGTTACTGCGTGCTGGTGTCTATAATACTGTGGTCTTCGCAGGATTGGCTGATAGCGGCATTTAGTTTGCAGGGCGACGCTGCCAGCATACTGTCGGTGTTTTGTAGCTATGTTGCGATAACCTTTATTTTCAATGGTGCAATGTTTGTCGCCAATGCGGCCTTCAATAACCTCAACCGGCCGACATGGTCGACGGCACTCAATATGGGCAAAGCGACCTTGGGGACGATTCCTTTTGTCTGGCTGGGCGGAAAACTTGGCGGAGCCGAAGGGGTATTGATTGGTCAGGCAGCGGGAACCATAGTGTTCGGGATCATCAGTGGCATGTTAGTGGTTAATCAGGTCAGAAAAATGGCCGCTGAACATGAACAAAAACAGGAAGAGCAAGAAATACTCGAGCCAAGTGTGCCATTAACCCCGTTCTGTTCATCACGGACCTATATGGGGCATGAAGATGTGATTGAAGAGGCGCTCGCTATAGAAACCAAGGTTTGATTTTTGTTTTGGCCAATGTCAACCATCAAAAAGATTTATAATTCACTGGTTTATTGATCTGTTTCGGTGAAACTTCCTACCTTTAGACGCACAATTACTCAATCTAGTTTTTTACCGGTAGACAAAAGCGCTATCGGTATCTCTGATCCTGCTGCATTAATTCATTGATGAAATATTTCTAATAGCAGTGACAGACACAAAGATTCTGTGTTTTTAAGGGAATAATGTAAACATGCGTCAATATCTAAGGGTGATCATACCCGTTCTCATCCCACTCATCATTCTGATGATACCGGCATCTGCGTTTCCCGTTGAAGGGTTAACTGTTGTTCAGCAGCGTGTCATCGCGATCTTTTTGTTGGCGGCCTTGTGCTGGGTGTTGGAGCCAATTCCGATTTATGCAACGTCTGTCGTTATTATCGTTTTGGAACTCATGTTGCTCTCCGATAAAGGATTGTACTTGTTCCGTTCGGCAGAAGGGCAGCCGCATTTTGGCAAGTTGCTTAGCTACAGCGATATCATGGCGACCTTCGCCAGTCCGATCATTATGCTGTTCTTGGGGGGCTTCTTTCTTGCCATGGCTGCTACCAAATTCCGCCTTGATGTCAACTTGGCGCGTGTGCTGCTAAAGCCGTTTGGTACTCAGCCGAAATATGTCATGTTCGGACTGATGTTGATCACCGCGATTTTCTCCATGTTCATGTCGAACACGGCGACGACGGCGATGATGCTGTCGATTTTGGCACCGGTGATTGCGCTATTTGGGGCCAAGGATCCAGGAAAAGTCGCCTTTGCCCTGTGTATTCCTGTGGCGGCAAACATTGGGGGCATCGGTACTCCAATCGGTACCCCGCCCAACGCTATTGCGCTGAAATATCTAACCGGTGACAACCTGATCACTTTCGGGGAGTGGATGTTCTTCGGTGTGCCGTTTGTGGCTGTCTTGCTGGTCTTTGCATGGGTGCTGCTCAATGCGCTTTACCCTGCCAAGCAAGAAAAAATTGAGTTGACCATCAAAGGTAAGTTCTTGATGACGCCGAAGGCGATTACCGTCTATGTCACCTTCGCCCTGACTATTATTCTTTGGTTAATGGGATCGTCCCATGGCATGAACTCTTACACCGTTGCACTGATCCCGGTTGCTGTATTCTCTTTGACCGGCATTATTAACAAGGAAGATCTGAAAAAGATTTCCTGGGATGTGCTTTGGTTGGTATCGGGCGGTATCGCTCTTGGCTTGGCGTTAGACCAAACTGGGTTGGCAAAGCTGATGGTAAACAGTATTCCGTTTGATAGCTTCTCGCCATACATTGTTCTTGGTGGGGCGGCGTTGCTATGTTTGGTGATGGCAAACTTTATGTCTCATACTGCGACGGCGAACTTGTTAATGCCAATCATGGCCGCTTTGGGTACATCGATGGTGTCGCTTGTACCGCTAGGTGGCGAAATTACCTTGATTTTGGTGGTAACGTTCGCCGCTTCGCTGGGAATGTCTCTGCCTATTAGTACTCCCCCCAATGCTCTTGCCCACGCAACCGGCAATGTTCAGAGTAATCAGATGGCCCGAGTTGGGGTAATTATCGGGGTCGTTGGTGTGGTGCTTAGTTTTGCTATGATCTGGATTCTGCACTTGATTGACCACATTTAAGAGAGCCTCCATGCATCAACCAAAAGCCATGCAGCGTATCATCGATGTGTACTTCTGTGACCCAGCTCGGACCGAAGCAGTTAAAGCTGGGACACAGATACTGGTGCAAGATGGTTACAACGATAAACTGTATTGGGTGAAGAAAGGTGAGTTGTCTGGTTACCTCAAGAACGACGCTGATGTAACAGCAAAAGTGTTCAGGGTTGAGCAGGGGATGTTTTTTGGTGTTCATAGCTTCTTTGCTCAAACATTGATGGCATCGACTACTGTGGTGGCAGAAAAAGACAGCGAAATCGCGTGGATAGATCTCAAAACTCAGCCTGTTGAACCTGAAACGTTCGGTTCTCTGGCCGAGCAGTTTATGCCGGTTATGGTTCATGAGTTGGCCCAGCGCCAGATGATGACTGGGCTGCAGGCGATTGAAAAAGAAAAGGCTTTGCAAAAACTCTACGCAGCCGAGCAGATGACAACCTTGGGTCAGTTAGCGGCTGGTATTGCTCACGAGCTCAATAATGCGGTCGGTGTATTGAGCAGTAAAACCGAAGGGTTGCAGCAGGGAATTTGCCGCTTTCTGGAAGAAAATAAGCCGGAAGTCAGTCCGTTTCTTGATCTCGGTATTTGCGATGGTCAAGCCGTTACCTCGGCTCAGGCTCGCAAACGTGCCAAGCAGCTACAGCAAGATCTTGGCCTCGAAAGGGAGCCGGCTAGACAGCTTGCCCGTGCGGTGCCAGAGGGTGAGGTACCAGCATATTGGCTCGAGAACCTCAATGAGGCTTTGCAGTATTGGGATATCGGCCGAGATCTGCATGATATGCGGTTGGCCTCGAAGCATGCTGCCAGTATTGTCCGTTCGGTGAAACAGCTTGGCGGCACTGACAATGCTCGTCAGCCAGAGGTTGATGTAAACGATACGATCCACAAATCACTGGCTCTGCTGCAAAGTAATTTAAGGCGGGTCAATGTGGTATTGCGTCCGGCAGTATTGCCGACCATTACCGCCAGTACCACAGAGCTGGTGCAGGTATGGGTCAATATTATCAAGAATGCCTGTGATGCCATGGAGCATACTGCAGAGCCGCAGATCGAGATTATTACGCGGCATTCAAAGAACCGTCTGTTGATCACCATCAGTAATAATGGGCCGATGATCGATGAAGCGACACGACGGAAAGTTTTTCAACCTAACTTTACAACCAAAAAAGGTGGGTTGTCGTTCGGATTAGGGCTGGGCCTCTCGATAGTACAGCGGATAGTCAACAGTTATGGTGGCACCATTGCACTAAAGAGCGACCTAGATAAAACAAAATTTCGTATTAAATTGCCAATCGCGTAAGGGAATGGTTCATGGAAAAACTAAACATTATCTGTGTAGATGATCAAAGGGAAGTACTCAGCGCTGTATTGAAAGATTTGTCGCCGTTGAATGATTTCTTCCATGTTGAAGATTGTGAGTCAGCGGATGAAGCACTTGAATTGATGGACGAACTGGATGCCGAAGGCGAGTTCATTGCGTTGGTGATCTCAGATCATGTCATGCCGGGTAAAACTGGTGTCGAGCTTCTGACAGAGGTTTCGCAGGATACCCGCTTTCACAAAACAAAGAAGGTTCTGCTGACCGGTCAGGCAACACACCAAGACACCATCGTGGCAATTAACCGCGCTCGTATCGAAAGTTATTTCGAAAAGCCTTGGAAAGCTGAGAGCTTGCTGACGACAGCACGTAGCCTTATCACCGAATATATCTTTGATATGGGAATGGATTACCAGCCGTGGATGGAGATCCTTGATAATGGTGTGGTGTTCAGGCGTTTGAGTTAAGGACGTAATTAAAACAAAAAAGCAGGCACAGCCTGCTTTTTTGTATCTGAATAGCCTAGGCTGCCACAATATTGTTTCTGACCAAACCGCGCTTGATGTTCCGGCACATTTTGCCAAAGCGCGAAATATCGTCGAAATCCGGCGAATCGCCTCGCTCTAATGCACACTCCCAGTAAGAAACCTCCGATTCCAGCAATTCCATCAGCTTTTTTGGACAACCGATGCAACTGTTGTCAGGGCCACAGACAAAAGTATCAGAGTCATAAAGTGGCAGCTCTAACTTAACTTGTTCGATGATCTGAAGCATTGCCGTACGGCGATCGGGTTTCTTTGCCATTGTCGATGTGTGCTATAGGGAAACAGGGTGGCGAGGGTATAAAAAAACATAGCGGTATGTCCATAACCAATTTGTGGTTACCTTCAGTGTAGAAGAAATCTTATATACCTTGTGACTTGACCTTAGACTTAACTCCAAGGTTTATAGTTATAGACATTGTGAGCAAACCATAGATAACAAAGACAAGGAGAAGGCCATGTGTGCCCAATGCAATAATAAGAAGTTACATGTTCATTCAGTGAAAGCTGCCAGCGTAGGTCAGCCTTCTGTTGTGGTTGAAAACAACACCCCAGAATCGTGCTGTGCATCAAGCAGCTGCCAATCAACCCAAACACCAGCAACCTCGCAAGAATCGGAATTATCGCCGGGCGATGACGATCCTGCCTCCGGCGCCTCCTCAGGGTTTTCAGTGAATAAAATCACTTCCGCAGAGGCAGCGGCAGAATCGTCATGTTGCAGTTCAGGTGGCTGCAGCAGTACAGCGAGCGTAGAAGAACAGAGCGATGACGCTCAAAGTGACGATGTTTCTCCAGCCCCTCACAGTACAACGATAAGTTGGAAAGTCGGCGGTATGGACTGTCCAAGTTGCGCCAGTAAATTAGAAAAGGCGATTAATGGCCTTGATGGTGTTGTTTCCGCGAAAGTGATGTTTGCCACTGAAAAGTTGGTCGTTAATTGTCAATCTTCTGAGATATCGGGCGCTATTGTTGCGAAAAGCCGTGAAACTGGCTTTTCGCTCTTTAGCTCTGGCGGTTCATCAGAAGAAGACAAGCCTGCGAGTTTGCTTAAGGAAAATCTTCCTGTACTGATGATTGCGGTGATGATGCTTATTTCATTTTTGGTCAGTAGACAGTCTGAAGCCATGGGGTTAGCGGCGTTTACGGCGACCACCTTGGTAGGGCTACTGCCCATCGCTCGCAAGGCCATCAATTTGGCAAAAAGCGGTTCGCTATTTTCCATCGAGACTCTGATGAGCGTGGCTGCCATTGGTGCTCTGTATCTGGGGGAAACCGCAGAAGCTGCCATGGTGCTACTGCTGTTCCTTATCGGTGAGCAGCTTGAGGGCTACGCCTCAGCAAAAGCGCGCAGTGGGGTGAAATCGCTGATGGCCTTGGTGCCGGAAAAAGCTAGCCGTATTTTGCCTGATGGGAGCAAAGAGCAAGTGTCGGCCAGTGAGCTCCAGCAAGGTGATGTCATCGAAGTGGCACCGGGTGGTCGTTTGCCCGCTGATGTAGAGCTATTGGATGCGGCGGCTAGTTTTGATGAAAGTGCATTAACCGGTGAATCCGTACCGGTTGAACGCTTGCCGGGTGAGCAGGTAATGGCGGGTGCATTGGTAGCGGATAAGGTGGTACGTCTACGTATTATTTCAGAGCAGGGCGCGAATGCTATTGACCGTATTTTGCATCTGATCGAGGATGCAGAATCGCGTAAGGCACCACTAGAGCGCTTTGTTGATCGGTTTAGCCGCTGGTATACCCCAGCGATGATCGTGTTGGCTGCTTTGGTGGTTGTTGTGCCACCGATGTTGTTTGGACAAAACTGGGATGAATGGCTGTACAAGGGCCTAACGCTACTTTTGATTGCTTGTCCATGTGCTCTGGTGATTTCGATTCCAGCAGCGATTACATCAGGTTTGGCAGCGGCAACACGTCGTGGTGCTCTGATTAAAGGCGGGGCTGCACTTGAACAATTAGGAAGAATTCAAACCGTTGCTTTTGATAAAACCGGTACCCTCACCGAAGGTAAACCTGTAATGACAGATATTGTCAGCTGGGATGGCGACGAAGCGCGTTTGTTGCGCCAATCAGCGGCGGTAGAGGTGGGATCTGCCCACCCACTGGCACAGGCTGTGGTCAATGCCGCGAAAGAGCGTGGTTTGCAGGTTGAAGAAGCGCAAGAGCGTCAAGCGCTGCCTGGACGAGGTATTCAGGGGAATTGCGACGGTGATACCTTGATGCTGGTGGCTGCTGATCGCATGCCAGAAAATGTATCGCTGACAGCACAGCAGTCAGAGCAAGCTTATGGGCTAGAGGGAGAAGGGAAGACCTTGGTGGTTGCTCTTCGGAACTTGCAACCGGTAGGGCTCATTGCTTGGCGTGATAACTTGCGTGCAGACAGTGCCAAAGCGGTACAGAAGCTCAAGGAGATGGGGATTCACTCTGTGATGCTGACCGGTGATAACCCGCGTGCTGCGGCCGCAATTGCTGGCGAAATCGGGATTGCGTTTGAAGCAGGTTTGCTTCCGGAAGACAAGGTACAGCATGTAGAGTTGGCAAACCAACGCGCCAATGTGGCTATGGTCGGTGACGGTATCAACGATGCACCGGCAATGAAAACGGCCTCGATTGGTATTGCGATGGGCGGAGGGACAGATGTGGCGTTGGAAACTGCCGATGCTGCCTTGACCCATAACCGTGTCTCAGAGCTGCCAATGATGATTGCTCTGTCGAAAGCGACGCTGGCCAACATCAAACAGAATGTATTTCTGGCGCTAGGTTTGAAAGGGGTTTTCTTGATTACCACCTTGCTGGGTATGACAGGCTTGTGGGTTGCGGTATTGGCCGATAGCGGAGCAACGGCATTAGTCACCCTTAATGCGCTGCGTCTGTTGACGTTTAACTACAAGGAATAGATTGCTCTGAACGATTCGCCCAAGATTGGTGCATCACTTCAATGTGATGCACCAATGTTGACCGGGAGTGGTCATACTAAGTTTTTTATCATTTATTTCAGTGTGTTGTCCCTATCATCCACTATCAAACCATAAAATACCAAACTGTTGAGTTTGGTATTTTTTTTGCATTTAAAACAATAGGATGATGTATATGGATAGATACAATGCAGCTCTCACAGCAAGAAAAGAACTGGCTCCCAATTTGGGGCCCTAATGGTAAGCTGGCGATGCGTAAAGCGTGCTGGCTAAACCGAGATAAGATCTCTTACCTTGAAGAGACATTCGACAGTATTTCGAATACGCGGGTAAGGCTGCTCCATACTTGGACAGAAACACAGTGGGACTTCCTGCAAGATGCGATGTTCTACCTCGCGACAAAACCAACACAAGAGCAGCCTAATGTTCTGGGTCAATTGCTAAAACGAAATAATGACTTTTCAGAACTATTTATTGTTAATGCCGACGGCATGATCACGGCAAGCAGTTTTCCCGCTCATGTTGGTCAAGTTCATCGCCAACAAGACGCATTGGCCCAAGGGCGTGAAAAGCAATTTCTGCATGGGCCGTACATCGATAAGCAGACGTTGGCACCGGGCCCTTCAAGCTCAAGCTTCCATGATGAAGTCACATTGATGTTCTATCAGCCGATAGAAGTGTCTGGCACTTTCATCGGTTGCCTATGTGGCCGCGTTCCGAATGACGTGCTGGGAGATTTGATCCAGCGAGAAGCCGGGCATATTTATAGTGAGTCGGGTGATAACTACATATTCATGGTTGATTCGAAGTTTGAACCGTCAATTCAGCCTGGTATTGCCCTTTCTCGTTCACGTTTTGAAGACAGCACGTTTTCTCATGGCGAGAACCTGAAATCGGGTATTGGAACTGATTGGGGGGCGGTCAAGATCGATAAACATACCGAGTTTGAAATTGTATTCACCGATCCGGCCACCAAGAAGCTGCATCCAGGCGTCAGGGAGACAATTGCTAAAGGCGAAAACCTGTATGTGGAATATCCAGGTTATTCCGACTATCGCCATATACCGGTGATAGGGAAGGGCGTGACATTCCAGCTTCGTGGCTCTCCCGATCGCTGGGGGATGATGTGCGAGGCCGATCTTGAAGAAGTCTATCGTCACCGTTCCCTTGCCAAGAAATTGAGTAATAAGTACTTACTGATTTGGCTGTTTACCGTTGTGCCTCCTTTGTTTCTCTCGCACTTTATGTCATTGGGGATCCCAGCTCTCGGCCTGATGATGGCCATGTCACTGCTGATTGGCTACGGTGTGTTCAAGTATATGTTCGCAATGCCTATGGTAAGGCAGCTTGAACAAATGACAGGGGTGATAAAAACCATTGCGGAAGGTGATGGGGATCTAAAGCGCAGGCTTGATAGCCAGCAATTTCATCCCGATGAGACGGGGGATTTAGGCCGATGGATTAACAGCTTCATTGATAACCTCGAGGGAGTGGTCGGCGGCATTATCTTTGCCTCAAGTGAAGTTGAACAGGTGAGTAATTCAATGTTGCGCCGCTGCAGTGTGGTGGATGATTGTACCGTTCAAACCTCTGGCTCTATCGACTCCCTGTTAACATTAACCCACCATCAGCAAGCTGAAATCCACAAAGCAGAGCAATCAGCGCAGCAGTTACAAGAATTGATGCAGAATATGGTCGATTCCGCACAAGAAGAGTATCAGCAAGCGGTAAGCAATACTCAAGAGATCAAAGATATCGTTAAAGCGTCTGCAAATAGCGTGAATGAAATTAACGACGAGATGAAACATATTGAAGGGATTGTTCGACTTATTTCGGAAATTACCGAGCAAACTAATTTGTTGGCTTTGAATGCGGCTATCGAAGCGGCTAGAGCCGGCGAACATGGCCGTGGGTTCTCTGTGGTGGCTGATGAAGTGAGGAACCTCGCCACCAAAACATCAACCGCAGCCAATCATATTGGTGAAACGGTAAGTAAATTGCGTGGCCAATCAAAAACCGCGGTCAGCTATATGGAGCAGGGCGTACAAAATGTCGAGCAAAGCTCGATGATATTGGACTCAAGCCAGCGCAGTGACAAGCTACAGCAAGCGGTGGAATCCATGTTCCAAACCATTAATGTCATTGCTTCGACCAGCGAGCGGCATAGTGATACAGCAGAAAAAGCACAGAGCAGTATGTCATCGCTGGAACTGTCCTCTCAGCAGTTAACACGCCGAACAACCTTGGTGAAAAACTCGATTATTCGATTACACCAGCTAGTTGATCGGTTTGAAGTCTCTTCGGCAAGCTAGATTACAGTGAACAATAGGCACCTACGGGTGCCTTTTTTATATTGAAGAGCAAAACATTGTGAGATGGCACGAAATATGTCAGTAAGCCTCTAGCCTTAAGATATTGCAGACGCCAACAATGACGTGCTAGAAAAGCCTCGTCACGCTAAGGTATAGATATTTTATTTTTGGCCAAGGAGAGCGCCGTGCTCGAGTTAAAGGTCCCCCTTTATTGCTGTTCAATATTTTCGCTGCGGTCATTTTATTGCCGTTACTGAAGGTGAGCAGGAAATCGCGATTTCATACTGGCAAACTGAAGCCGATATTCAGCGTTGGCATCAAGACAGTCAGCACGCGGTTGCCCAGCAGTTAGGACGTGATAAATGGTACCAGTCATATACCGTTCAAGTGGTTGAGGTTAAGAGGCAATATAGCTTCGAGGGGGGGTAAGGCTAACGTAAAACAATAGCCGAACGCTTTTTAGCCGTAATTGTAGGTGGCTTCTTAAACTGCGTAAAAGGAAAAGGGTACGCTTTTATTGTATATTTCAATTGAGGTGAATACAGATGAAAGCATCTTCCCGAAATAAATCAATTGCCATTATTTCAGGCCTGTTTTTTCTTATCGGCCTAGCAGCCTTTCAGATAGATGCGCTGGGTATACTTCCGATTTTTATTATTGTTATTTCCTTTTTTACGTCACTGATACACGGTTGGTTGTATCTTTCCGGGTATAAAGGTACCGATGCTTTCAGCGTCTATCAGGATGGCGCTAAAACTAAGGCGACGGCGCTATATTCAGGCTTTAAACGAAAAATCGGTAAGTGAACGGGGATATTTGCTGATGTGAGCATCGCAGGAAATACCCCTCGTTCGCATTGCGAGGCTATGAGCAAGAGCCGCAACAAAAACCGGGTTCACCGTGGTTCTTCGCTGTTTTAGTCTCTTCAGCCTGCTGAGCTTCACTTGAGGCAGGTTGCTCAACAAGTTTTTTATCTTCGGCTTTCTCGGTGTCTTTCTTAAAAATCTTGGTAAATGAAATAGCCATTCGACTTCTCTCCTGATGCTGTTGAGTGATATATTTACTAAGTTGTATTTTTGATGCGTGTTATGATGGGTTAATCATGACTGTCAATGATCTTTTAGGGAGAAAGCATGTTTGGCTTGTTACTTTCATTGCACATTATTTCTGCAACTATTTGGACTGGTGGGCATATTGTGTTATCGCTGGTGATCCTTCCGTCGGTGTTAAAAAATCACAACCCACAGCAATTAACGGATTTTGAGCAGGTATATGAAAAAATCGGTATGCCTGCGTTAATCGTTCAGGTTGTAACGGGGCTAATGCTGGCTTATCGCATGTTGCCAGATATCACGTTGTGGTTTGACACCAGTATTCCAATAGCCCATGGAATTGTGGCTAAGTTATTCTTGTTGGCAATAACCGTACTCTTCGCGTTGGACGCAAGATTCAGGGTGATCCCAAAACTGTCACCTGATAACTTATGGGATATGGCCTGGCATATTATTCCAGTGACAGTGGTATCGGTATTGTTTGCACTGGTCGGTGTTTCCTTCCGCGTCGGGTGGTTAGTATGATAACAACAGGCTAGGGCAGAGAGAATAACCGTGACTTTCAGATAAAATAGATCTCAGGACACAATGGATACATTGGACGTAATGCATGCTTACAACGAGCATGAAAGAAAAACGATAAAGCCTGTAAATGGAAAGGTCATTGAGACTGACGAAGTGGTCAAGTTCGTTTCGGATAACGCCGAGGGCAGCTATGTTTCCTTTTTCTCTGTGACAGAAGATAATGCAAAATCTGTCATTGAGCGGGAGAAGGCTTTCTTTACTGAGCGAGGCTTAACGTTCGAGTGGAAAACCTATAGTACCGACTCACCGCATAATATCGGTGAGCGATTGCTGGAAAGTGGTTTTGTACAAGAAGAGGCAGAGTCATTCATGGCCTTGGATCTGTCGACAGCCGTTGAAAGACAACTTGATGACAGGCAGTTTATTGAAGTCTCTGATGCTAAAGGGATCAGGGATGCTGTCAGCGTGCAGGAGCAAGTATGGGGTGGAAATTATGATTGGCAATATACCTACTTACTCAATGTGAAAACTCAATCCCCCGATGAAATTTCAATTTACGTTGTTTACGATGATGGCAAGCCAGTCACTTCCGCTTGGATTGTCTTTAATGGCGATAGCCCCTTTGCTGGGATTTGGGGTGGTAGTACTATTCCGGGATACCGAGGACGAGGGCATTATTCGCTATTGCTCAATAAGCGTATCAATGAAGCAAAGGCACAAGGTAAACAATACCTCATTATCGATGCATCGGAGATGAGCCGACCTATTGTTGAAAAGCATGGTTTTGTACTTATCTCCAAAACCACGCCTTACATATTCCAGCCCTAAACGGGATTACCCTGCTGCTAGCCAGATCCCGACGCCCATCATCAGTGAACCGGCGATGCGGTTTAGCATTTGTACATTGCCTCGCTGTTGCAGGAACCGGCGCAAGGTTCGACCACCGCTGGCATACAGCAATAGGCAGCTGAATTCAGTGATTAGGATAATGGTGATCAGTACTGATAACTGCGGCACTAATGCTTTGTCGGTATTGATAAAAGGGGGCAGTAACGAAATCATAAACGCCCAGCCTTTAGGGTTGGCGATAGCGGTAACAAAGCCTTGAATCGCCAAACCTATTGGTGAGGTATCAACCTCATTATCAAGGTTATCTGGAATAGCCAACTTGCCGCGAGAGCGCCACATCTGAATACCCAACCAGAATAGATAGCCACCACCGATGTATTTCAGGAATAAGAACACCGCAGGGTAGTTGAGCATAATAGCCGCAACACCTATCACTGACGCTATGGAAACCAGCGCCACCCCAATAAGTTCTCCCCACATCATCGGCAAGCTTCTACGAACCCCAATAGTCATACCGAGTGTCATCGATAGGGTCATGCACATACCCGGAGTGACAGAGACGAAAAAGAAAGTAGGAATAAATACAGCCAATATGGCGAAGTCGATCATTAAATAACGTCCTTGCAGTTAACTATACTGACGGGGCAGTGTGGGAAATAGATAAAATAAGGGGCTATTATCGTTTAACTCAGTAATAAAAAATAGTGTGATAAGCCGCACGAGCAAACGATTTTTGGTGATCCGTATCACCAATTCGTGCAACGTGAAATTGCTTCAATTTCTCTTAGTGTGACACTGGTCACTCAAAAGCTTTTTTTTATCGGCTATCGTAATTAAGTGTTCTACGAGCTCTTTTATGAGTATGTGTTTATACCCAAGTGTCTTCAATATATTGATTAAGCTTTTAAAAACGGCGTATTGAAATCATTTAGGTATAAACAAAACTAACCAGCCGCTGGCCTCAAACTCCCTATCAGGCGGCAACGATAGAATAGAAAGGATATGATTATGTCTGACAACGCAGTATTCCATTTGGGTGTGAACAAAGCGGACCTTAACGGTGCGGAACTAGCAATTATTCCTGGCGACCCTGCTCGTGTGGAAAAAATCGCTAACCTAATGGACAACCCAGAGTTTCTTGCAAGCTCTCGTGAATACACGGTGTACCGCGCTAAGTTGGATGGTAAATCTGTTGTTGTATGTTCTACTGGTATCGGTGGCCCATCTACCTCTATCGCCGTTGAAGAATTGGCACAACTGGGTGTACGTACTTTCCTTCGTGTTGGTACCACAGGTGCAATTCAGCCACACATCAACGTGGGCGATATGATTGTATCAACAGGCTCTGTTCGCCTAGATGGTGCAAGCCTGCACTTTGCACCAATGGAATTCCCAGCAGTTGCTGACTTTGATGTTGCAACTGCAATGAAAGCGGCCTGTGTTGCCGATGGCGCTAAAGTTCACACTGGTGTGACAGCATCAAGCGATACTTTCTACCCAGGTCAAGAACGTTACGACACATTCTCTGGTCGCGTTGTTCGTCGTTTCCAAGGCTCAATGAAAGAGTGGCAGGAAATGGGCGTGCTGAACTTCGAAATGGAATCAGCGACCTTGCTAACGATGTGTGCAAGTTCTGGTCTACGTGCGGGTTGTGTTGCAGGCGTTATTATCAACCGTACCCAGAAAGAAACGCCAGATCACGCAACGTTGAAAGAAACTGAAGCACGTTCAATCAAAGTTGTTGTTGAAGCTGCTCGCCGCATGCTTGCAGAGTAATGGTATAAACCACTCAACCAAATAACATAGCGAAGCCAGCTCAATCGAGCTGGCTTTTCTCATTGATGTTCTTAGAAATGCTCATTTCTGCTTATACCAATCTGGATAAGTAGTTGATCAAGTATTTGCACTGGAAAAATCGTTGTTATCAAGGCAGATATTGCAGTAACTAGAGGCTCTAATTACAAAATATCTAACGCAGAGAACAGCGATTTTAACCTGCAAGACTGATCAAAAATTTATGTAGGTTGGTATTAATCAAAGCTATCAGTATGCAGGCTTAGCCGAGTATATTCATTCCACTCTTCCGTCAGTATTGAATAAGTTAGCGTACTTGAATGATGAGTACGCAGAGGGATAAATACTTCGCCATGCTCATTGGTTTTATACACTTTCCATCGGTTGGCGGGATTGTTAACGCTGACCCTTGCGTTAGCGGCGGGTTTGCCATTTTCCGTCACTTTCACCCAACTACCTGCTTGGGTGTCAATAATACGGATATCTGCAAAAGCTAGTGAACTAGCAGACAACATGAGTGCTGCGATACTTACTTGTGTGAATGTCATGTAAACCTCTCAGACAACTTACCCTGACATTGTTGCGTTACCACCTTCCTCACTGATCACACTTTCAATCAAAAGAAGGTGATGCTTGGTTTCAATGGAGTAGCGAATCGCGTCGGTAGATAGCTGCTTTAGATCAGTATAGATAAGATAATTCACACCAGAAAATATACTCACCACGAGAACGAGCGCCACGACTACTCTACGCCACATTCTTTGTTCTATTTCAGCAAGGTGCCGCTCAAGCAGGCGAGTGACGTCATAGTTGGTTAAATTAGGTCTGATCGGTTTCATAATGATAAGCAAAGTTAGGACATTAAAGCAGTGTAAATCAGCCAAGGTCAATGTGATCTGCTGAAGTGCAAAGCTATGTAAAGGCAGCCGTTTAAAGACTGGAATGTACCGCGGCCAAAGTGAGATAAAACAAACGATGTTGAGTCAATACGATGTAACAAAACACCGTATCAAGCATTGACCTGAATACTTGAGATATCTATGGGTAAGGCATAAGGTATATATATACCGACCGTCGGTCGGTCTGTGGCAGAGTATGTAATGGTAAGAGTGATAAAATCACCGCAAGAGCGGCGGGCAGAGTTTATTTCGGCGGCCAATGCGCTATTTTTCTCCAAAGGGTATGCCAATACCTCGGTCAATGATCTTATTCAGCACGTCGGTGTGTCCAAAGGGGCGTTCTATCATCATTTTGATTCTAAGCAGGCAGTGTTAGAGGCCTGGAGCGATGACATGCTGATACAATACCGCAAGATGATAGGTGGGTTGGTCGATGATCCCCGCTTGACAGCTTTAGCTAAGTGGGAGCGCCTGCTAAGACGCAGTAATCAGTGGGAAGTCGGCCAGAAAGATATCATGTTGGGGTTTGTAAAAATCATCAACATGGACGAAAACCTTCAACTAAAACATAACTTCATGCAAAAAGTCAGTGTCCTGTTGGCAGGTTATTACGAGGCCGTCCTCCGCCAAGGCAATCAAGAGCAGGTATTTGATGTACCTTCGCCTGCGGTGACTTCAAGATTAATGGTAACCGTTCTTAACGGTTTTTCGGAAGCATTGACCCGAAAGGTGCTCAAGACCGAAAGAGTGGGTGATTTGCTCGAAGACGTGGTTGAACAGGTAAAAGCGACTCAACAAGCACTAGAGCGAATGGTAGGGGCAGAAGCAGGCAGTATGCCTTTAATTGATGACGAACTGCTACATGCGTGGTTCACCGATTGATATTCAGTTTGATAAAAGGATTAGAGATGCGATTACTTACCGCTTTACTGGTTATCTGGCTGAGCTTCCCGGCTTGGGTTGCAGCAGAGACGGCGACATCCATTATTACTAAGTCCGATCAACAGATGCGTGGTGATTCAAGCTATACCGAGGCAACGATGCGAATCGTCCGTCCGGATTGGACCCGTACCATGAGCATGAAAAGCTGGACCAAAGGGCAGGATTTGTCCTTGGTGTTGATTACCGCGCCAGCCAAAGACAAAGGCAGTGCCTCCCTCAAGCGATACCGAGAAATGTGGAATTGGTTACCGAGTATCGAGCGAGTCGTTAAAATTGCCCCTTCGATGCTGGGTCAGTCGTGGATGGGCTCGGATTTCACCAATGATGATTTGATCAACCAGTCATCCATCGTGGTTGATTACACCCATAAAATGGTGGGTAAAGAGGTGTTCGATAACGATCCGAGCTGGGTGATAGATGCCACAGCAAAGCCGAATGCCCCTGTTGTTTGGAGTAAGGTGAGGCTGTGGGTTTCACAAAGGACTTACTTGCAACGTAAAGTAGAGTTTTACGATGAGTTCGATGACCTGATCAACACCATGAATACCTATGATGTGAAGGTGATGGGAGGTCGTCAGGTCGCATCGCGAATGGAAATGATCCCTGCAGATAAACCGGGAAACAAAACCGAGATCATTACCCATAAGGCCCAGTTTAATTTTCCGATCAAAGAGAGTTTTTTCTCCCAAAGCCAGATGAAGGCCCTGCGTGACTAATGTGATTTTCACAAGGAAAGACCATGTTACTTAAATTGGCTTGGCGTAATATCTGGCGGCAGAAGAGGCGGACCATTTTAACTGCGTCTGCTCTGGCGCTGACGTTGGCATTGTCGCTGTTCATGCGCAGCCTGCAAGAAGGTACGTATGCTAATAACATTGAAAATGCGGCGAGGTTCTATACCGGACTCATCCAGCTTCAGCACCCAGACTTTGCCGAAAGCCACAGCATTGATGACTTGTTGCCGATGGATGACGCTTTTCTCCAGCCTGCTGCATCTCATCCGAACATCGTCCGTATCTTGCCGCGTATAGAGTCGTTTGCCTTGGCCGCCTCAGAGGATAAGTCCAAAGGAGTCATGGTGCTTGGGGTCGATACGGTAGCAGAAAACCGTTACTCCGGTATTTCCAACCGCTTGGCGAAGGGGGAGTTTTTGGCGCCTGGTGATCAGCAAGTGTTGATTGGCGAAGGTGTTGCCCGCTATTTCGGTTTGGATGTCGGTGATGAGTTGGTACTGTATGGACAAGGATACCGGGGTCAAACCGCTGCAGGTTTGTACCGGATAAAAGGGATCCTAGACTTTCCTGTGGCCCAACTCGATAACCAATTAGTGTATATGCCAATATCGCTTGCCCAAAACCTGTACAGCACAGGAGAGCTAGTGACAGCATGGGTGATGGATGTTAAACCACTGGCGCAATTACCCATTACAGCAAGCCAGTTGAGTGATGACTATAACGGCGAGGTGAATGTCAGGGATTGGCAGGATCTGGCGCCGGAGATGGCTCAGCAGATATTAATGGATAAGGCCGGCGGTATCTTCATTATGTATTTGCTTTATGGTGTAGTGGGGTTTGGCTTATTCGCCACCTTGCTGATGATGACCTTAGAGCGACAGCGTGAATTTGGCGTGATGCTGGCGACCGGGATGCTCAAACGCAAAATCATTGCTTTGGTTAGCCTTGAGTCGGTAATGATAGGCATTTTGGGCATAGTCGCCGGTATGGTGATCACGCTGCCGATCTTGGTGTGGTTCTATTTCAACCCGATTGAGCTGACCGGTGAAACCGCTGAGTTGGTGTTGGAAATGGGTTGGGAGCCCATTTTACCGATGGCACTGGATCCTTTGCTGATGCTTGACCAAATCTTCATTGTATTGGTGCTACTGGCGATTTGCCTACTTTACCCGATGTGGCGGATACGCCGATTGGATGTGGTCAGTGCATTGAAAGGGGGCAGCCATGCGAACTGATATGTTGTTCAAGCTGGCGTGGCGTAACCTTTGGCGTAATAAATTGCGTACCGGGATCATGCTGGGAGCAATGGTATTTGGCCTGATGGGCGTGGTCGCTATGATGGGTTTCCTTTCTGGCATGTACGGCAGCATGATCCACAATGCCATTGCCTGGCAAACTAGCCATATCCAAATCCAAAATCAACGTTACCTCGATGATCCCGATATCAAACACACGGTTGTTGATTTGGCCGAGGTTGAAAAAGCCATAGCGACTTTACCTGGACTAAAGGGGTGGTCAGCAAGGTTCGTGGCCGATGGCATGGTGGCGTCAGCGCGCAGTAACCGCGGCGTTCGTATCAATGGTATAGATATTGAGGCCGAATCAACTGTCACCCCGTTGGCAGAGAATATTACCCAAGGTGAGTGGCTAAGCGAAGAGGGGAGAAACCCTGTCTTAGTGTCAGAGAAAACAGCATCTCGTCTCAAGTTGCGTATTGGATCCAAAGTGGTGCTGACGTTTACCGATGCGGACGGCGAGGTCAGTGGGGCGGCGTTCAGGGTAAGGGGGCTGTTCAAGACTCCCTCGACCAGTTTCGATGATGGCAATGTCTTTGTTCGTCGGGCCGATTTAACCGCCCTTGCGGGGATTGAAGGTGCCCATGAGGTTGCTATTTTGCTCGATAGCGACGACGCGGCGATGGTGCAAGCTAAACGGCTGAAAGAAGCATTATTGACAACGAATAATCCGATAAATAAGAACACTAACAACGATATTGGAAACCGCATCAGGGACTGGCAGCAGGTACAGCCGATGCTGGCCTCGATTATCAATCAGCAAGGGCTGAGCAATGCCATTATGTTGGGTATATTCGTTGTTGCTATGGGCTTTGGTATCGTCAATATCATGCTGATGTCGGTATTTGAGCGCACCCGTGAATTTGGTGTATTGATGGCTGTAGGCATGCAGAAACACCGGGTCTTTGTGCTGATCATGCTGGAAACCGCGTGGCTCGGGATCGCAGGGGCTGGACTTGGCTTACTGGCAAGTATCCTGTTGATTAGTGTGCTGCAGTACACCGGGATCCCGCTCGGGGCGATGGCGGAAGGGCTAGGGGCATTTGGTGTTGATACCTTGTTGTACCCTTACGTCACCTTTGCCGAATACCAAATGATATTCTTCACCGTGGTTGCGGCAAGCCTCCTTGCGGCGCTTTACCCGGCACGGCAAATTCTCAAGCGAAGACCGGTAGATGCTATGTTGGAAAAGCATTAATCGAAAAGTTCTGACTGAACAGCAACGATAGCGAGAAACGGATGACCATTTCAATAAACCAGTTATGTAAAACCTATAATCCTGACAGTGACTTTCCGGTTCATGCGGTGAAAAACCTTGATTTGACGGTAGAGCAAGGGGAGTTTGTTGCGATCATGGGGCCATCGGGCTCGGGGAAAACAACGCTGCTCAATATGATCGGTGGTATTGATAATCCAAGTTCGGGCAGCGTACATATTGACGATTCTGACATCTGCCAGTTGGATGAAAAGGCACTGATTGCTTTTCGCCGCGATCATATCGGATTTATCTTCCAAGATTACAGCTTGCTGCCCGTGCTCACAGCGTTAGAGAATGTTGAGTTTGTGATGCAACTGCAAGGGCATGATGAAGCGACGTGCCGTCAAAGGGCAGTACAGCTTCTCACACAGGTAGGCTTGGAGAGTCAGCAGCACAAACGACCGGGTAAACTGTCTGGTGGGCAACAGCAGCGCGTTGCGGTGGCGAGGGCATTGGCTCCTCGCCCGCGTTTTGTCATGGCCGATGAACCGACTGCCAACCTTGATGCGCAAAGTACCGCAGAGCTGCTTGATATCATGCAGCAGCTTAATGAAAAAGAAGGGACAACCTTTATTTTCTCTACCCATGATCCTAGGGTAATAAAACGTGCCAAACGAGTGATTGTATTTGAAGATGGGAAGCTGAAAGAGGATCGCCGCCAGTGAGTCGTTATCAAGGTGCTCTGTCCAAAGCCATGGCTAGATACCCGATCAGAAACGTATCGCTGCTACTGGTTTTATTGGGCGTGTTATCCCCGAAGGTAAATGCACAGATCCCGGGTCTAGAGCCGGAAAAGGATTGGGATCTTAATGGCTACGTGAAATACATGGCAACGGGTAACTTGCCGGCCAGTGGTTCCAATGGTCTCGATCACTTAATCCATCAGCGTTTCAATTTCGAATATCGCTTTAATGAGCAGTTGCGGTTTAACGTCGGTATGCGAAACCGTTTATTGTTTGGTGATACCGCTGAATTGCCCGGTTACGGCGATTTGGTTGCTATCGATACCGGCTATATGGACTTGTCGAAGAACTGGCTGGATAAGAAAGGGGTGGTGGGTAATAGCCAGTTTGACCGCTTGTATGTGAATTGGCAACGTGATGACTGGCAGGTACGTGGTGGGCGGTTCCGTATTAACTGGGCAATGGCAACGTTGTGGAACCCGAATGATATTTTCAACTCTTATTCTATTTACGATTTTGATTACGAAGAACGCTCTGGCTCCGATGCGGTGTTGGTCAGCCGCAAGCTAGGATTTGCCAGCTCAGTGGATGTGGTCGTCAACCCAAACTCAGATAGCGACCTAAACAGTTATGCCGGGCGCTATTTGTTTAATCACAACGGCTGGGACTATCAGGTATTGGCTGGAAAGTCCTTGCTGGATAATGTGATCGGTGCGGGCTTTGCCGGCGATATTGAAGGTGCAGGGGTAAGAGGAGAATTTAGCTGGTTTGAACCAGATCAGGACGAGCGGCAAGGAGAGGCGCTTGAGCATACCGCAGTCGCCACCCTTGAAACCGATTACAGTTTCGGTGGCCAGCGAAACTGGATGGCGCGGGGGGCGGTGTTGTATATATCGAACCCGCAAGACCCACAAAATGCCATCGTCTTTTTGAATCTGCCTCTGACCGCTAGAACGTTGAGCTTTACCCGCTGGACCGCTTATGCTGATGCCAGTTTAGATATCACGCCACTAAGCCGCCTGACCTTGTCTGCGTCGTATTATGACGACGGCTCGTATTTTGTCGGTGCAAGCAACAGCTACTCGCTGGCCGATGACTGGCAATTGCTCGGAGTGATTCAGCGTTTTGATGGCAGTGGCAATAGCTTGTTTGGGGAAACAGCCAGTACTTTGCTATTTGCCCAAATTCGCTGGAATTTCTGATTTATACCAAACTAATTATTGGCTCGCTATTCAGTTTTAGCTCGCTGTTAACTGAATAATCGGAGTGGCAAGCACTAACTGGTTAATACGGGGCTTTGCTCATAACAATGACAGGGTAACGGGAGAGGTGATGATAAAGCTTGAAGGGATCGATCACGTGGTACTCAGAACCACTAAACTTCCGGACATGATCCATTTCTATTGCCAGGTATTGGGCGCGCATGTGGAGCGTGAATTACCAACAGATATGGGGTTGGTGCAACTTCGTGCTGGTAATGCCTTGATTGACCTCGTTACCGTCGACAGTCAGCTTGGTCAACTTGGCGGCAAACCGCCAAGTCAAAATGGCCGTAATGTCGATCATTTCTGTTTGCAGATCACTCCGGCCCCAGAAGACGTAATTCTTGATTATCTTTCCCTAAACAACATTCCTTGCGAAGGATTTGCCGAACGCTATGGGGCCGAAGGCTTTGGCCGCTCGCTATACATTCATGATCCCGAGGGAAATGTCGTGGAGATCAAGCCGAAGATATAAGCTATAGCGACCTCATGATATGATTAGAAGTCACACTTCTTTATTTATAAGCTGAATCAAAGGAATATCATGATTGACCTATCGCGCTTACTAAAAAATGATATGAATCTTTTGATTTGCCTGTATGTGCTATTGCAAGAACGCAGTGTTAGCCGAGCGGCAGGTAAGCTCTATTTATCGCAGTCTGCGGTGAGTAAACAATTGACAAAGCTTCGCCAAGTATTTGATGACCCTCTGTTTGAACGAGAGTCAAAAGGGCTATTGCCGACACCCAAAGCTCTGGCTCTAGAGGCAAAGTTGCAACAGATTCTGCTGCAGGTCGATCAACTTAGCGATCCAGATCTTTTTGAGCCGCAGAGTAGCACTCGGTCATATAATTTCGACTTGATAGAAACCGCGTACTCAACCATTTATCCCCGCTTTGTGCCTGCGGCGTTAGCCGAAGCACCGAATATCAATATCAACAGCCGAGATTGGAATGAAAGTAGCATTCAGCGTTTGCTGCGAAGAGAAGTTGATTTTGGTATCGGTATTTTTGAGTGGGACAATCGGGCGAAAACGCATGTCCAGACCATTCCTGATTCACTCAGTTACGTCGAGCTGGTGCGTGATGCTTCCGCTTGTGTGATGCGAAAAGGGCATCCTGCACTGCAGGAAGAGTGGAGTCTTGAGACATTTTTGAAATACCGTCATGTCCAGGTTGTCACCGGAGGGGTTACCAGCTGGCTGCTGCATGAAGTGCTGGATTCTAAGCAGTTGAAGACTAACAATGCGGTGAATATGTCGGATATTGCCAGTGCGGTAAGGCTGTGTGAAAAGAGTGACCTGCTAACGACTTACCCTTATGAATGTGTGCGAGAGTTTGTCGGTAGCGCAGATATAGTGATCAAGCGCTTACCATTAGATCTGGAGCCCGGTGGCCAGTTTTTGCTGTGGAATAAACAGTTCGACAATGATCCCAGCCACAAATGGCTGAGGGAGCTTATTATCAATCAATTTTCTGAGCCAGCATTCGGTAGGGGGAATGATTTTGATCAATAGATTTAGTAATAATGAAAGGGCTAAATCACGCTTAGCCCTTTGTATTTATTGTTAAATGCCTTTAAGTGTTATACCAACCTACATAAATATTTGATCAACTACTTATCCAGATTGGTATTACAAGTTGCTGTGTGTTGATAGCAGCCCGTTGTCACTACCGAAACCATTGGGAATATAGTCATCTGCACTAGGATCGTTCTCCCATTGTGATCCATTAATTAAATAACGGAATTGATACTGACTATCTTTGGGTAGACGCAGCTTTAAGCTGAAGATTTTCTTCTTATTGAGCTTCAGCGGGGTGGCTTGCCATTGAGTGAAATCTCCCGAGACTGCGACTGTCTCTGTTGTTTTTTCTCCTTTGGGCCATTCAAAGGTCACTTCCACTTCATCTTTGGTTTTAAAATAGCGCTTTTTAATCATTTTCACTCCTTGAAAAAATCCACTGAAAGAAAATAAGCAAATTAAATGCCAATAATCATAGGGTTAGTTGATAGAAGGGGCAGGGTGTGCATTGGTTAATATGCAGAGGGTTGCCCTGTGGTGGTGCATTATTGCACCGAATTTGTGCATCATAACTGTTTGTCTTCATGCCTGAACAGCAAGAGTTAGCCACTAGGTAGTTTACCGGGCAAAGAAAAGGGCGTGGTCTTTGCAACCGCGCCCCCTCTTGTTATGTCATTAGCTTTTTTCTTGCTCGTTGTTAGCTAGGCAATATTGTGGCTCTGGCCACCAGCATCTTTGAACCAGCGGTGAAGATGGGTCTGTAAATCGCTGAGTTGATCAGGGCCGATAATTGCAAGGCCAAGATCTTGAGCACGCACCAAGTCATGGTGGCGCAATGGACGGAAGCTAACTAACATGGCGCGGGCCTGCAGGCCGCCTAGTAGGTCACGCAGCGATTCCAGTTTGTATAGGGTGTCGTCACCATCGTCACGCATTCCCTTGGTTTTACATTCAATAATATGGAGTTTGTTGTTCACTACAGTTGCGACATCAAGTTCGTTACGGACTTCTCGGTCGCCAATTTGACGGTAAACCTGAACACCTAGTGAGTGGTCTTGAATAGTAGGAAGATCACTTTGGATAGCGCGGACAGTGCTGTGCACCAGATTCTCAAGCCATTCGCCATTGGCAAAGCGGCGAGCTTCTTCATGCTTAAAGGTTAGGATACCGTCATGGTAAGTCGCAAGGCCGGTTTCTTCCAAATCGTTGAGTAGCATACCCAGCTCTTTGTAGCCCTGTTGCTTTTCGCTCAGCCTAACATTGAGCTTTTGCTCCTTGCGGCAAGTTGTTGCCAAGTAGTTGAGGGTGGCAAGACCAGGACCGAGCTCAAGGGCAGAGCTTGCCCAGCGTTGGCCTAGCTCCCACAGTTGATCGTTGAGCTCTTCAGGAACCAGGTTTTCAGGTAATTCACAGCGAGCACCAAAAATAGTTAAGTAATCAGCTAGCTGGATGCGGTCTTCGACTTGCTGTTGTTCACGGTCTGCTGGGTATAGCCAGCACATTTCATCACTGAATGGTTCAATCACATAAATTGGCCAGTGGTAGGTGCGAAAGACCTCATAGGCTGATAACAAGCGGTGACGTAAGCCGCAGCTGGCATTAAACCAAATCTCAGTTTGTGTCGCTTTGAGTGTTTCAGCCAGTTCGATAATACGCGCACGAATGCTGGTGATGTTAATGGAGTCTGGGATGATGAAAAATTCCGCTTCAATATTACGCGGTAGCAGAATAGATGCTAGGCGGTCGTATTGTTCTTGCTGGGCTTCCGTACCAATAAAAATCATCTTATCGGCTGGGACGCCGTGATCGAGAAGAGGAGTGATCAGTCTTACGGGGTCCAGATCGATAATGCCAACATGTGTAATCATAATTATCCTTAAGCGTTTTCTGTGACTGTGCTGGCTCATCGATAATGGGGAACAAAAGTTAGCCCAGCGTATAGTCAATCAGTGGCGCTTTTTATTTATCATACTTAATATATGCGGACAGTGTTCAATAAAATCAAGTCGCACTGTTGCGTATGCCCATATTCTTTCAGTTTAATATTCTGTTTTGGGAGCCATTTGGCTAACCAAGTCATTGAATATGCACTCCAAAGTCACTGCAAGGTGCTTGGTTTAGCGAACATTGCTGAGTGATAAACTAATTGAATAAATTCAAAGAAATGTCTGAGCTGTGTCAGTGTTTGTCAGGACAAATGAAGTTTTGTTCCCTATATTATGCAGATTATGGTAGAAAATTGTGTAGCCTACGGCAGCCTGCTGATTTGCAGCAGGAAAAGCATTGAAATAATTACGCTGTCGGTGACAATAGGCTGTTACCCTAATAACCAGAATGACTATGACCCAAAAACTGACAATCCTAGATATTGCCAAGCTGGCAGGTGTTGGCAAATCAACCGTTTCCCGCGTGCTCACCAATGATCCGAAAGTTAAACCCGCGACGAGGGAGAAAGTGGAACAGGTGATCCGCGAGTCTGGTTATGTGCCGTCCAAGTCAGCTCAAGCGATGCGTGGTGGAAGTGCCAAGGTGGTGGGGATCATTCTGTCTCGCTTGGATTCGCCGTCTGAAAACAAAGCGGTCAGCGGTATCCTCGACGTGATCTACCAAGCGGGCTATGACGCCGTGATCATGGAAAGCCAGTTCAGCGCCGACAAGACCAACGAGCACTTGGCCGTGTTGCAAAAGCGCAATGTTGATGGGGTGATAGTGTTTGGTTTTTCGGGGTGCGATCTTTCGAGTATTGAAAACCTCGGCCACAAAGCGGTCGTGATCGCCACGGATACCGATTCCATCTCCTCGGTAGACTACGATCACCAAGGCTTGATTGAACTGGCGATGGATAAGCTGGTTTCAAATGGCAAACAAGCTATCAGTTATATTGGGGTTGATGAGTCTGACCGGACAACGGGCTTACTCCGTCTCAATGCCTATCTTGATAGCTGCTGTAAACTGGGCATTGAACCTCGCTTTCAAACTGGGCAGCTCAGTTACGACAGCGCCTACCAAATTACCGACCAAGTGCTAAGCGAAGGCACTGAGGCGATTGTCTGTGCCAGTGACACCTTGGCACTGGGTGTTGCCAAGCGTTTGCAGGAACTTGGCCGTACCGACATCCAAGTCTCCGGCGTAGGGGCGACAGATCTACTGTCGTTTTTATTCCCGAATACGTTCAGTATCGATCCCGGCTATTTCGAGGCGGGAAAAGTAACGGCGCATTTGCTGATCAAGCAGTTGTCCGGCCAGCAAGAAATTACCCACCTGATCCAGCAAGCTTCTTATTGAGTTGAAATATAAGGTTGTTTAATCGACCATTAAGTAGGATCTAAATCACATTTTCGTTAATAGCCTACAAGCATAGGTTGTGAACTGATTCACGAAATGGGAATGTTCCCATTTCCATCAGTCAGGGGATCTGAGAGTATTCTAATTATCAATTGGGAACATTCCCATAGTGTTAGAACTAACAATAACAGACAGCCCAACACATTCCTATTTTAATAACGATGGACAATCGGCATGAGTAAGATTAACCAACAGCAGATAGAACGTTTGGTCGAGTTAATCGGCGGTAAGGACAACATAGCAAGCGTCAGCCACTGCCTCACCCGTTTGCGCTTTGTATTGGCAGACACCGACAAGGCACAAATCAAAGAGATTGAACAGCTAGGTATGGTGAAAGGGTGTTTCACCAATGCAGGCCAGTTTCAGGTGGTGATTGGTACCGAAGTTGATGAAGTATATAAAGCGCTAAATGCACATACCGGCAACTCGGGGGCCAGCAAGGAAGAAGCCAAAGTTGCTGCTCGTCAGAACATGAGCCTGTTGGAGCGTGGGATTTCCCATCTTGCTGAAATCTTTGTCCCATTGCTTCCTGCAATTATTACCGGTGGTTTGATCCTCGGTTTCCGTAACGTCATCGGCGACATTAAGATGTTCGATGGCCAGACTCTGACTGAAATCAGCCAGTTCTGGGCAACCGTTCACTCTTTTCTCTGGTTGATTGGTGAAGCGATCTTCTTCTTCCTGCCTGTCGGTGTGTGTTGGTCTACGGTGAAAAAGTTGGGCGGCACCCCTATTCTGGGTATCGTCTTGGGGGTAACACTGGTTTCCCCGCAATTGATGAATGCCTATTTGATAGGGCAACAACTGCCTGAAGTGTGGGATTTTGGCCTTTTCACCATTGAGAAGGTTGGTTATCAAGCCCAGGTGATCCCTGCGATGTTGGCTGGTATTGCGTTGGCACTGATTGAAACCAATCTCAAGAAAATTATCCCTGCTTATCTATATCTGGTGATTGTACCGTTCGTCTCGATCATTACTGCCGTTATTTTGGCTCACGCATTTATTGGCCCGTTTGGTCGTATGCTGGGCGACGGTGTGGGTTACGCGGCACAAGCTGCCATGACCGGTGACTTTGCTATCTTCGGTGCGATGATCTTCGGCTTCCTATACGCCCCATTGGTTATTACCGGTATCCACCACACAACAAACGCCGTGGATTTGCAGTTGATGCAGTCGATGGGAGGGACACCTATTTGGCCTTTGATTGCACTGTCAAACATTGCTCAGGCTTCTGCAGTAGTGGCTATCATTATCATCAGCAAGAAAACCAATGAACGTGAAATTTCGGTTCCGGCAGCGATTTCGGCTTACCTTGGTGTAACGGAACCTGCGATGTATGGCATCAACTTGAAATACAAATTCCCAATGCTTAGCGCCATGATTGGCTCTGCGGTTGCAGCCGCGATCTGTGGCAGCGCGGGTGTGATGGCGAACGGTATCGGCGTCGGTGGTCTGCCGGGCATCCTATCGATTCAGCCGCAGTACTGGTTGGTGTACTTTATCGCGATGGTCGTTGCGGTCGTGGTTCCGCTGTCACTCACCTTGTTTATGTACAAGCGTGCCGAAGTGAAAGGCGAGCTGAGTGAGGCGATAGCCTAACTTCTGGCCGGAATCACGGCCTAGCAATTGAAAACCTTTGAGTGATTTTGTAGCTGGCCGGAACGATTTCAAAGGCCAGCTACTTTTTTCTGATTTTTTAGTGTGCAGGTTATTATGTTGAAAGAGCAACTTGAATGGTGGCGTACCGCTACGATTTACCAGATTTATCCAAAGAGCTTCTGTGATAGTGGCAGCAAGGGAACCGGTGATATTCAAGGGATTATTGCTAAGCTCGACTACCTCAAAACGTTGGGGGTCGATGCGATTTGGCTAACGCCGGTATATAGCTCGCCAATGATTGATAACGGCTACGATATTTCTGACTACTACAATATCAACCCTGACTTCGGCACTATGGGGGATTTTGATCAGCTATTGGCTGAATCACATCAGCGCGGTATCAGAATTGTCATGGATATTGTGGTTAATCACACCTCAACCGAACATGCTTGGTTCCAATCGGCGCTGGGTGATAAAAACAGCCCGTACCGTGATTACTACATCTGGAAAGATCCGGTCGATGGCGCTGAGCCAACGAACTGGCAGTCGAAATTTGGCGGTAATGCCTGGGCGTTCGATGAAGCCACAGGTCAATATTACCTGCACTTGTTTGCCAAAGAGCAGGCCGATCTTAACTGGGAAAACCCAAAGGTTCGTGAAGAAGTTAAAGATGTGATCAGCTTCTGGGCAGAGAAAGGTGTCGACGGGTTCCGTCTTGATGTCATCAACTTGATCTCCAAGCAACAGGATTTCTCTAATGATGATATCGGTGATGGCCGCCGTTTCTACACTGATGGTCCTCGTGTTCACGAATATCTGCAGGAAATCAGTGAAGCGGTATTCCAAAAATACGGCTCGGTAACGGTGGGTGAAATGTCTTCCACCACGCTTGAACACTGTCAGCAGTACTCTTCACTGGACGGCAAAGAGCTATCTATGGTTTTTAACTTCCATCACTTGAAAGTTGATTACCCAAATGGCGAAAAATGGACCAAAGCACCGTTCGATTTCCATCAGCTCAAATCGATTTTCAACCACTGGCAGTTAGGGTTGAATGGCAAAGGTTGGGGCGCATTGTTCTGGTGTAACCATGACCAACCCCGTGTAGTGAGTCGATTGGGCGATGACAAGCAATACCGTGTCGAATCAGCCAAGATGTTGGGGGCATCGGTGCACATGATGCAGGGTACGCCGTATATCTTCCAAGGTGAAGAAATTGGCATGACCAACCCGGGTTATACCTCGATAGAGCAATACCGAGATGTAGAAAGTACTAACATGTACGACATCATGGTGAACCAGCAAGGTGTAGGCCATGACGAGATGATGGCTATTCTGGCACAAAAGTCCCGCGATAATGCCCGTACCCCAATGCAATGGGACGATAGCGAGTTTGCCGGTTTCTCCAAAGCGACGCCTTGGTTGCAAGTCGCGGACAACTATCCACAGATCAATGCCAAAGCCGCGGTGGAAGATGATGATTCAGTCTTCCATTTCTACCGCCAGCTTATCCAGTTGCGAAAGGAAGTCGCCGTGATTACCGATGGTGATTACACTGATTTAATGCCAGAGCACGATCGTATCTACTGCTATAAGCGAGAATCAGACAGCCAGATCTTGTTGTGTGTGAATAACTATTACGGTGAGGAAGTGGAATGTCAGTTACCGCTTGAGTTAGATGTCAATAGCGGCGCTTGCTTGCTGTCGAACTACCGTGAGTCGATGAAAGCGGTTCAAGAGAACAACGTCACGTTGAAGCCTTATGAGACACGAATCATTGTGATTGCCAAAGGTTAATTATATAGGTGGTTTATACCAACCTACATAAATACTTGAACAACGACTTATCCAGATTGGTATTAATCAAAAAAGCGCCGAGTGGCGCTTTTTTATAATGGAATAGCACCCGTTATGATGCCTTGTCATATAAGCCGTAACTTAGACTGCTGGAACTTGAGATGCCAGCAGCCAGATTGCCAATACAAAGAAGATCAGGCCCATGAACTTGTGCTGGTTGGTACGGAACTTCTCATTTTTTAGTAGCGGCTGGCCTAGGCTACCGATCATGGTGACCAAGAACAGGTTGAACAGTAAGCCGAGTACATTAAGAAGTAGGCCAAGTACCAGCATCTGTTCTCCGGAAGTCGCTGTAACTTGAGTTGATACAAACTGCGGCAGGAACAAAACGAAGAAAATCAGCGCTTTTGGGTTGAGTAGGTTACTGATCACTGCGCGACGATAAAGGGTTTTGGCTACGCTGGTGCTTTGTTCAACTGTTGGCGCGTCAGAAGGGTTGGTACGCATACAGTCCCAGCCCATTTTCAATAGGTAGGCACCACCCAGTAGGCGAAGGACTTGTAGGGCAATAGGGTTCATGGCAATTAATGCCGAGACGCCCATGGCAGCTAGCAGAGTAAGGATCAGTCCTGAAGTTGCATTGCCCAAGCTGGCAAATACCCCTACTTTTTTACCGTAGCTCAGGCTGGAGCTGGCGATTAGCAGCATGTCTGGGCCTGGAATGAGCAGTAAGGCGATAACAGCGGTCAGATAAACAGGTAAAACGGATAGATCAATCATGGTACGTCGGCATTGGATTTACAAGGTGCTGGATTCTAGTTCTTTTTGTGGTCGATTTAAACGTGTTGGGCGTATTTTTTGGTGTGTTTATTTGTATTGTGGGTGTTTTGTTTGTTGTTTGTTCTATGGTTGTATCTCAAGTCACTATGCTTGATAGCGATGTAAACCAAAACCATTGTTGATTGTTGATACAAGTGTCATGCTATCTGTTGAGCAAATTAGCCTTGTTGCCTTGTATATAATGACAAAACATATGACTACTATTACCCTCCAGCAGAGCCAGCTTCCGTCATCAGTTTCACTGTTGGGGAAGGCGTTGCTGAAAAAGGGCAGAAAGCCCTTACCCCAGATAGCCGTTTCAATTAATGGTTTTGTGTTTGATAGCCAGCGCGTTAATCGCTATAACGCCAGTTGTGGCTTGCCTGATGGTGGTTTGCCGTTACCTTTCTTGTTTGTGGCGACCCAACCTGCTCAGTTGCTGTTGCTCACCCATCCAGACGTGTCGTTGAAGCTATTGGGTATGATCCACACTCATGTTAGTTTTCACCAACAAACACCACTGGAAATAGGTAAGCCGTATGACTTCAGGCTTGAAGTCGTAGCGTGTAGCCAAACCGAGAAGGGGATGGAATTTGAGCTGGAAGGGCGTTTCACTCTTGATGGGAGTTATCTGGCCAGTTATCGCAGCCGCTGTTTAGTGCGAGAGCGAGTGAGAAAACGGCAGTCAGCCCCTGAAGCTAATGACGTTGGAAGTAAAGATCTTGAAAGCTTGGACCTTGAAAGAGATGCGCCAACTTGGACAAGGCTTGATACCTTGCCATTGACACCGAAAATAGCCCGCAGCTATGCCGCTGTCTCTGGTGATTATAATCCCATTCACCTGTATTGGCTGACGGCCAAGCCCTTTGGCTTCAAGGCGCCGATCATCCACGGCATGTACTCGGTTGCCCGTTTGTTTGCTGCCATTGACTCCCCAGTCAGTGACGTGAAATTTACCTTTCGCCGTCCAACCTTTTTGCCCTCAACCGTGCAGTTGGAAGCTAGAGAGGGGGAGTTAAGACTGCTTAACCATGAAGGCAAGCCGTTGGTTGAGGCTCAGTACCGCTGATGGCGATACAACTAAATTCTCTTTTTCTGGCGTAATGAGCCATCATGATGTTGTACGTTAATGTTGCTGGATAACATCATGTTGAATTTTAATATGGAAGATGCAAGTCAGGTGTGTGTTGGCGCATTTGCCCTTGCGGTCCCAATCTCTTTTTCCGAGGAAGCATGGCGCTTAGGTGAAACGTTACCCACGTTAAACTTGGTGATGTTGTTCTGTTTAGCGGTATTTTTCCTCGGTATTTTTACGTACGAAAGCGTGTTTCAACGAAATATAAAGCATCGGCTTGGGGGGTTTATCTTCCGTATCGTGATTGCTTATATTATTACCGCGGTCGTTGTTTCTCTTATCTTATTGGCATTAGATAAATTACCGCTACTTTCAGACCCTCTGATCTCATTCAAGCGCATTATCGTTATCGCGATGCCCGCCTCGATGGGAGCGATCATTGTTGATAGCTTTGATAAAGAATAAGCATAAACGAGCAAGCTCCCCAAACCATACTTGGTTTTCAAGGGAGCTTGTCACATTGAGTTAAGCGGCTTCTTTGCTTTTAGTCTCAATATCTTCACCGGTCCTCGCTGCGAGTTTATTGGCAAGGGAATGGAGCTCAGGCAGCATGCGCTGAATAAGGTGCAGTTGCTGCAACACCATACGGGCCGATGTTGAATCTTCATCTCGCCATAACGATAGACGTTGATCCAGCTCGCTATCAGACCCTGGCGCTTGGGCGCAGTGGTTTCCTTCCAGTTGGGCTGCCAAGCAATCTAAATGCTGGTGGATTTGCCTGTGGGCCAGCGAAACCAAGTGATGGGTACTTTCATCTTCCAGTTGGATACGGTGGGCACCCAACGCTGAAATATAGCTCAGCATGGCATGGTTTAGCGTTAGGAAACGGAAGCTCTCATCGGTTGCCATGCGGTAGCGGCCTGGCTCCAGCAACATATTACTGATCGCCGAGCTAAGCTGGGCATCGGTGTTGTGGGCATCGCGGCGGGCAATACGGTAGCTCAAGCAGTCTCTTTTGCCGATACGGTACTGGCCAATAATTTGCGCTAGATAGTCACGGTTTTTCTCTACGGCAGTCGACATCACTTTGTGCAAACGGCGAGCCTGCCAATCCGGCAAGATAAAGCTGACGGCCAATACCGCCAGCAAACAGCCCAGTAGGGTGTCGCCAAGACGAGGCAAGATAACCGCAAACCCTTCGCCAAGCTGGTTAAAACAGAATAGTACCAGCAAGGTGATAAACATCGTCGCTATCCCATAATTGGCGGTACGGAAGGCAAAGAACATCACACCGGTAAATATCATCAGTACTAGCTGGCCCTCTTGTCCTGGGAACAGGAACAGTAACGGCATACCGATGAGCAAACCGGCAATGGTGCCGATAACACGTTGTTTCAGTCGCTGGCGTGTTGCACTGTAATTGGGCTGGCAGACGAATAAGGTTGTCAGCAAGATCCAATATCCCCGTTCGAGATCAAGCCCGAGAATGATCCCATAGCCAACCGTTAGGGCGATAGCCATCCGCAGCGCATGACGAAACAGCATTGAGCTAGGGTTTAGCTGAGCGCGGATACGTTGCCAACGCTCTTTCATGCTACGCGCTTCGGTATCCGACAGTTCGTTGTCGCGGGCGCTGTCGGTGGTCGACACATCCGGGTTGCTGACGTTTGAGAGCTGGCGCTCTACCGTCGCGAGGTTGCTAAATAGGTACTCCAGCTGGTTGATAAACACCCGGCGTTTGGGATTGTTCTGGCTCTTAAGGTAGAACAAGGACTCTTGCAGTTCATCCAGTGCTTTGACGCTATCAATGCCATGGCGGTAGGGTTTCCCCATTGCCAGGGCATGAGCGATTTCTCGACACGCTTTTGCTTGTTGCGCGAGAAGGCGCTGGAACCGGAATAGTACATCACTGCGTTGGAACTCTGCGGCCAAATCTTGGTAGCGGTAATGGGAGGAGCTGGCACGCTCGTGGATATCCTGCACCAAGAAGTAGATATTGAGGAACTTATTCCCGGTTTCATTCGGGTGGCCGCGGCGGGCACGGTGCAGCAGCGTCGCTTTGGCATCGTTGAGTGCACTAACCACTTTGGCATTCTTGGTCGCCGCTTGCAGGCGAAGCGGTTGCGGAACCAAATCGGCAACAGGATCGAAGAGCTGGCTTTTGCTATCAAGGTAACAGGCCAGTTCGTTAAACACTTTTGATAGGCTCTGCTGAACCGGTTGGTTCGGCCATATGATCTGCCAGCTTAGTGATAGTAGGCCATACCACGTTGCACCACCAAGCAGCAGCATGGGCTGATACCATAAATTCGTGCTTTGATCGGCACCCAGCATGGTGTAAACCGCCAATAACAGCGAAGCAAAAGCGATGCTGGCGTATCGGGCGCCCATTGACCCCAACATGATAAAACCAAAAGTGGAAGTAAATAGTCCAATGGCAAACAATGGTGGGTAAGGGAATAATATTTCGATAGAAAAAGAAGCGAGAAGGAAACAAAACAAGGTGGTGATTAATGCCTTGATCCGCCCAGTCAGGTTGTCATCGGTTTCAGCCAACGCAGAAGCAATGATACCGAGGACTAATGGTGTGACTTCTGACGTTGCTTGTAGGTACCAACAGGGGAGGGTTACCCCAACCAGGGCGATCAGTACGCGTATGCTGTAGTTTATTCGGTCGTTCGCCCAGTAACGATGCAAAGTCAATTGTAAGCGGCTATTTGTCATTGTTTTTATGGTCTTCCTAGTGAAGCGCTAAAGATAGCAAACTTCCGTAATCAAGCGGTATAAATCCTTATGAAATTCAATGTTTCTAGGCCGAACTGATCTTTTGCGCTTAAGTATTGTTCGCCAGGGGGACGCCTAGCTGAACCCTTTAGATTGCGTTTATTGGTAATGTTTTTTGGCAATGTTAATTGCGTTAGTGGTTTATCAAGTTACTCAATGACACATCAAAGCCTTTGTATTGTATAAAATACCAACAACTCACGGTGAAAATCATCTAAGAAGGTCAGTTTGACCATATTAATTAGCAGAAAATTTACGCATAAATTATTTTTGGACGCTATTGTATACCCAAGTGACTTTGAGTTGCATGAATCTTGGTGAGCTCCCACTGGGGGAGTGTGCTTGGGTAAAGTTATATAACTTGATACTCTAAGTCCAAGTCGTTTTTTCGTTATTAGGTTAGCTATATCTAATAATGTGCGCAAAAGTTAGCGTGAGTAGAAGTAAGTTGAGTGTTGGTGACAGAATGCGTTTAACAGCAGGGTGGCTGGCCCAATGGCTCGCCCAAGGTGATTATTGCAGTATCGCTCTTGGTGATAATTGTTTAGTACTTGATAGCCAGACAGAAACAGAAGAAATTCCCTTCGATGAATGGGATGGTGCCATAGAGGTTCATCGTGGTGTGATGTGGGGCAGTTTTGAATTGACCTCCGCTGATCAAGAGTATTGTTGGACAATATATGGCCTGCCGTGGCAGCAGTGTAAAGCATTTGCCAATATGTTGCTTGAAGCCTACCGTAACTGGGCGCAAGGCCGGGTAGAAAAGCTGGATAACATGCTACCGGAAATGCTGACCCGTATTGATGGCTATGCTGAAGCCGAAGGGTATCTGCGTGAATCCTCCCACCGCCAATTACACCGTTACCTAGAGAACTCATTAGCCTCAACCGGGTTAACCCGTGAGTTAGCGGCATCCTTCCGACCGTTGGCATTTGAGAAGGTTGAGCCATGGCTTGAAGGGAATGAAGAATGGGTGGAAGAGGCCAATAGCCAGTGGTTGGAAAAAGAAACCGAAAAGTGGTCATCATGGTTTGATAAGTTTGAATCTTCGCCGTTAAACCCAACTCAGCGTGAAGCGGTATTGATTAACCAGGATCATAACTTGGTACTTGCGGGGGCCGGTAGCGGTAAAACCAGCGTATTGGTTGCCCGTGCTGCTTATCTGATTGCCAATCAGCAAAGCCAGCCAGAAGAGATCCTGATGTTGGCCTTTGGCCGCAAAGCCGCCGAAGAAATGAGCGAGCGCTTGGCTGCCAAGGTCAGCGACCGTATCAAGGTTGCTACCTTCCATAGTTTGGGTACACAAATCATCAGAGCCGTTGAGAGCGAGATGCCAAGCGTCTCGCCGGTTACGTTAGATGAAAAAGCCCGTGCAGCATGGATTTCTAACGTATTGACTGAGCAATGGGAAACGGCCGCTTCAGCCAAACGTTGGCAGAAACACCTTACCCAATGGCGTATTCCTGGTTTTAAATCGGATAACTCGATGGAAAAGCAGGCCAAGAGTGAGCAATTGGCTGCTTGGGTGTGGCGTCATATTGAATTGATTGGCCAGCGCGGTGCGAACAAGTCCCAGTTGGTCGAGAGTATTGAACAGCACGAGAACGAATCGGCGCGTGCTCGGATGAAGAGTGAGCTGGCGTTGCTGTGGCCGTGTTACCGTGCCTATGAGCAGCACTTGAAGACCAGCAAACAGATTGACTTCAACACCATGATCCAGCGGGCGACAGAATACGTCAAAGAGGGCAAGTTCACCCCGTCTTGGAAGTTTGTCATGGTGGATGAATACCAAGATATCTCACCGCACCGGTTGGCGTTAATTGAAGCGCTTTGCCAAGCGGGTGACAAAGCGCACCGACCGACCTTGTTTGCTGTCGGTGACGACTGGCAGGCTATTTACCGCTTTGCCGGTGCCGATGTGAATCTGACCACCGGATTTGAGCAGCGATTTGGTGCCAGCCACATTACCGAGTTAGATACCACTTACCGCTTTAATAACATGATCGGTGAAGTGGCGAATGCCTTTATTCAGCAGAACCCTAACCAGCTGAAAAAAGAGCTCACCAGCTTCAAGAAGCAAAAGCGCAAAGCCGTGACCTTGCTGTGTCAGGATTTGATCGATCAAGAATTGGCGCAACTGGCGACACAACAAAAAGGCGACGTGACCACCTTGCTATTGGGGCGCAATAACAACCAGCGACCTGAAAAGCTCAAGCAATGGCAGGAGAAGTGGCCGCATCTTGGTCTGAACTTCATGACCTGCCATGCCAGTAAAGGTCGCGAAGCCGACTTTGTGTTTATCTTGGATGTGAACCGCGGTGTGTTTCCGGCACCAGACCGTGACACCGGATTGGCGGCCTGCCTGCAAGCCCGTGGCGAAAGCTTCACCGACGCCGAAGAGCGCCGGTTGTTCTACGTTGCAATCACCCGTGCGAAGAAACACGTATGGGTTTGCGCCGAGCCAGAGAAGCCATCAACGTTCGTCAATGAGCTGATTGATGATGGTTATCCGGTAATGAATAAAATAAAGCGAGTGAAGACGAAGCAGAAGTAATATTTCTTTCATTTTCTGCCACTCCCTAATAAGCGAGTCAGTGACTGTTAGCTGGCTCGCTTTTTTGTCGCTAGCGTTCGATTTTAACCTGCAAAACTGATCAAATAGTTATGTCGGTTGTATAATTGAGAGGAACATCAATTATCACAAATGATGAATGTGATATTAACAATTGTAATGAAGCGCGATTCTTTCTATTGATTTTTTAGTGAAAGTTGTTTTGTGAAAAGTTGTTTGGTAAATGGAGGTAAGATGATATCAACGGATGATTTTGAAATTAGCAATACTACGTTTCGATACAGGCGAGATGAATTTCCTTTATCGAAAATAAAAAACGCCAGACTTAAATCAAATACAATGAAAGATCACAGCTTAAAACTGTTTTTAATGGGTGCTATTGTTTCAAGCATTGTATGGGTAATTTTCCCTGAAGGCTTTGGGAGATTTATGGCACCGATTGCATTTGTCCTAGGTGTTATTATGACTATCTTCACTATTAAAAAGTATGAGCTACAGGTTGAGTTCGAGCATAATGATGAGACTGGTGTTCAATGGGTGTCGGTAGCGGGTTCAAGTAAGGCTGAGTCAAAAACCATATTTGAAAAACAGGTTGATGCTGTCAAGCAGGCTATCATCTAATAAATAAGCGAAGACAGTGCGTTTACTTCAGTAGGTTACCGAGACTGATTCCGTTGCGGCGTTGGCGCTCTCCTCGTTAAGGCCCTTCCTTAGCCTTCTTCATGAAAAGCGTGACATAGTTAGACGCTATTATTCTGGTGTATGACCACGTTATTGGCCTAGTGAAAATCACCTTATTATAATGGTCTGTGCCTTGAAGGTATGAAGTAAAACACATGAAAATCAATGATATAAACTTCAAACGACTAAGTTTGATGAGGGGAATGTGTATCCGTTATGGCTTACAAGCAAGTGTTTTCAAGAAATTGAGGATAGTTTTGGTCGATTTGAGGTAAAATGTACAATTGACCAAATTGTAGTTACTCATGAATATACCGATTAAAAGCTCTTCCCCCTCAGAGGTCTTGTGTTCAAACTGTAAAGCATGTTGCTGCCGTCTTGAGGTCATGATTATTTCAGATACAGGCGTTCCAGAAGAGTTTATCTTACGCGACCAGTACGGTGGCGAGACGATGAAGCGTTTGGATGATGGCTGGTGTGCTGCTTTAGATAGAGAAACACTCATGTGCACAATATACGAGAATCGGCCTTGGATATGTCGCGAGTTTGAAATGGGCTCTTATGAGTGCATCGATGAGCGAGTGAAATATTTATAAAACAGCCCTTCGCCGTGAATAATGAACAGTCTCCTATTTCCTGTGAATGATTGATAATTAGCAGTAAGAAAGGATAATGGGCGACCGTTCCTCACTCTGAGAAATACCTGTAATGCGCCTTGATAAGTTTGTTTGTAAAAGTACTGAGTTAACAAAAGCCGAAGCCGTCAAACGAATCAATTCGGGTGAGGTTGATGTTAATGGCATGGTTGTAACAGATGAAGCCACTCAGGTTCATGAAAATAATACGGTATTGTTAAATGACGTGAAGTTAAAAGCGCGCGATTTTCGATATATCCTCATGCATAAACCTGCGGGCACGATTTGCTCTAATATTGATGAGTTTTACCCTTCTTTATTCAATCATTTAAACGTTGATAATATTTCCGAGCTCCACATAGCCGGCCGTTTAGATGCAGACACTACGGGTATGGTATTGATCACCGATGATGGACGCTGGTCATTTAATATCACTACGCCAACGAAAGAGTGCAGTAAGGTTTATCGTGTCGGTTTGTCTCGTGCGATTGCAGACGATGTGGTGTTGAAGTTTAAAGCTGGCATCCAGTTACAAGGTGAGAAACAATTGACACGCCCTGCGGCTTTAGAAATTCTTAGTGCCAAAGAGGTTCTTTTAACGATTACCGAAGGTAAATTTCATCAGGTAAAACGGATGTTTTCTGCTGTTGGTAACCGAGTGGTTTCCCTTCACCGAGAAGCTATTGGAGATGTTCGCGTTGATGTTGAGGTTGGACAGTGGCGCTATTTAACCGACAGTGAAGTGCAGTCATTTGTTAAGTAATTGAATTATAAAATGCCTAAGAATAATGAAAATATATACCTAAGCTACTGGTTCAGCGAAAATTTATAAGCTTGTAGACATGGCATTGTTTTGAAGATCGTGTGATCCTAAATCAAGAAAAAATATTGTGTTTTAATTTCTAATGAACATTCATCACGTGTCCACAGAAGAACTATTATATTCAGTAGCTTATTAAGGGTAATTTTTGATGTCTAATTTTTAATACTTATTAGTTAATACCGAAGTAGTAATAATGGAGTTACTACGTGTTTTATCGCTATTGGTTGGTAAGTTAAATTAACCGATTGTAATTGTAGTAATATATAGATGTTGTCTCAAAAATAGGATGCTTGTTTATCCTTATCTTTTGCATGTTTATTGCTATGTATCTATAAATATTACCGTGTTTGTAAAAGTAGACACATAAAACAGGAATACACTTCGGTACTATTAATCAGGATACTATTCCAATGAATATTAAATTAGTTGGCGTTTTCACTGCTTTTGCATTGGCAGTAGCAACATCTGGTGCTCATGCATATAGTTATAAATCCTATTATAAACATGATTATAAGTCATATCACAAATCCGATTACAAGCCTCAAGTTAAGTATAAAAAAGCTACGTATAAGTCTAAAACCTGTAAATCGAGCAAAAACTATTACGGTTCTAAGACAAAATACAGCTACTCCAAGTGTGACCATTACTATGGTTACTAACTAAATATATGTTAGCGGCAGCACTAGTAGCTGTCGCTAACTCATTGTCTTGTATACCAAGGTTTTTTTTCTTTAAGGTGATATATGCTTTTTATTTCGGAGTTATTATATCGATGTATTCAGTTTATTGGTTTCGCTTAATAACTTTCCTCCTATTTCCTTTGCTTGTGGCTTGTAATGATGTAAACCATGAGCCGGAATATTCCTCACCACTTGGGTTAACGCAACCGGATGAGTCTGATTCCATTTATGAACCGGAGCCCTTGGTTATTGCTTCGGGAACCTTGAAGCCAGTAGGCGAAGTAGAAGTGGGTTCTGAAGTATCGGGCAGGATAATTGAGTTACTGGTTGATTTTAATGATGTTGTCCAAAAGGGACAAACGATCGCACGTATCGACCCGAAATTTTTTGAAGCTCAGATTCGTCAAGCCGAGGCCTCCTTGCTCAATGCAAAGGCGTTGGTCGCAATGAAGAAGGCATCATTACGTCAATCTATACGCTCTTTGAAGAGAATAAAGGCCCTCAATAAGCGTAAAGCCGTGTCGCAGAATAGCTTGGAAGAAGCTGAGACGAATGTATGGGTTGCGGAGGCTGAATTGGAGCAGGCACTGGCTGTTGTGATTAGCCATGAGGCCGAGTTGGAAGAAGCAAGAGTGACCTTATCCCGCACCGAAATTCTCGCTCCCATTGATGGTGTGGTGCTATCCCGTGAAGTGATGAGTGGACAAACCGTTGCGGCGAGTCTCGAAGCGCCTAAGTTATTTAAAATCGCCCACACCTTAAATGAAATGGAAATTCACGCCAGAATTGATGAAGCGGATATTGGCCAGATCCGCACAGGTCAGAAGGCTGAATTCACCGTACCGGCCTATGGAGATCGACGTTTTAAAGCAATAGTCGAACAAATTCGGGTTGCCCCGTTAGTGGTGGATAATGTTGTAACCTATACCGTTGTTTTATCCGCTGAAAACAATGGCGATTCGTTACTGCCGGGTATGACCGCCGTTGTCGAGATCACCACCGATGAGACATCTGATAGCACAAATGCGAGTTACACTTCACGCATTGAGGAGTCAATGACGTCAGGCTGGATACGCTAAATGGTTATTAGGGTTCTAACGCAATGAGCTACTGGTTGTATCTTTCTAATGCGCTGAGAGTTATATATCGCCACCGACTTCGCAGTGCATTGACGATCTTGGGTATTATGATTGGTGTCACGGCCGTTGTGACTGTGATCGGGGTGGGAGCTGGTAGTCAGCATCAGGTGTTGCAGCAAGTTGAGAGCTTAGGTGCCGATTTACTTTTTATCGAACCCGATGTAATGGAAAGCGGTGGCGTGCAAATGAAAGGCCATTCATCAACACTGACCGTCGATGATATTACAGCTATACAAAATTTGGTCCCAAATATAGTGGCAACGTCTCCGTCTGTATATGCAGAGGGGCGGGTTATTTACCAGGCGCGTAACTGGATAAGCCGGATACAGGGTACGACACGCGACTATCTATTGCTGAGAAAGTGGAAAGTCGCTCAAGGGCGTATGTTTAATGATATTGAACAAAGCCGGGCAAAAAAAGTGGCAGTGCTTGGTGAAAGCGTCGAGAAAGCATTATTTGAGGGGGAGAGTGCTATTGGTAAAACAATACGCATTGGAAACACCCCATTTAAGGTGATTGGGGTGTTACAACGTAAGGGGCAGTCCCCTGGGGGAATGGATCAAGATGACAGGGTCCTTATTCCTCTTTCTACGGCCAAACTACGCATTATCGGCTTGAGCAAAACGCGTCCTGGGTCTATCCACTATGCTCATATTCGTATTGATGATCAAAATAAGATCAAAGACAGTATTTTTCATATCCAGCGTGTTTTAAGACGCCAGCACCGACTTCCAGAGAATAAACCCGATGATTTTATCATTAATGATTTAACCGAGCTTCAGGAGAGCATGGCCGATGCCACTCGCTCTATGACCTTTTGGTTGGCATGCGTGGCGGCCATATCGCTGGTCGTGGGTGGAATTAGCATCATGAATGTGATGCTGGTAGCGGTTCGTGAAAGGACCGAGGAAATTGGCCTGCGTCGTGCATTGGGAGCAACGCATAAAGACATCAGAAATCAGTTTATTATTGAGGCAACGTGTCTTACCACAATTGGAGGGCTTTCTGGTCTCGTTTTGGGGGTGGTGTTAGTGTCTGTTGTTGCAACGATGCGTAACTTTCCGGTGATGATTACTCCAAGCGCCCTTGTATTAGCGCTTGGCTCAGCCTGTTTAGTCGGACTTGTTTCGGGGCTATATCCTGCTCTAGTTGCTTCTCGGCTTGACCCTATTCGGGCGTTGAAGCGAGAGTAATACCAATCTGGATAAGTAGTTGATTAAATATTTATGTAGGTTGGTATAAATTTTGTCGATACGAAAAAGCATGAGGAAGAGTACATGGGAGAAAGTGTATCGTCATTGGTGCAGTTGGACACAGTTAGCCGAATTTACGCCATGGGCCAAACGGATGTCACTGCGCTAAGTGCTGTTTCTCTTTCCATATGTGCCGGGGAATACATTGCGATAACCGGTACGTCCGGTTCTGGCAAATCTACTTTGTTGCAGATCATTGGCTGTTTGGATACACCGACAACAGGGCGGTATGTCCTCAATGGTACCCGGGTGGACGAACTCTCAGACTTTGATCTTTCCCATGTACGCAACCATCAAATTGGGTTTGTCTTTCAAGCTTTTCATCTGCTGCCGCAATTTAATGTTTGCGAGAATATCGAACTGCCTCTTCTTTACCGAAAACTAACAAGCCAGCAGCGCGAGAAAAAAGTCAAAGAAGCTCTGGGCAAGGTCGGTTTGAATAAACGTGGCCTTCATAAACCCCATGAGCTTTCAGGTGGTGAGCGGCAAAGGGTCGCGATAGCCAGAGCGTTGGTTGGCTCGCCGTCACTTCTGTTAGCGGATGAGCCGACGGGTAACCTGGATCATAAGACCGGTGAAGAGATCATGCATATTATTGAAAGACTAAACGCTGAGGGAGTAACGGTGGTTATGGTGACGCATGATCTCGAAAAAGCACAGCGTGCTCGTCGCCGAATTGAAATGCAAGATGGCCGGATCCTTTGACCCTACCGGTGATCACCGCATCGAGTATGTCTAATATAAAGCTTTAAATAAACAAGATTATTGGCCGACGTGGCGTAAGTATAAATGCATACTTTTCAGTTTGGTCGCTTGCCTTGATGATCTTTGCCATAGATACTGGTTGTCGATTTAAGGAGCTTGCTTAGGAGATCATTGGGTTGGCTAAAAAGTATTATGTCGTCTGGAAAGGGCGGCAAACAGGCATTTTTACATCTTGGGCTGAGTGTAAGGCGCAAGTTGATAAATTTGCAGGCGCAAAATATAAGTCGTTTCCAACGAGAGAAGAAGCAGAGAGTGCATTTGGGGGACAGCGAGCGGGTAACCCGTCGGCTCAGAAACCAAGCAGTGCTAAATCCGTATCTAAGACAAGTAAGCCTAAAAAAGCACCGCTGACTCAGGCCCAAATTGATGATATGCCCTTTGAGATAAAGATATTCACTGACGGCGGCTGTGATCCTAATCCCGGTGAAGCTGGCTCAGGGATCGCCGTTTACCAAAACAATACATTGACCGAGTTGTGGTACGGCATGTATCAATCATTAGGCACCAATAATACCGCGGAGCTCAATGGTTTAAATCAGGCATTTTTACTGGCAAAAGAGAAAATAGCTAAAGGTTATACCGTGGCTATTTATTGTGACTCTAATTATTCGATCCAGTGTATCACACAGTGGGCGAAAGGCTGGAAATCGAAAGGATGGGTGAGGCCTGGAGGTGAGATTAAGAACTTAGATCTTATCAAACCTATGTATGAGCTATACCAAGAACTTGAGAAGAAAATAACGATACATCATGTTAATGGCCACGTCGGGATTGAAGGTAATGAACTGGCTGATCGTATGTCGATTGTTGCCATTGATACTAAAGAAGAAGGTCTGAGTTTGTATCGCGAGACCTCTGATATTTCAAAAATTCTCGCATTGCGAGCAGGCTAATCAAGCTAGACCCAGAAAAACAAAAGCCAGCGTGTCACTCGCTGGCTTTTTAGTGTTGAAAGCTGAATTATGCGTCAGCGTTCTTAACTCGAATTTTGCTTTTAGCAAAACTGGTCAGATTCAGGGCTGAGATGGCTGCTTTCGCTTCATCGTCATTTGGCATTTCAACAAATGCAAAGCCTTTTGACTGGCCTGTTTCTTGGTCTAAAACCAGAGTGCATTCTGCTACTGAACCATGAGTAGAGAATAGAGCACGAATTTCATGCTCAGCAGTGGTGCGCGCTAGGTTGCGAACTAATAGTTTCATGATTATCCATCTGGATGATAAGTTACGTGCGGATTGTCGCAGGTTCGCCTACGCAAACCAAGATAAATAATACCTACCAAGCAAACGTCTGAATCATGTTCTGTTTGGTGATGGGATTATGGGCAATATCCTGATTGATTTTGTCCAAGAATGGCTGTCGTACCGCTGGTAACATACCGCGCATTGGCGAGATATTATTGCCGTGGTCGCCCCAGTAGTAACACGGGAAATCAACCAAGTTCTCCAGTAAGTATTTTTCTTCTTCCAGTATTTGCAAGGGAGTCGGCAGGGTGAACTCACCGCGATTAATTTCCCTTTCTAACTCAGAACCTGGTTGTACTGCCAGCGCCATCGGCGCAATGGCATCCGGCTGCATGATATTGAGCAGGCTAGTGGTATTGACCGCATGCTCCACAGAGCGTGCTTTTCCACCAAGGCCGAAAATAAATGATGCCAGTACCTTTATTCCCGCCTCTCTTGCCATATCCATCCCTTCGATAGCGTGTTCACGGGTCATGCGCTTCTTGATCCGTTCTAGGACAATCGGATCACCCGATTCCAAACCGGAATAGGCCATGCTCAAGCCTGCCGATTTCATTTCTTTGAGCTCAGCAATGCTTTTGCGACGAAAATCATTGAAGCCAGAATAAAGCGAGATGTTCTTGAGCTCTGGAAATGTGGTTTTGAGCTTGTCCAAAATCTTCAGCAGCATGTCAGTTCTCATTGCCATTACATTGCCATCGATAAGGAAGATTGATTCTACACGAGGGTAAATCACTCGCGCCTCATCAATATCGTTGAATATGTCTTGAATATCCCTGACTTTGAACCGCTTATCGTCAAACATGGTACAGAAAGTACATTGGTTGTTACTGCAACCGAGCGTTGTTTGGATAAGTACGCTCTCGGCCTCCATCCAAGGGCGATAAATTTTACCTTCATAGTGCATAACACACTCCTCGAACATGTATCGGAATTGATGCGGTGCAGTTTAGCGAGACGTAATGGCGTTGATAACTGGGCTGGACGTGAAATGACACTTAATGAGAATTTAATAATAAAGTAATTATTAATTATTACTTAAAACTCATTCGTCGTTGAGTGGAATTATCATTTTCGCCACGCCACATATACTTGTCACCAAGCAGTCAATGATGAGCCTGACTGAAGTGTGTTGGGCCATTTATCACGCATTCTATAAAGAGGTTATTTTCCATGAAAGCAATGGTCATTCGTGAATTTGGTGGTGTTGAAGGTTTTGAGCAGGCTGAGCTACCTAAACCAGAGGTAAGCGCCGGTAATGTATTAGTGCGCATTGCCTCAACCAGTGTGAACACTATCGATATGATGATCCGTGAAATGGGTGAGGGCCTACCGTTTTCACCTCAAGCACCAGCTGTGCTTGGGATGGACTTTGCAGGGGTTGTTGAAGCCGTTGGTGAGGGTGTCACAGAGTATAACGTCGGCGATGAAGTCTTTGGTTGTGCCGGTGGTTTGGGCGATTTACCAGGCACATTGGCTGAGTATATATTGGCGGACGCTAAGCTGATTGCGCACAAGCCGAAGAATTTATCGATGACAGAGGCAGCAGCCCTACCATTGGTTGGCATTACCGCTTTCGAAGGCTTGCAGCGTGCAGGTATCGGTCAAGGTCAGAAGGTATTGGTACATGGCGCTGCTGGTGGTGTGGGTCACGTTGCCGTTCAGCTTGCCCGTCACTTTGGTGCTGAAGTGTATGGTACGGGTAGCGCTGGTGAGCAAGCAGCCCTTATCGAAGAACTCGGTGCAACCGCGATTGATTTCAAAGCTGAATCTGTAGCGGATTATGTGACGAAGCATACTGATGGCGACGGTTTTGATGTGGTTTTTGATTCGGTCGGCGGTGCAAATCTCAATAATTCTATTGAGGCGGCAAAGCTCAATGGCCAGATTGCGACGACCTTGTCGTTCCTGGAGTTGGATCTTTCGATGGTTCACATGAAAGGTTTATCGCTGCATGTGATCTTCATGCTTATTCCGATGATCCACAACAAAGGCCGCGAAGAGCACGGCAAAATTCTAGAAGCGCTGGCTAAAATTGCTGAAGCCGGAGAGCTGAAGCCAGTTGTTGATGCTCAGCGTTTTGCTCTGGAAAATGTTGCTGCGGCACATAATCACCTCGCGAGTGGTCAGGCGATTGGCAAGGTTATGATTGATATAGCTTAAAGGACTGCGGCTCTTCTCTTGATTTTAAGGCTTGCCTAAGTGCAAGCCTTTTCATCCTTTCATACCCCTATCAACCTCGTTTGCTTCAACCTTGCTCATAAGGTAACTGATATATGCTCTCTGCCTCACCGACACTTAAGTTGATCATTAGCAGGACGCTCCCCCTAACTGTTGGACTGTTTGCTATTATGCTGGTGCAACTGGTGGATTCTGTGTTTATCGGGTTGCTGGGTTTAAACCAACTGGCGGTTCATGGAATGACACTCCCTTTCCAAACGGTTTTTGTTGGCCTGCAGGTCGGCATTGGTGTGGCGGCGACGTCGATTATTGCAAGGGCTCTAGGGGCAAATAAAAAAGATAAGTCTGCTGTTGTTTCAACGATGACGGTGTGTTTTGGAAGCTTATTGATTGCGATGGTGTGTTTGCTGCTGTGGTTATCTAGCAACTGGGTTTTTGCTGCTTTCTTTAATGAGGAAATACCGCATGCGCAGGCTGTAATGCTGCAGCAAATTTTTAATCGCTATTGGCCAGTGTGGCTATTGAGTGCCTTTTCGGTGGCGGCTCTTTATTTGGTAACCTGTGTCTATCGCTCTCACGGTGACAGTAAAATCACGGGCATGATGTTTGTTATCGCAAGTCTGATAAATCTGATCCTAGACCCGCTGCTGATGTTTACCTTTGAGATGGGGATTACAGGTGCAGCGTTAGCAACCATCTTGGGGTACGGCACAACGGCAGTATACATGATAGTTAACGCTAGACGTCGGCAGTGGTTTTCAGCCATAGATATTAGTAGCGAAACAGGGAAAGTGTTTTGTGAATTGGTGAGAACGGCGTTGATGACCACTGCAAACCAGGTGTTACCGTCAGTCAGTGCTTTTATGGCCATGTTGCTGATCACGAACATGGGCACTGACACCATGGCTTTTTGGAGCTTACTCATTCGGTTTGAAAGTTTTGCGATTGTCTTTACCCTTGCATTGACCATGTCAGTCCCACCGCTTATTGGGCGCTATCTTGGGGAAGGTGCATGGCATGAAATTTCAGATGTACTGATGGCAACTGCCAAGTTTGTTGTGGTGTTTCATATTGTGATAGGTGGAGTGTTGTCGTTGGCTATACCGTTGTTGTCTCCGTTAATCAGTCAGCAAGATAATATTCAATCGTGGTTTGAAATTGCTTTAACGATATTACCTTACAGTTATGGACCGCTGGGCCTGTGCATGGTGGCTGTCTCGGCTTTTAATGCCTTGGGATTGTCACACCGGGCGCTGCTCGTCACTTTCACTCGGCTGTTTATTTTGTATATACCCGCAATTTGGATTGGGGTAATAAGCGGCAGTGTCAGCCATATTGTCATCGCTGCATCTGTGGCCAATGTCTTGGCTGGGGTAATGGCGGGGCTGGCTATTTGGAGTACCCTGGCTAAGCAAACCCAAAGAGATATTCCGCGATCAGGGGATGTTGTTGTAAGCTAATAAAATCTTCGTGTATTGGGTTCTTATTAATGAATATTGAACACCTTCGGCTGTTTGTCCGGATAGCGTCTACCCATAACATTAGTCAGGCTGGGCAGGAGCTTGGCCTCTCGCCCCCTGTGGCTAGCATGCATATCAGTAAGTTGGAAGAAAGTTTGGGCGCGCGTTTGATACATCGTACAACGCGCAAGGTGTCATTGACCGAGGAAGGGATGGCCTTTTTGCCCCATGCCGAAGAAGTGCTACGAAGTGTCGATTCAGCCCGTGCGTCGGTGGGTACTGCCGCTGGTGGATTGCCGCATGGGACATTACGTATTACCGCCCCGGCGTCTTTTGGTCGCATGCACCTTATTCCCGCACTTAAAGGCTTTTTGGCTAAATATCCCGATCTTTCGGTTGATATAAGGCTGACCGACTCCATTATTGATCTGGTTGAAGGGGGCTTTGATGTTGCCATTAGAAATGCTGAGCTACAGGATTCGAGTCTGATCGCCCGCAAACTCGCCGTTGATAAGCGCATCATGTGTGCCTCGCCGCAATATCTTGCTGAGCATGGTAAGCCATCTTCACCGAAAGATCTCAATAACCACCTTTGTATTAATCATACTGGATTGGAAGGGTGGCGTTTTGATACTCCTGAAGGTGTACAGAATATCAAGGTGAAAGGCACTATCAGAGTCGACCATGGCGAAGCGGTGCGTGATGCCAGTGTTCACGGGATGGGTATTGCAATGTGTGCGACTTGGATAGCCTACGAACACTTGACGCGGGGAGATCTTGTTCAAATTCTCGAAGACTACCCGTTGGTGGATGAAGCTGCTATTTGGGCAATTTACCCTAGCTCACAGCTCCTTGCGCCAAAAGTGCGGGCATTTGTCGACTATTTCGCCCAGCACTTCGGTGCACCACCTTATTGGGATCTGGAATTGAAGGGGTAGGGCCAAGAACATGGCTTCGCCCTCGATGATTGATGTCACTAGCGGAAATCAAATAACTCTGTATGGAAATGTGCCATATCGAAACCTTCACCATTCAACTGCTGGGTAATGGCCTTACCAAATGCGGTAGGGCCGCAGAACCAAACGCTCGAATTCAATAAATCGTCGGTGCGTTGCTGTATATCGGCGACGGTCAAAAAGCTATTTAGGCGATTATCAATAACATGAAACTCAACATTCGCCCCATAGGTCGCTGATTCTAAGTCGTGAATGAGCTGAGGTGATGGGTGCTCAGTACAATAGTAAAAGATCACCCGTTTATTGCTATTGTGTGATTTCAACTCGGATAATCTTGCCTTGAAAGCGGCACAGCCTATACCGCCAGCAATCCAGATCTGCGGCTTGTTATCATTGAAGTGAAAGTGTCCATAAGGACCTTCTACGTCAACCTGCTCACCGACCTGTATTTGGTTGTGGATATTCGAGGTGAAGTCACCCAAGGCTTTTACCAAAAACTGCACGGTTTTGTTTTTGCCCCCCGCAGATGTGATGGTAAAGGGGTGCGGCTCCTCCCCTTTGATGGTTAGGAAAGCAAACTGCCCAGAGTTATGACCTTTCCATTTTGGTACATCAATATCGATAAGAGTGGTTTTGTTTAGCTCGTCGTAATGGATCTGCGCTATCGTACCTTGATATTTTTGTTGTTTACCGATGAGCCCAATTAAGCTTATCAACGCAGAAATAACGCCAATTAAAGCAATAGCCACGACAACGGGTGTAATGAGGTGATCCCAATAGGAATGCTTTAGCAATATCACTGAATGGTAGGCTATAGCAATAAAGGCGATGGCCATTAGCTTATGGGTCAGCTTAAATCGTTTGTATTTGATTGGCACAAATAGGGCAATAAGTGTTAAGGCGATAAATAGGTACAACGCCCATTCGCCCAATGATTCTGCTCCGCCTCGAAGACCACGAATAACGTTGTAAAAAGAATCTGGATCTATCGTAGAACGAGGCTTTGCGCCTCTCTCAAGCAAACCAAATCGAACGAGTTGTTTGGGGACGATAGCTAACAACCAGTGCACTGTACCAAATATAACACCATAAATAGCTAACCATTTGTGTAAACGGTATGACTTATCGAGGCCAGAAGTTAACCGCTCAATAAACGGTAGGCGTAACGCCAGGACCATGACCATAGTCAATAGCAGGATCGAAGTGATCCCTGTGAATTGGATAAGGGAGCTCCGCCATTGCATTAACGTGGAGTTATCGAATAAATTAGGCTCAGCTTGTAGCCAGATAAGGGCGCATAAGGCAACAAGCCCTGCAGCGGTTAGATAGAGTTTCTTCATAGTACAAGCTCCTGTTAAGCTTATACTTTACCGCGCTGAATGTAATATAACGCCAGTTGGCGTAAAGGTGTGTAAAGGGCGGGGAATATATCCAGCCTTTGCATGAAGTGTAAGGCTGGATATGTAAGTGGTTATGGTCATCAGACGATTAAGTGCTTGCTATGCTTGCCAAGCAACCAATATGACCCCTAGGGTAATCAAGGCAACTCCAAGCCAGTTTATGGTACTGAGGTTTTCGCCAAGTAACAGCACGCCAAATACAGCGACCAGAACCACACTTAGCTTGTCTACCGGCGCAACCTGTGCGGCTTGGCCTAGGCTCATCGCTCGAAAATAACATAACCAAGAAGCACCCGTAGCGAGGCCAGAGAGCACCAAGAATACCAACCCTTTTGTCGATAAGGTGTCTAGTGATTGAAATTGTTTGGTGAAAAATGCAATGCCACCGACCATGACCAGAATGACGCAGGTACGGATAAAAGTGGCAAAGTCGGAATTTATGTTGCTTACTCCGAGCTTGGTTAAAATAGCCGTGAGCGATGCAAATACAGCGGACAAGGCCGCCCAAAAGAGCCAAGATGTTTGAAGCATGGTGATATCTCTAAAATAAATTAAGCTGTTTGGACTTGTGGGCTCACCTTGAACCCTCGGGTGATATTGCTCAGGGTGATCAGGGCAAAAACAACGATCACAATCGATAAATGCCACGGTTGGCTAAGACCCAATGTCACCAACCCCATACTGACAATTGAAGAAGCGATCATCTGGCCGCCTCCTGACATGGCTGCTGCGGCACCGGCTTGTTTCTTATATGGCTGCATTACCATTGCTTGTGAACATGGCAGGGCGATACCGTTACCCAATATCATCAGAAATTGTCCCAGCATCAGATATAGTGGTTCGACAGGACAGAAGAACAACCACAGCGCTGCGCCAGTATGCAAAACAGGTGTGAAGTAAAGCATTTTCTGTGTGCCGATTTTCGGTCTTACTCTGTTCGTCAACGTTGTTCCCATCAACATACCCAGAGCTGGGATCAGTGCCCACATGGCGTATTCATCGGATGTCATGCCGATCTGGTTCTGCATGATAAAAGGCATGACCGACACGGTGGTGATCATCAGGCTGAAGTTGAGCCAGCTAATACTGGCAAAGCTCATGAAGTAGCTTGAAGTAAGCAGTTGCCAATACTGTTGAGCCATTTTCCTTGGTGTCGGTACTTTCGAGGTTTGCTGCATGGTTTCCTTGAAACGAAAAGCAATTACCACCCAAACAAGGCTGACATAGCCAAGCAGAGAGGTAAAAACCATGGTCCAGCCAAAATGGAAGTTAATGAAGCCGCCAATGACAGGTGCCATTAAGGGGGTCAGTGAAGCGGCCATTGCGATGTAAGACATCGCTAATGGGAGCTCCGCACCATTGAATCGGTCACGGGTCGAAGCACGAGCAAGTACAGCGCAGCAACCGGTTCCCAGACCTTGGAGAAAACGCCCCATTACCATCCCGGTAAATGAATGGCTTAGCGAAATGATCATCAACAACCCGCATAGGGCAATCAACAAACCGGTCATCAAAACTTTCTTGCGGCCTAAGGCATCCGAGACCGGGCCATAAAGAAACTGAGAAGGACCAAAGCCGAGTAAATAGACACTGACGAGAAGCTGCGCTTGGTCGAGGGATATATCAAAATCTTTGGCAATCCAAGGCAGAGAAGGGAATACCAAGCCCATGCTCAATTGGCCGACGCTGATGATCAGGCACACTAGCCCTAAGGCTTTCCAGAAATTACGGTCGGTCATTACAGTTTTTTATCCTTGTGGCGAGTATTTTTGTGCCGGGTACGCAATGCGCCTTCATCATCGAACTGGCTTAATTTGCTTTTCACACGTTTGACGGTGGAAATACTGACCTCACAGCTGTCTGCAACATGCTGGAGCTTGTGGCCTTCGAGTAACAAGGCGGCTATTTGTTGGTGCTTCTCGCGATCCGCTGGGCGGCCTCGGAATTTTTGCTGCCACAGTTTAGGATCTTGTTTCATGGCTTTACGGCTATGCTCGGCAGCAAGCAGTCTGCGACGGGTTTGTACGGTGCCATAGCCACTGAGCAGTGATAGCAGTACTCGGCTAGATTCTGAGTCAGGGATAAAGGTCAGTGGCTCGGACAGTGTTTTTAGTATTACGCCTTTGTCGAGCAGTGCTGATACGGTTGCCTGAACCTGATTGAAGTCATGCCCGAAAGTGGTCAGCCACCATACCCACACCCGATCGCCCGGTTCGAGATTGTCGAACATATGGCGGAAGCCATGCCGATCCATCGGTGCGATATCGCCGCGCACACGATCTTGTACCTGTTCAGCTTCTGGTTCGGCGGAAAGCAGGGCATCAAGCTGTTGTTGGTGATCAGTATTTTTGGGGGAATAGCGCGAATAGATGTATTTCGCCATAAAGCAAAATTAAGCTCACTTGATGTAATGGCTCATAAATATACATGGAGAAGTCCATAAACGCAATGAATGGAGCCAGGCTGGGGTTATTCTGCGTTGGCTTTCAGTGACTACAGCAAGGCTGTTATTCACTTACTTGCATCACAAGCTTACCGCTGTGTTGCTGCTCTTTAAGGTGCTTGAGAGCCTCGGGAAGCTGGTCGAACGCATAGATGTGCTCCACCATAGGATCGAGCCGTCCTTCACTCACTAAGTTCGCGAGCTGATTACCGATATCGGCAAGGTGCTGTATATGTTCGATTTGGCCGTGGGCGTAGGTGCCGTGAAGCGCGACCTCATGTAAGCTGAGTGCTTTGGTGGTGGCTAATAGAGGGATCTGATTGAACTGGTCGGCGATCATCACAATATGGCCGTTGTAGCGAACCAAGGCACTCATGGTGCTGCCAGACCTGGCCGATACGCAATCAATCACCCCGTGTACCAGTTTGTCCTCGGTGTATTCAATGAGCCGCATGGCGATATTTTCAGTTTGTGGGTCAATGACTTCATCAGCGCCATAAGAAAGAAGCCGTTGGTGGTGCTGGCTGTCGGCGATGGCATAAACGGTGGCGCCTAACTGTTTTGCCAGTTGGACCGCGAATCCACCCACGCCACCCCCAGCGCCGGTGATGGCAATGCTTTGGCCTGCTTCAAGCCGCAATTTGTCATGAATCGCAATCCAAGCTGAGTAGCCAGCACAAGGAAGAGCGGCGGCTTGAGTAAAGCTAATATCATCAGGCAACCGGCTAATTGCATAGGCTTTGGCTTTGGCGTATTGGGCGAAGCCACCGCCGTCGCGTGGATCGATAAACGTCATTACCCGATCGCCCGGTTGGAGGTGGTGAACATCAACGCCGACTTCGGTAACTGTACCGGCTATATCCAACCCGATAATTTGTGGGTAGTTCCAGGTCGCGTAGCCCCAATGGGCAAGCTTATAGTCGATAGGGTTTATACCAACAGCTTCAACCTGGATACAGACATCATCAGCTGATGGAGCTGGTGTCGAGGCCGTTGTCAGTACCAATTGGTCGATACCTTCCGGCTGGTTTAATTTCCATGCTTTCATTGGCCACCACTGTAATCTTTATTGTATTTTTTATCCTTTATTAACCATAAACCAAATTTTCGATTTTTGGCTGCCACGTCAGCGTTATACCAATCTGGATAAGTCGTTGATCAAGCATTTATGTTGGTTGGTATTAATGGGCGAGAGAAGAGTGCCAGCGCTCCAAACTTGTGATGGCGGTTGTTAAGAGGCAAATAAAGGCAATAAAAAACGCCTCTTGATCAAGAGGCGTTTGAAGAATATGTACGGTGTCGAGGTTAGTCTTAGCCTAGACGCTCGTTTAAGTAAGCTTCGTAATCTGGGATTTCGATTTCTACTTTTTCCGCCAATCTTGGTGATGAAATCATAAAGTTGGCACTGGCGCGGTTGGTGGCAACCGGAATGTTCCATACTGCAGAAATACGAAGCAGTGCTTTGACATCTGGATCATGCGGTACGGCATTGAGTGGATCCCAGAAGAAAATCATCATATCGATCTTGCCTTCGGAAATCAGTGCACCAAGCTGTTGGTCACCGCCCATCGGGCCGCTCAGCAAGCAGTTGACTTCAAGACCCGATTCACGCGCAATCATATGGCCGGTAGTGCCTGTGGCATACAAGACATGATTTTTTAATTTATCTTTGTGCTCACTGACCCAGCGCAGAAGGTGGGTTTTACAGTTGTCATGAGCGACAAGCGCGATATGCTTGGATTCTTCCATTGTTCGGGTTGTGACGTGCATCTACTACTCCACAGAGACAAAATTGATAACAGCTATCGGGCAAAGTGTATTGCTAGAGTGTGACAGCTGTGTGGTACTATCTTTCAGCCATATGTAATGGATTGCACTTGGTGTGAGAAAGCTTGTGCAACTCAATTTGAGGCATTGAGTATAAGTACCAGAGCTTGTAAGGGAAGTACAAATAAATCTTTTAAAATCATAGCTTCGATAACAGAAATCCAGAATCAGTGGCCAGCATCTGCTGGTATCTGAATAGAATTGCAGCAAACTGAATATTACTGAGATTGATATTACGGTGCCTCTACATGAAATACGGGACGAAATGCTGCAGGGGAAAGGGACTCGGCGATCACCTTACTGTCTAGGTTTTCTGGGGTCAGTAGAGCCAGGATCGGGGCGAGATCTTTTTTCAACGGTTTACCTTCAAGATACCTGACAGCTTGATCGACTGAAAGCATCGCCTGCTGGGCCATTTTGTCGGTTGGGGCGAAGAGGATCTTGCCGCGAAGCAGCCCACGGTATACCCCATGACTGAGGTAGGTCGATAGGATTTTGGTCTCTGTAGTTAAGTCTTTGGCCCGTAGTTCACTGATCGCCACTTCTGCTGATACGGCGCCACCGACGATGTAGTCGAAGTGTTGATCGGATGCCAGCAGTTGCTGGATCAAGTTACGTTGCAGCTCTTTGCTATGATCAGCCCACAACGTCGTGACAATATGGATATCGCTACTTTCAGTGGCATCATAAAAGCCTTGCACTACGGGCTTGGTGCCACCACGTTTCTGTGGGCCAGGAAGTAGGGCAACATTGACCATACCACTGCCACTGGGATGGCGGTTAGCTAAAAACTCACCGGTACGGTAGCCCATTTGATACCAATCCACTCCCACACGGGCGATAACGTTGTCACTGCTGTTTTGTTTGCTGGTATCGAGGTAGTTGATGGTGGCAAAAACCGGAATGTCATCAGTTAACTGGGTTAGCCTATTATCATAGGCTAGGCTATCAACAGTGCCCAAAATGATGGCGTCAGCTTGCCATTCTCGGCAGTCAGTAAGTTGGCTCTGTTGCTTTTCGAGGTTCGGATAACCACCTGCTTCGAGCACTTTAAGCTCAACACCCAGCTTTTTGGCATGCTCTACCATGCCATAATTCACGGACAACCAATAGGAATCCTTTAGGTGCGGGTATACGGCACAGAGCTTCCAAGGTTTGCGGGCTTTCTCTAACGGTTGGTATTGGATGTGTTTAGCTTGTTTGTCTGTCTCAAAAGAAGGGGGGTAGGCGATAACCTCCGCGGCATAGGCGGTTTGGCTGATACAGGCAATTGCCAGCAATGTCATCGCTATGGTCTTGATCATGTTGTAACCGTCAGGAAATAGGGCTATTTGGGTATATTTAGCTGGTATAATAGCATTTTTACTGTTTCCTGTTAGGTGTGCCTGCCTGTTCCCCATGTTGTGATGGTGGATTGAGCTGCAGACCTACTTATCTCTGCCACGGTTTATTTCTATGACCCTTACTCCCAGTAGCATTGGCCAGAAACTGCTGATTGCTTTTTCCATGATGGCTGGCTTGATGATTATTGCAGTGGTGATTGGTGTTGCCGGTTTTTCCCTGGTGGCTAAAACCGAGCGGACGGTGATCAATACTGCCGTTCCGGCCTTGGTTGAAGCCCGTCAATTATCAGATCTTAGTACTCGTATTATCTTTAATGCTCAGGTATTGGCGAAGTCGAAAGATGAAAAAGAGCGGGAGCAGCAGGGGAAGTCGTTGACCCTTCATATTCGCGCACTCAACAACAGCCTAAACTCCCTTGATCAATATGCGTTCGAGCCAGAGTTGATGACACAGCTAGAAACGGATGTGAAGAACATTGTCAATAACTTGGCCATGCTGGGGATGTTGGTCGGTAGAAAGCTGGAGCTAACTGATCAAGTGCGGACACTTAATGACACCATGACGGTGGCAACCAAACAGATCGATGAACTGTCCCAGTCACAAGTGTCCAATGCCAATACCATTGCCGTTGCGAATGTTTCCCGCATCTATGACTTGGTTGAAAGAGGTAACAAAGAGGCGGTGTTTAATGCCCTTGATAGCTTGGTTGAGGTGGATATGGATCTCAGTGAGCGTCTCTTTGAACTGCGTTTTCTGTCACTGCAGGTTATCAATATGCTTGATGACAGCGAGCAAGTAAGCACCATCAATGATCTGAACAAACTAAAGCAACGTTTTGAGTATGCGGTAAGTGTTATCCAGCAGCGGGTGAAATCGGTCGAAGACCCAAGCCGTTCTGAACAATTATTGGAGCAGGTAAAGGCGCTCAATAATGATGGTGAGTTCTTCGTGGCTATGGAAGCGTTAATCCATGCTCATCAGGATGTCGAGAGGATGGAGCAGCAAAACGTGGTGCTGTTCCAGCAGTTGAACCAAACGGTAGATGGTATTATCCAGGCGGCCAATGTCGGTACACAGAAGGCGGTGACCCAAGTTGACGAGACACTGACCATCGCAAGAAATAGTCTGATTGCTATTTCTGCTTTGGGGTTGGTGGCACTGGTGCTGATCATGTGGCGCTACGTGTATGCACGGGTGATCCGTCGAATCAATGATTACAGCAAGGCTCTGATGGCACTGGCACGGGGCGATTTGGAAATTCGTTTGACCATGCAAGGTGATGATGAGTTGGCGCTAATGGGACGCGCTATTATGGTTGCCCGCGATACCGCCTACGAACGACACCGGTTGGCACAGGTAGAATCTAAAATCCGCTATGAGCTGCAACAGCATAAAAACAGTCTTGAGCAATTAGTCGCAGAACGCACTAGCCAGTTGGAAAAAGCCAACGAGAAGCTTAACCAAGAGGTGTATAACCATGCTAAAGCCCGTTCTGAAGCGGAACAAGCCAACCGGGCGAAATCAGCATTCTTAGCCACGATGAGCCACGAGATCCGCACCCCGATGAATGGCGTGCTTGGAACGGCATCCTTGCTGGCTGATACTGGGTTGGATGATAAGCAGGCGGAATATTTGAAGGTGATTAACCGGAGCGGTGAAACCCTTCTCGATATCCTTAATGATGTACTGGATTATTCGAAAATCGAAGCGGGTCACTTGGATATCAGGCCTGCGAATTTCTCACTCCATACCTTGGTCAAGGATGTTTACAGCCTGTTTGCCGGACGAGCACAGGGTAAAAATATTCGATTACTGACAGAGATTGATGACAACGTCGCAGAATATTGGGTGGGGGATGCAACCCGTATTCGCCAAATTTTGGCAAACCTAGTGGGTAATGCCATCAAGTTTACCGAAGATGGCCAAGTAACAGTGCTGGTTTCGGCCTCTGCACACAACCTATCACGCCTGCATATTGAAGTGGAAGATACAGGTATGGGGATTCCACATAATGAACAGCAAGTGATATTTGATGCCTTCCAGCAGTCCAGCGAAGGCCGTCAGGCCGTTGGTGGGACAGGGCTAGGATTGGCCATCAGTAAGCGTATTGTTGAAGCCATGGGTGGAGAAATTGGTCTTAGTTCTGCGCCGGGTGAGGGGAGCTGTTTTTGGTTTACCTTAACGCTTGAGCCCGGGGAGCAAACAGAGAGCCAGAGGTTGAATATGGGGTCAAGCTTACCTGCGGCGAAGGTACTGCTGGTGGAAGATAATCCCATCAATAGTTTGGTTGCCGAAGGCTTCTTGCGACGTTTGGGTCATCAAACATTGATCGCGGAAAATGGTCACCAAGCAAAAGAGCTCTATGCTGAAAATGACTTTGATATTGTGTTATTGGATATCAACCTACCGGATACCGATGGGGTTACTCTTCTGGGAGATCTCAAGCAGCTGAAAGCAGCGAGTGATCGCGAAGGGGAGGGAAACAACACCCCGTTTGTCGCTTTTTCTGCCCATGTCTTCAATGAAGAAGTTGAACAATATTTGGCGGCGGGCTTTGCCGGATTCTTGCCAAAACCGCTGGTAGAGCACCAACTGGTCGATGTCCTGAAAAGTATTCTTGGTGGCGCAGAGAGAGTAGGAACCGCTGAAGTAGAGAATATTCAGGCAAGTGTTTCTCATCAAGAAGAGCAGAGCGAAAAGGTAATAATTAGTATGGATGAGCAAATACCGATATTGGATGAGTCTGTATTGGGAAGCGATCTTCAAGTCCTGGGCCAGGCAATGGTCGAGAAAATGATATCCCTGTTTGCAGAGTCGTCGAAAGAGACAATGGCGAAATTGCTTCCTGCGATGGAGAGCGGCGATCTGACTTCTGTATCCAGCTTATCCCACAACCTCAAAGGCGCGGCAGGCACCATGGGGCTGCGCCAGTTACATCAGATTTGCTTGGAGGTAGAGAAGTTAGCGAAGGAAGGTATTGTCGAGAAGGAGGCAGCCAAAGCGTTGGAGTCTATTCATCAGGAATCAATCAGAGTGCTGGCTGTGACTTTTGCTTCTGAGCAAAAGTAACGTTTGTCCCGTCCTGAGATAACCGATAGAAAAAAGGCTGCGATTTCGCAGCCTTTTTATTATTTTTCGCTGTAGAACGCTGATTTTGGTGCGTTGGGGATGTCACCGGTTTCGGTCGGGTTGCTAGGATCCCCGCTCCATTCAAACCAGCCACCATCATAGACACTGATGTCTTTCCACCCCATCACATGGGCGTAGAAAAAGACTTCTGACGCCCGCCAGCCTGTTCCGCAATAGAACGAGACGGTCTGCGATGCGTTGATCCCCCAATCCTTCCAGAACTGGGTCATGATACTTGGGCTCATCATGGTGTCATCTGGGTTGCGGAAGTCTTCCAGATGATAAGCATCCGAACCACCGTGGCCCCACTTAGAGCCTTTGATCCGGCCTTTGGGTTCGATGTAGCGGTAACCGCTGGTCTCACCGGTGTATTCCGCCCAACTTCGGATACTAACCAAAGATTGGTGCTGAGGATCAGCCAGAATGTCTCTGGCTTGCGGGACATCGACAATATATTGCGGGTTGGCCGGAATCGATCGGCCGAATTCTACCGGCTCGGCGCGGTTGCGTAGCGGTTGGGTCGATAGCCCTGCATTGACCCAAGACTGCCAGCCGCCATTGAGCAGGCGAACATCATCGACACCGGCGTACATCAACAAACTTGCGACGCGGGCTGCAGCGGTATTGTCGCGGCCATACAGGATCACTGTCGTATCGTGGGAAACCCCCAGCTCTCTGATAACGGCTTCCAGCTTTTTATTATCAACGCGGTTCCACCAAGGCTCAGACTCTATGGTGTTGGTATTGAGGTAAAGGGCTGAGGGAATATGGGCTGCTAGGTATTTCGTTGGCGGTCCCCATGCCACTTCGACGATTTTAAAGCCTTTGACTGGCGGGTGGATCACCTCCTCGTCATTAATCAGCTGATTAAGCCATTGCGCAGGTACGAGCTGCTGGTAGTTTTCTAGCGCAGTCAATTGCCTTGAATAGTTGGCAATGGATTGGTCGATTGACTTAATGTTTTTGCTGCCTAGGGCTTCAAGCTGAGACTGTAAAATGTCGGCTTTCTCAGGCTGACAGTAGAGGTATGTTGGCTTGGTAAGGTCAATGCCACGGTTTTCTAACTCGGCACGGACAACCTGAGGGCGGAGCGTTGATAGCCAGTCGGCATCGAAATTGATAGCGCCGGGGAAGTGGCCACCACGTGTTTGGTTGGCTTCAGGCCAGCCGTTATAGTGATTACTCGACCGACAATCGATGACTTGGAAGTCTTGGTTATTATCGGCGGCTAACTGGTCAAAAGTTGCCGCCATGAGTTGGGGACTGATAATTATGGCGGTGAAAAGTAGTGTCCACTTCATGAATTTCATATGAAATACCCGGCGTAAACAACAAAGCCAGCATTATATAATGCTGGCTAGGTATTTTATTGATATAAGTAACGTTTCAGCTGCTTAATTGGCTGGTGCTGCCGTATTTCTCGAGCGGCTCACATTATTACCATTAGGTTTACGGCTACGTTGGCCCGGCTTTTGGCCGCGTGGCTTTGCATCGCTGCTACGTGTATTTTTGCCATTGCCATTGCCATTGCCATTGCCATTGCCATTGCCATTGCCATTGCCATTGCCATTGCCATTGCCGCTGTCCTGACGTTTGCGCTGTGAGCCATTAGCATTGCGCGGCTTTCTGTCGCCTTGTGCTGACTGGCTACCTTTACGTGGGCCAGATGGACGTTTTGGCTTGCTGCGGCTGTCAGTGCGCTTTTCAGAATTGTTTTCTGATGACTCATCCACCTTTTTCGGTTTCTTAGGCTTTTTCGCTTTAAGCGGCTTGATTGCTAGTGATTTAGGCAGTGCAGCTGTTGGCTTGAAGCCCACCACATCTTTACGCTCAAGGTGTTTTTGAATCAGTTGCTCTATGGCATTCAGTTCTTTGACTTCTTCTGAACATACTAGAGAAACAGCATGACCGTTAGCACCAGCGCGGCCTGTACGGCCAATACGGTGAACATAATCCTCTGCAATATTCGGCAGGTCAAAATTCACAACTTGCGGTAACTGATCGATATCAATACCACGCGCGGCTATGTCCGTTGCAACCAAAATGCGAACTTCACCAGTTTTGAAATGTGCCAATGCTTTGGTACGTGCCCCTTGGCTCTTGTTGCCGTGAATCGCCGCTGCTGTGATATCACGCTCTTCAAGGTATTTTGCCAATCGGTTAGCACCATGCTTGGTACGAGTGAAGACAAGCGCCTGTTGCCACTTTTTCTCTTGGATAAGCTTGGTCAGTAGGGCGGGTTTTTTCTTTTTATCCGTTGGATAAATCCATTGCTCTACGGTTGTTGCCGTGCTGTTGCGCGGGGTCACCGAAATCTCAACCGGGTTGTTGGTCAGATCACGAGCCAATTCACGAATTTCTTCAGAGAAGGTGGCAGAGAACAGTAAGTTCTGGCGTTTAGCAGGTAGCTTCGCCAGAATTTTTTTGATGTCACGGATAAAGCCCATATCCAGCATACGGTCGGCTTCGTCCAGTACCAGAACTTCAAGTTGGTTGAACTTAACGGCGTTCTGACCCATAAGATCCAGCAAGCGGCCAGGAGTCGCAACCAATACGTCAGCGCCTTGGCGCATGCGCATCATCTGAGGATTAATTTTCACACCACCGAAAACAACGGCAGAGCTCAGTGGTAGATGCTTCGAGTAAGTCGCTACATTTTCGCCCACCTGAGCGGCAAGCTCGCGGGTTGGGGTCAGTACCAGTGCGCGCACTTGGTTTGCACGTACTACAGGGCCTTTAGACAAAAGCTCGAGAATTGGCAGGGTGAAACCTGCAGTTTTACCTGTTCCTGTCTGTGCAGCAGCCATGACGTCACGGCCTTCCAATACCGCAGGGATAGCCTGAGCTTGGATAGGAGACGGGGTTTCATAGCCTTGGTTGGCAACAGCTTCAAGGATTGGGGTACAAAGGCCCAAAGAGGCAAAACTCATAGATAATTCTCATTCGGAAGAAAAGTTTGATCTGCCTCACATAGGCAGCAAGCCGGCTAGCTTACAGCAGGATCGAGAAAAGTCCTAATTCTATGCGTTTGAAGTTTGCGGCAATAGTCTCAATATGTTGCTGCCTTAATACAGTATCGTCATGTTGCCGATACAGTTTGTGTGCTGTCAGTTCTCAATGGGCGCAATAAGAAGCTCAAACCGTTCGTTGCCACGCAGGGATTCAAAATCTTTTTCTTCGGCGGCTAATTCTCGCAACGACGCACTGTCAGTCACGGCTTTCTCCAAATCATCCATTGCTAATTCTTCTGAGCCGAGGCAGGCGTATGCACATGCGCGTTGGTAGAGGGCGTGGGCATTATGAGGATCAAGTTCCAGTACTCGGTTACATAGGCTAAGCCCCCAATGAAACTCGCGGATTTCGATGATGGCATCAGCTTTATAGATCAAGGCTTCCAAGTCACCAGGGCGAATCTTTAATATATCGTCATACACTTCGATTTTTTGCTCAGGGGTCTGTAGCCCCTGCGAGCGTAGCCACAGATTGTGGATCTCATTGATGGTTTCAATCTCTTTGTTGTTTTGCGCAATGATTCGAGTTTTGCGTTTGAGATCTTGTTCGAGGCGCTGGAATTTCTTTTCGTATTGTTGGGCGATAGATTGAAGCTGTTGGTCTGCAGCCTTCTTGGTGTTGTCACGAAGTTCACGTAGTGATTGCCAGCCAACGAAAGCAAACAGCGAAGCGGCACCGGCGATGAGATAGAAGAAGTAGGTAACGGTGACGTTGGCATAATTCATTGATTTATCGGCAACGGCCAGTTCTCGGTCGGTGATCTCAATGACCATGCGGCGCTCGAGATCTTGCTGATCAGTACGAAGGGATTTCAGTTCATCAAGGACATACCTTTCCATTAAGGGGCGTTCCAGTATTTTATCTTCTGCTTGTTGCATCTCGGCATTGGCAGAGGCCGATAGAGCAAAGGCGACGAATAAGAGGAGATAACGTAAGAACATAGGAACTTCCTTGAACAAAAAATACTTTAAGGAATAGTAGTCTAAAGGAATGTGATTTTGATGGGAAATGGATGTAAGAGAATAGCGCTGACGGCCTGAGTATGTTGATTGCTTACTAACAACGAGGCACAGGAAGAAATTGGTTGGCGGCCAAAACCTTGGTTACCACCAGCGCTGGAGAGACGTCGAATTAGGATTGCTTTGGCAGTTAAATTATTCTACCAAACCACCTTCTTGTTGTACTGAGGCCAACATGGCTTTGCGCTTCAGCTCTTTGTCGGCTTCTTGCTGGCAATGCACGTTGTTGGCTTCTTCGAAGCTGGTTTCTGTATTGTTTGAAAAAACATAATCTTTATTAAAAGTCAGCATGACGTTTTACCCTCAAGTCATCATGTTGTTTACGGCTTACATCCTGTCTCTATTTGGTTAAAAAACCATCATCCCTGATTAATTATTTTGGGGAGGAGGAAAAAGGCGTAGTTCACACTTTTTTCATCCTCGTAGGCGTAGAACGACCTAAAGGTCGCTATTCTATACCTAAAAGTCTAAGTGCGCTTCTGGCTGAGTCGAAGGCAAAATTAATCGGAACAATGTCATCGCGCTTGACCCAGCGTATTGCAGCAACATCATCATTTGCTTGCATTGTGGGTTTATTCTCAAGTGTTATGTGATAGAAGGCATCGCAGGTTTTGTATTCGATGTCTCGGTAAACATAAGTATTAGGTGCCGAACCAATGTAGTGAACCTCGCTAGGTTGAAAGCCGAGCTCTTCTTGCAGCTCCCGGTACAATGCTTGCTCCAAAGATTCATCATAATCAACAAAGCCGCCGGGAAAATCGAGCATACCTTTGCAAGGCTCGCGGCCTCGTTCTGCCACTAATATTTCGTCCTCAAAGCAGATAACGGCCAGTATTGCTGATGCGGTATTGTGAAAATAGATAAATTGGCAGTGTTCACAGCGAAAAGCTTTGTCGTCAGTGCGTGCTAGTGAAGCTTGTCCGCAAGAAGGACAGTACATGTGGCTTCCTTTAGAAAAGTTAGCTGAAAAGACAAGCGGCGAGAATAACGTAGCTAACCCGTGAATGCCAAGCCGGAATAGGTTAAAATTCAGTAAGAACGTCAGCGTGAGCTGAATAATTGAAGTCACCACTGGTTGAAAAAATGTCTGAAGAACACGAAGAATATGAAGTTGAAGCCCTTGGCGTTGAGGTGAGTGCTCAGCCTATTGAGCTTTATAAGGTGTTGAAAATTGCCAATGCAGTAAGTGGTGGCGGTGAAGCAAAATTTGCTATTTCCGAAGGCTATGTGGCTGTTAACGGTGAGTTGGAGCAGCGTAAGCGCCGCAAGGTATACGATGGTGACGTGGTTGAATTCAATAACGAGTTTTATTTGGTTCTTTGCGATCAGCCTGTGACCGAAGTGGCCGAAAGGCCGAAGAAGGAAACTGAACCTAAGGCAGCCTCACACGCTAAGCCAGGCTCAAAAGCGACAAAAAGCAAAGAGCAGGGCACTAAAGCTAAAGGTTCTCGCAACCAAGCAGCGAAGGCTAATAAAGGCCGTAGAGGTAATGTGGCAAAAGAGACTAAAGCCAAAGGGCCCGCGGATAAAGCGACGGGCCGTAAGCCAATCAGCTTTTAAGTCCCAGCGAGAACGATGTCAACTAATACGAAAAGGGCCGCATTTGTTGCGGCCCTTTTTAGTCATCAGAAAGCTGGATGGTTGTTATGCCGGGCGGTGGTTACTGAGCCCGAATTTCTTGATTTTACGGTATAAGGTCGCAATACCGATCCCTAGTTCATCTGCCACCATCTTGCGGTTGCCCAGTCGGAATATCGCCTCTTCGATACGTATCTTTTCCATCTCTTCCAAACTCATTGAGCAATCGTCACTCAAGACTTCCTGTGTGATGGCGCACTCAGGTGTTTGTTCAAAGTAAGGAGGAAGTAAATCGACGTCGATCTGGTCGCCTTCAGGTACAACATTGACAAGATACTCCACTAAGTTGCTTAGTTCTCGCACGTTACCCGGCCAGTGGTAGGCATTGAGACGACACATGGCCTCGGCACTGATCCCCGGATACGTCACACCGATTTTTTGGGTGTGGTGCTCAAGGAAGTAATTAATCAATAGCGCAATATCCCCTTCACGCTCCTTGAGTGGTGGTAAATTAATGGGGATCACGTTTAGGCGGTAGTAGAGATCCTCACGGAATTTATTGGTCGCAATCATTTCCTGAAAATTCCGGTTGGTGGCCGAAATAATACGGATGTCCACCGGCACGGCTTTGTTTGAGCCGATTGGCATCACTTCTCGTTCTTCCAGTACCCGCAACAGTTTGGCCTGCAGGGTCATCGACATATCACCAATTTCATCAAGGAACAGAGTCCCCTTGTTGGCAGCTTGGATCAGACCGGTTTTACCTTTGCTCGAAGCACCCGTAAAGGCCCCTTTTACATAACCAAACAGTTCGCTTTCCAATAGTTGGTCGGGGATGGCTGCACAGTTGATGGCAATGAACGGGGATGGGCTGCGATCGCTGAGGTTATGCACCGCATTGGCGATCACTTCCTTACCGGTACCGCTTTCACCGTTGATCAATACGCTTGAAGGACTGTTGGCAATCCGGGTAAGCAACTTTTTCAATTGGCGCATCTTGGTACACTCACCAATGACCGTGGCGAATTGTGGTTCGTGATCGGGGATCATCAATGTGCTATTTGGCTGGTGGTAAGCCATGAGGAAAAGTTGATGGCCGTGGGTGTTGTAAAACTGCCCAACCAATAACTCCTGCCGACCTCCCAGTGAAATAATATGCTGCTGATGACCTTTCATTTCATTGTTATGAAGAGAAAGCGGTTGAATATTTATTTCAAGGCTATGCAACACTTCTTTTGTAATATTTAAGTTGGTCAGTGCATGCTGATTACCGTATTTAACTCGGTTGTTTTCATCGAGAATTAATACGCCCTGGTCCATGTTTTCAATAAGATTGGTAAACACTTCATCGAGACCTTCACTATTATTATTTTTCTCGACAACCTTAGACACCACTATTTGAGCAATATGTTTGATGTAATCGGAGAAAAGCTGAACATTATCTTTGATTCGTTCGCGAGATTCTTCGGTAAATGCCACCAAGCTGATCACACCCAAACAACGATCTTCAATCATGATTGGTACACCCAAAAAGGCCATTTCACGACATCCGTTTTTGTTGGTACAGCCTTCACATAGAGGGTCGGTACGTGACTTGACGACAACTTTTTCCTCATGTGTTTCAAGAATATATCTGAATATCCTTGAGCTGGTATTTTGCTTTTTTCCAAAAAACTTACTATACGGACCAGTGCCTGCAATTCGTACCAAATCGGCATCTACCACTTCGGCATCGATTTTCAACACCGCCGACAGCATCTGCGTGAAACGGAGGATCGTTGGTTGTAATTGCATTAATTCTGATGGTCTTGGTGTGTTAAGCATATTGACTGGCTTATTTCTTTAATGACCGAGCTAACATAAAGAAAAACCTTATCATGCTGTTTGATATGTATCAGGGTTTTTCAAATGAACATTTTGAAAAGAAATATTTTGCAAGCAATGTCACACGGGAATATCAATATGATAATCCCCCTTTTTTATCACTATCATTTTGGTCTAAAGGTATGATACCTCGGTGATAGCGTACTTATAACAACGTGTCTTATCATGGCTTAAAAAAAATAACATGAAGAGTTAAACCCTTTATGAATGCGGTCTGTAGACGAGAGATGATAATTTATTTACCGTAAAACGTTTTTTGGCACAGTTATTGATTGTTAGTTCATTAAGTACGAAATCAACTCATTTTGTTAACCCTTAATTTAAGCCTGAAGATTAATAGACATTATACCTTTTTCTTGCAATCTCAATGTTTTAAATAAAAAACCAAAGAATGACTGCTGATTGAGCAATGCTAGCTAAAGGCTGTCATAACCCATTAAGTCGCTGGCTAGTGATGTAATGTGCTGCCAGGGAAGAATAACAATTGAAACCGGGATGAAAATCATGAAGAGCATCAACGAACTGATCAAGGAAATTAACGAGCTAAAATCTGAACTACACGACAAAGATTTCTTGTTGACGTGGGAGCAAACCCCGGAAGAGCTTGAACGTGTATTGAAAACGGCCCAAGCTCTAAAAGCGATGCGTCAGGAAAATATTGCCACTAACGTGTTTAATAATGGCCTCGGAATTTCCCTGTTCCGCGATAACTCAACACGTACCCGTTTCTCATATGCTTCAGCTATCAACATGCTAGGCCTTGCTCAGCAGGATTTGGATGAGGGCAAATCTCAAATCGCTCACGGCGAAACGGTCCGTGAAACGGCCAACATGATCTCTTTCTGTGCTGATGCTATCGGGATCCGTGATGACATGTACTTAGGTGCGGGTAATGCCTACATGCGTGAAGTCGGTGCAGCACTGGATGACGGTGTGAAGGAAGGTGTGCTACCTCATCGTCCTGCCTTGGTTAACCTACAGTGTGATATCGACCACCCAACCCAGTCTATGGCTGACCTGGCATGGCTGGAAGAACACTTCGGTGGCTTGGATAAGCTGAAAGGCAAGAAAATTGCCATGACTTGGGCTTACTCGCCAAGCTACGGTAAACCACTGTCAGTGCCTCAGGGCATCATCGGTCTGATGACCCGTTTTGGTATGGATGTGACACTGGCTCACCCTGAAGGCTATGACCTGATCCCTGAAGTGGTTGAAGAAGCGCGTAAGAATGCTGAAGCCTCTGGCGGTAGTTTTACTCAAGTTGCCAGCATGGAAGAAGCATTCGAAGGTGCCGACATCGTGTATCCAAAATCTTGGGCGCCTTACCAGGTCATGGGCCGTCGAACCGAACTGCTACGTGCTAACGATCATGACGGCCTGAAAGTGCTAGAGCAAGAATGTCTGGCACAGAATGCCAATCACAAAGATTGGCACTGCACCGAAGAAATGATGAAGCTGACCAAAGCAGGCGAAGCGTTATACATGCACTGCTTACCAGCTGATATCACGGGCGTGTCTTGTGAGGAAGGCGAAGTGGAAGAGTCGGTATTTGAGAAATACCGTATTGCGACATACAAGGAAGCCAGCTGGAAGCCATATGTGATTGCGGCAATGATCTTGAACCGTAAATACCAGGAGCCAGGACTTATTCTGCAAGAGCTGCTGGACGATGCGAAGAAGCGTGTTAAATAACGTTGTCGCGTTACTCACTTTCACCTGCCATGACGATACTTTTTGGTGTTAGCAGGGCAGGGTGAACCTAGTCGATCTATCTGTATCTTTATGCTTGGGTCATGCTAGCCCACTAGCGGGGGGAACTGCCCTTGGGATATTTGTTACCCCCCGCATTTTTCTTTCTCTTATTTTTACGAGGTCTGGTCGTGTCTACTTTCACTCTAAAAATGGAGATCGCCGATAACCGCCACTATAACGGTCAGCTTTCTCCATTATTTACTGCCGCCGAGGCTGAAAAAGCCCGTGCCTTCCACCAAGCTGTGGAGGGTTACCAACCGACACCATTACATTCACTCGACTGTCTGGCCAAAGCAATCGGTGTTGGAAAAATCCTAGTCAAAGATGAAGCCTACCGCTTCAATTTGAATGCTTTCAAAATGCTGGGGGGCGCGTATGCGATTGCCCGCCTGCTGTGTGATGAGTTCAATCTCGATATCAATGCCTTTGATTTCGACAAGCTGAAAAACGACATCACAGAAAAAATGACGTTCGCAACTGCAACCGATGGTAACCATGGTCGTGGTGTTGCGTGGGCTGCTGATAAGCTCGGTCAGAATGCCGTGGTGTACATGCCAAAAGGCGCGGCTGATGAGCGTGTGAAGAATATTCGTGCCTTGGGTGCCGAATGTATTGTCACCGATATGAACTATGACGATACCGTGCGCCTTGCCATTAAAACCGCTGATGAAAACGGTTGGAAAGTGGTGCAAGACACAGCATGGGAAGGGTATACCGAAATTCCTACCTGGATCATGCAGGGCTACACCACCATGGCGGCAGAAGCCGTTGATCAAATGAAAGCCATGGCTGTTGAACGTCCGACTCACGTTTTCCTTCAAGCTGGCGTTGGTGCGATGGCCGGTGGCGTGCTTGGCTATCTGTGTGACCAGTACGGACCTGATCAATTGCACTCTGTCGTCGTTGAACCTGATCAGGCTGACTGTATCTACCGTTCTGGCATTAGCGAAAAAGGCGAAATGATCAATGTCGATGGCGATCTTGCCACCATCATGGTCGGCTTGGCCTGCGGTGAGCCAAACCCTATTGGCTGGCCAGTGCTTCGCGATTGCTCTACCCAGTTTGTTTCCTGCCAAGACAGTGTTGCGGCTCTCGGTATGCGTGTGCTGGGCAACCCGCAAGGCAGTGACCCAAGGGTTGTTTCTGGTGAATCCGGTGCCGTTGGTGCAGGTTTGCTTGCCGCGGTGCACTTCCATCCAGAGAAAGAAAAACTGATGGAAAAACTGGGTCTGAACAAACACTCAGTGGTATTGCTGATTAGCACCGAAGGGGATACTGACCCAGTCCATTACCGTGAAGTAGTGTGGGGCGGTAAACACCAAACCATTTAAGTATTTAGTTTTGCTAGTTAGCACAATGTGTGTTTTGAGAGTGCTTGCCCTTGTCCTAACTAGCGTTACTACATGCCAAAAATAATTAGCTCAAAACCAAAAATTTTAAATTTTGCGCCGTGTTAGCGTCATCAATAAGGCAGGGTGCCGTGAAAATCGATCATACCGGGTGTGATGACCACCGCTCGGTTCAAGGAGAATTATAATGAACATCCCATTCGCCCAAGTACTGGATAAAGCCCAAGAATACAAAGCGGATATGACCCGCTTCCTACGTGACATGATTGCTATTCCGAGTGAAAGTTGTGACGAAGAAAAAGTAGTACTGCGCATTAAAGAAGAAATGGAAAAAGTCGGTTTTGACAAAGTAGAAATCGACCCAATGGGCAACGTACTGGGTTGGATTGGTCACGGTCCTCATCTTATTGCGATGGATGCACACATAGATACCGTGGGTGTCGGTAACATGGATAACTGGGACTTTGACCCATACGAAGGTATGGAAGATGACGAAGTGATCGGTGGTCGTGGTGCGTCGGACCAAGAAGGCGGTATGGCGTCTATGGTTTACGCCGGTAAGATAATTAAAGATCTTGGTCTGGAAGATGAGTACACCTTGCTTGTTACCGGTACAGTACAAGAAGAAGACTGTGACGGCCTTTGCTGGCAGTACATTATTCAAGAAAGCAATATCCGTCCTGAGTTCGTGGTATCCACTGAGCCAACAGATTGCCAGATTTACCGTGGTCAGCGTGGCCGTATGGAAATCCGTGTTGAGGTTGCAGGTGTGAGCTGTCATGGCTCTGCGCCAGAGCGTGGTGACAACGCCATCTTCAAAATGGGCCATATGCTAAGCGATATCGAGACCCTGTCTGCCAATCTTGGTGATGACTCATTCCTAGGCAAAGGCACACTGACCGTTTCAGAAGTGTTCTTCACGTCGCCAAGCCGTTGTGCGGTAGCCGATAGCTGTGCTGTTTCCATTGACCGCCGTTTAACTTGGGGTGAAACATGGGAAGGCGCAATCAAGGAAATTGAAGAGCTAGAATCCGTTAAGAAGTTTGGCGGTAAAGTGACTATGTATGACTACGACCGCCCAGCCTACACTGGTTTGGTTTACCCAACTGAGTGTTACTTCCCTGCTTGGGTTATCGATGAAAAGCATGTCGCAACTAAAACATTAGAAGCCTCTTACGAACTTCTGTTCGACAAGAAACCAACCGTTGATAAGTGGACTTTCTCTACCAATGGCGTTTCTATCATGGGCCGCTACGGTATCCCTGTCATCGGCTTTGGCCCAGGTAAAGAGCCAGAAGCTCACGCGCCAAACGAGAAGACTTGGAAAGACCACCTAGTGACTTGTGCAGCGATGTACGCTGTTATCCCGCAGATGTATTTGAAAGAGTTAAAGAAGTAAGTATTGCAATGACAGGGCACTAATATAAGGCCCTGCTCATTCACCCTTTCCGTCCTGGGGGCGCCGACTGCTCTGCCTAACGTTGGCCACATATCCCCCCCAGGATGGATTTCTTGTTTATAGCTGTTTCTTTTGTCCATTAATTCGAGTTGAAGATCTTATACCAACCTAAATAAGTATTTGATCCGTTTTACTGGTTAAAATCGCTGCAATCTCTGCCTTGGTAACAACCATTTTTCCTGCGTAATACATAGATCAATTACTTATCCAGATTGGTATTAATGGGCAAAATAAATAGTTAGTGAAAATAAACCCCTCGAATGGGTTTGCAGCAAGGCAGAGAATAAATCGAAGGAATAGGAATATGTTTTCAGCGGCTTCGAAAAAATCATCAGAATCTCAAGCGGCCACCTTGAATCAGCCCCGCCCGGCGACCATGTTGATCCGACAAGGGATAGTCGTTGATCACCTACAAGCTCAAAAAGCCGATATCCTCATTGTTGATGGCAAAATCGCCGACATTGCGCCTGAAATTCACATCATTCCCAAGCAGTGTGAAATTATCGAAGCTGCTGGCTTGTATGTGATGCCAGGGGGAATTGATGTCCACACCCATTTCAATATTGATGTTGGTATTGCCCGTAGCTGCGATGATTTTTATTCTGGCACCCGATCAGCCGCTTGTGGTGGTACCACTATGGTGGTCGATCATATGGGGTTTGGTCCTAAAGGGTGTAGTCTCCATCACCAGCTCAATGTCTACCAACAGTACGCCAAGGAAACAGCAGTCATTGATTACAGCTTCCATGGTGTGATTCAGCATGTAAATGACGACATCCTCGGTGAAATGGCATCGATGGTCGAAGAAGAGGGGATATCCAGCTTCAAGTTGTACCTAACCTATGGCTACAAGCTTGATGACGAAGAAGTGCTGAAGGCGTTGAGCCAGCTTAAACAAGTTGGTGCGTTGGCAACGGTCCACCCCGAAAACGATGCTGCGATTGCCATGCGACGTACACAGTTGCTTGAGCAGGGTAAAACAGAACCTAAATACCATGCAGTAAGCCGCCCGCTTGAATGTGAAGCTGAAGCCATTGCCAGAATGATCAACCTGGCCAAACTTGCCGGTGATGCACCTCTGTATATAGTTCACCTTTCTAATGGATTGGGATTGGATTACACCCGCCTTGCTCGTGACAATCACCAACCGGTATGGGTAGAAACCTGCCCACAATACCTGATGTTGGATGAGAGCTGTTACGAGCGCGAAGATGCGCTGAAGTATATTCTTAGTCCGCCATTACGCCCGGCCGTCGAACGCGAAAAGCTGTGGTTGGGGCTGGTGGATGGCAGTATTGATACCGTTGCGACCGATCACTGCTCGTTTACCTATCACGAACAGAAACAGCGTGGCAAAGACAACTTCAGTGCGTGCCCTAATGGTATGCCCGGTGTCGAGACTCGAATGCCGCTACTGTTTTCGGAAGGCGTAATGAAAAGCCGGATCAGTCCGAGCCGCTTTGTGGAGCTAACCAGTTATTTACCTGCCAAACTGTTTGGTCTCTATCCGCAGAAAGGGGCGCTACAGGCAGGATCGGATGCTGATTTGGTGCTTTTTGATCCAGAGCAGAATGTCACGATTACTCACGATTTATTGCACGACAACGCAGATTATACCCCGTTTGAAAATATCCCCACCCAAGGCTGGCCTGTGATGACCATTAGCTGTGGGGACGTTGTTGCGTGTAATGGCGAATTTATGGGGAAAGCCGGGAATGGCCGCTTTATTCGCCGAAAACCGTTCGATGCCAGTGCGCTATAAACCTAATTAGCTCAAGAGAAATAGCTCAAGAGAAGAGCCAGTTTTAGACAATAGCCGAACGAGGAGGGGTGATAGCCCCACAACAACGATAATTCAAGGAGTTACTATGAACACCCCAACCCAAAAGAGTACTGCCGTCGTCGCCTTAGGGGGAAATGCGCTGTTACGTCGTGGCGATGCACCAAGTTTTACTAACCAGCTTGCCAATATTAAGATCGCCGCCAAAGCGATTGCGGAAATTGCCAAGGAATACCAGGTGGCAATTGTCCATGGTAATGGTCCTCAGGTGGGCCTATTGGCACTACAAAATCTGGCTTATGATAAGGTGCAACCTTACCCGTTGGATGTACTGGGTGCTGAAAGTGAAGGCATGATAGGCTATATGTTAGCGCAAGAGCTGCAAAACTTAATGCCGGAAAAAGAAGTCACCAGCTTGCTGACCCGCATCGAAGTTGATCCAAACGATCCGAGTATGCTGGATCCAACCAAGTTCGTCGGCCCAGTATATAACGAAGAAGAAGCGGGTATCTTAGCTGAAGCGAATAACTGGACCATGAAACGTGATGGTGAGTTCGTTCGCCGTGTTGTTCCATCGCCTAAACCGCTGAATATTCTTGATAAGAAATCGATAGAAACCTTGTTGAATGCCGGTGAGATAGTCATTTGCTGCGGTGGCGGTGGGATCCCTGTGCGTAAAACAGATTTTGGTTTTACTGGGGTAGAAGGGGTGATCGACAAGGATTTGTCTGCCACTTTGTTAGCGAAACAGCTTAACGCCGACAAGCTGCTGATCCTGACTGATGCCGATGCCGTCTACCTTGATTGGGGCACTGAGAACCAGCGTGCGCTGCGAGCGGCAACCCCAACACAGTTGAGCGAATACCAATTCCCGGCAGGGTCAATGGGGCCGAAAGTCGAAGCGGCAGCAGACTTTGCTCTGTTTGGCGGCAAAGCCTATATTGGCGCCTTGGAAGAAGGGCTAGATGTCTTGGCTGAGAAGGCGGGAACCTGTGTGAGTGTGTAGGTATTATTGGGCAAAAAGCTAAAACTCTCCAGCACTCAGTACCAGAGAGTTTTACTGTAAACCTAGTTCAGCAATTAACTAACGTGATTAGTTAAGCTGGAGGTTATTTAACTTGGTTGGTCGATACCTGAGGTTTATCAACTTCCGTCAGTAATCCTTTAATCAGGCTTATACTGCCAAAGAGAAGAATAATCGTAAACGGCAATGCAGCAATAATGGTGATTGATTGCAGAGTTTGAACAGATTCAGTACCGCCAATCCACAACATAAGCATTGCAATAGAACCAGAGATAACAGCCCAAACCACTTTCTGTTTGACTGGTACATCTAACTTACCACCTGCGGTCATGCCATCAACAACGATAGAGCCTGAGTCTAACGTTGTCACAAAGAAAACGATAATCAATACTACAGCGATGATGGATAGGGCATTACCGAACGGGTATGCATCTAACATATAGAATAAGCTTAGAGAGACATCTGCAATGCCTTGATCAAGGCCTAATTGCCCCACCTTATCGATCACCTGCTGGATAGCAACGCCACCGAAGATTGACATCCAAGCCGTTGTTACCATCGTCGGGATCAGCAATACACAAAGAATAAATTCGCGAACGGTACGCCCTTTAGATATACGTGCTACGAACATACCAAAGAGAGGAGCATACGCTACCCACCATGCCCAATAGAACACCGTCCAACCGTGCAACCACGTTGTATCATCACGGCCAGAGGTTTGACTTAACGGAAGAATGTTTTTCACATAACCCGTCACAGCGGTAACCAAAGAATCCAACACTGTGGTGAAATTCAAAACAGCAATAAGGCCAAGGAATACAAATGCAATGACCATATTCAGATTACTAAGAAACTTAACGCCTCCATCCATGCCACGCATAACAGAAACAATCGCTAGGCCCATAATCAACACGATAATGGACTGCTGAAGGTAGAGGGTATTTTCCATGCCGAAAACATGGCTGATACCACTCGCCGCTTGTGCGCCCCCTAAACCAAGAGATGTCGCTAGGCCAAACAAGGTAACCAATACCGTTAATACATCAATCACGTCACCCGCTTTGCCCCAAACTCGATCACCCAACAATGGGTAGAACACAGAGCGCATTGAGAGTGGTAACCCTTTATTGTAAACAAAGTAGGCAAGGCTAAGTGCGGTCATGCCATAGATAGCCCACGCATGTAAGCCCCAGTGGAAGATTGTTGCACCTAATGCTAGTTCACGGCCCGCTTCTGTATAAGGTTCTGCATTCAGTGGTGTTCCAAACCAGTTGGTAAAGAACGCCGTTGGCTCTGCAACCCCCCAGAAAATGAGTCCAATACCCATACCTGCAGCAAATAACATCGCAATCCAAGATGTTTTTGAATAATCTGGAGTAGTGTGTTCACCACCTAAGCGAATGTTCCCTAAAGGTGAAAACGCTAAAATAATGGCAAAAACTAACAAGATGTTGGCTCCCCACATAAAGAGGAAATCAAAATTTGACAGCGCTGCACCCTTAATGGAATCAATAGCTGCTTTTGCATCTGCTGGCGGTAACGCGAGAAGGGTGACAATGAAGAGAATAGATAAGCCAAGTGAGGCTACGAAAACTGTGTTATGGACATCCATGCCCCATTTACTGATGTTATCTTGACCAACTTGATAATCAGTAGAATCAATACTGTATTTTTTTGATTTAAATCCCATAAATTATTATGTTCACATATCCGAATGAACGAATATAAGGACCAACTCCATATCCAATTACTACTTGATTGGCTAGCCACATCACATAAACAAATATGATAAAAAACACCGTTGTGGCGATTAATGGCTTTTTGCTCAATCCCAAGCGGCGTATTGTAACATAAAATAGCGCTCCCTGATTAGATATTAGCCAGTAGCTTTAGGGTTCCTCTATCGGCACAAGAGAAAAGGCTATGGAAAAGTGCGAAAACATGGTGATACGCTGCTAAATATTTATGTGTTCTATCCTCGCCTCATTTTTCTATGCTGAGCATCCGGGTAACTCAGGTGTTATCATGACCCATAGGATCAGAATTCAATCTTGGCGAAACAGACTCTTGAGTAACGTAATTTTTCATCGTGGCCGGCATATTTTATATTTTATATGGCATCGGCTTAAAACCAGTGGCTTGCAGATGCTGGCCAGCTTTCTCTTTGTGCGGTGCGCACTGCTTACTCTGTTTGTTCCTCTTGATATATGGATCAGTTCCAAGCTGATGGCGCTTCATGGCGTGAGTGCGATTGCTAATCAGGAGTTACTGGCTTTCTTTCTCTCCCCAGCTGGTTTCTTACTCAGTTTATGGTTTATTACTCAGCTGAGTTTTGCTTTTTTCGTCGAGCACTCAACCATTAGCATCTTGCTTGCCCAGCAAGATGTAGGTAAGCGGTCGATCATGGATACTTTTGGGCTGATCCTTCAACGCTGTTTTCGGGTGGCGAAAGTCGTGCTCGCACAATCGATAGGGATTAGTTTACTGCTTTCTACCTTGGTTTGGTGCGGGCGCTGGATCTTCGGGCTGATGCTTAATGATTGGGATATCAATTATTATCTCAGCCATCAAATGAGCTCATTGTGGCTTGCTGTTGGCTTACTGGTTTTACTCACTTTGCCGTGTGTTTTATTGGTTCTTCGCTACTGGGCAAGTTGGTGGCTTGCATTACCGTTGAGCCTTTTTCAAAACTGCTCCCAATGGAAACTGTTCAAACAATCTCAGCGCTTAAGCCAAGGGGTTTATCCGCATATTGTGGTGGGGCATATTGTTTGGCTATTGAGTCGGGCGGCCATCATTGCCATTATCGCGAAGAGTATTTTGTTTGTTCTTGAGCCAGTACTGCACTGGGCGACTTATGATCCTGAGCGATACCCTTGGTTAATGCTTGCTACAATCCTGCTGATTGGCGTCGGGTTTCTGCTTAGTTTTGTTGACCGATTTATTTACGCTAGTTGCCAATATTATGTGCTGCGCTTGCAAACCAAACGCCTTAAATTGGTCAACGAAGAAGATCGTTTTGCTGGGCTGATGCAAAGTACAGAGCGGCGCATTTTGCTTAGCTGTGTTATGGCACTGATCATTGTATTTGCAGCTTTTAATGGTTATTCAGATGTCCGCCATTTTGTTGGGCACCTACAAACAAATACATCGGGCTACGTCACCGCCCATCGCGGTGGTGGTTTTGAGCAACCTGAAAATAGTGAAGCGGGCATTCAGTATTCTATTTCATTAGGGATCCAAAGCACCGAAATTGATGTACAGATCACCAAAGATGGTCAAGTCGTGGTGTTTCATGACCGTGATTTAGGCCGTAAGCTGGGTGTGCCTTTGGTGGTTGAAGACGCAAATTATTCAGAAATTGTCGCCGCTTATCAGGAAAACAACCGCATACCGCCGCCCTTGCTAACGCGGTTATTAGATGACTATGCTGATGAAATCGAATTCAATATTGAATTAAAACGCTACAACCAACGCTTTGAACTTGCCAGTGCGATGGCTGAATTGCTGCCGAGCTATCAGCAAGCAATGATTGTATCGAGTCTGGATACAGAGTTACTGGCAAAGCTGATGAGCAAGATGGAGGCTACTCGCCCTGAACATCTTCGCTATGCGCTTATCTATGCAGCAAGTGTTGGTGAGTCAGAGCTTGAAAGAGACGTTGATATGTTGATGATAAGCGATCAATGGCTAAATGCATGGCGAATTATAGAAATCCAACAGAGAGAGCAAGAGGTATTGGTTTGGACTGTTAACAATTCCGCGGCCATGCAGCGGCTGTTTTTGCTCGGTGTGGATGGCATTATTACCGATGAACCTAAGCTTGCTTTGGATGCCAAGTTAGTCATTGAGGAAATGGATTTTTCCGAGCGCGCACTCCGCACCTTGCGTCATTGGTTGTTATTCTAAACAAATAAAACGCGAGACATGCATTGAGCATATAGATGAGGTTGATGGTTCGAACCACTTATAAACATTCTCCTGAGGTGGATAATGCTGTTATACCAATCTGGATAAGTAGTTGATCAAGTATTTACACTGGAAAAATCGTTGTTATCAAGGCAGATATTGCAGTAACTAGTGGCTCTAATTACAAAATATCTAATGCAGAGAACAGCGATTTTAACCAGCAAGACTGATCAAATATTTATGTAGGTTGGTATTAAGTGTAGTCTGTTCTAGTTTTACTTATCCTGAAGTACAGAGTGGCTTGAGCTGCAGTTCCTAGCAAATGCCGATCTGTTTGTCTTGGTTGGGTTCCGATCACCGACAACGTCTGCCTGCATGCAAAGACATTAGTTTTGGTGTTGGTGATTTTAACCCTTTTGCAGGGGGAATTTGACAGCGTAATTACATATTGAATAATTTATCAAACTCGCGCTTATCAAGGATATCTTCAATTTTTCTTCGTGTCATATTCGCGCTTTTATTCTGGTTTTCAACCGGTATGTTTTTCTTGTTGGATGATTTCTTCTGACTTTTTTTCATTTTGACCCCATCATTAAAAAGTGATTACTACGTGATTTTAAAGGTTCCCAGTTTGATGCCATGCTCTGACAAGATGTTTCCTTGGTTATCGGGCTCAGAGTATGAGAACTGGAGGTCATACAGGTTAGCGTCTATCTTTGGATAAATGTGACGGCGTAAGATATCGCTATTCAATTGGTGTATTTCTGTTGACCAATATTTTTTTTCGCTCTCTAAATAAAATTCTATTTTAAACATACTTTCTTTTGGTTATTTGTGATTTTTCATCACATGATTTTTTGTACCAGAATCTCTGGCGACTTGTTCTTCTAGACATCAGACTCCTAAGTCTTTCGTGTAATATGGTAATGACAAAAGGTGAAATATAGAAATGGTGTAATCTCCCCATCGCACTTAAATTTATTATGGAAAAACACAGCATTACCGACATTATCTTGTGATATTAAACCGCAGCTTTTAGCCTCATAAAACCATTTCAAAGTTACCGTTGTTTAAGTCGTTCATAGTCTTCATTAACGCAATTGGCAAGCATGAGATGCCACTAAAAAACAATAAATGAAGCAATCACAGGCGCTAAACGAAGGGCATCTAAAGATAACTGAGAGGTGGTTTGCAGTAGACTGTTCTTTAACAGCTTATTTACAAGAACTTCATACACTATACAGGTTGTTTGGATAATGAACAGCTTTATTTTAGGGGTGAGGCGACCATACTCAATATAAAAAAGGATCTCACTTAAAACAGTGAGATCCTTTCGAGGTTATAGGAAACCGATAGGGCGCTTATTCCTCAATCAATTTATGTGCTATCTGACTTTGGCGTTCTTGAGGTTTAAATTGATTAAACCTTGGCAAGAACTTGTCCCAGTCGATGACATGGCTGTTGATTTCAGGACCATCGATACAGGCGTGTTTACGGATCAGCTTGCCATTTTCCATGACAGGCACCATACACGCGCCACACATACCGGTAGCATCCACCATGATGGAGTTAAGGCTCGCAACACAGGGCACTTCATAGCCTAGGGTCTGATCACTCACCGCGCGCATCATCATAGGCGGACCTATGGTGATCACTTCTGCAATAGTTTGCTCGGCATTCGCGTCATTCGCTTCTCGATGTTGTATCAAGCGCTCTTCCAACGGATTGGTCACAAACCCTTCGATACCTAATGTTCCATCATTACTGGCGTAAACGACCTCCAGTTGTTCTGGGTAGGCCGCACGAAGGTTCTCCACCTTGTCACCTTCTGCAGTCCAGAAGCTATGGGTTTGGCTTCTGAAACCAGAGATAAGGGTGACCTTATTACCGATTTCCAGATGGGCACGCATTATTGGGTACACTGCTGGTAAGCCAACCCCGCCAGCGGTGAAAATCACACTCTGGTTGTCAGGGTGTTTCACCACATGGCTTGCTTGTCCCAAAGGACCGGCAATGGCCTCGAAACAGTCACCTTCTTGCATTTGGTTGATCAGCTTGGAGCTGGTACCCAGCCCCTGAATAACCAGTTCGATGGTTCCGGCTTCGGCATCCCAATCTGCGAGGGTTAACGGGATCAATTCACCTTTTTCATCCGCGAGTACCCGGACAAATTGTCCCGCTTTAGCCGACTGGGCGATCAGCGGTGAGGTGATGGTAAACTCGACAATTTCATCGGTCAATTGACGACGTTTGACGATTTTAGGTGCGGCTTGGCCAATGTCAGTATATCGACTGGCTTGTGCCACCAGACCCTCAACTTCTTTGGTGTTGAAATCAAGTTGCCCCATGATCTCTCTTGCCGCTGCCTGTCCGTCCCCGGCTGCTTTGATGGCGGTAGAACCACCACGGGTAGCATCACCGCCGCTATAGACACCGCTTAGTGATGTCTCTTGCGAGCCTTTGTTGAGCAGTAATGTGCCCCACTTGGAGGTGTTCAAGTCTGGGTTGGCGTCTTTTACGATTGGGTTCGAGCTGTTGCCCAAAGCCATAATGGCAAAATCAACCTTCATCAGCTCAAATTCACCGGTAGACTGTGGGCGTCTCCGGCCTGAGGCGTCAGGCTCACCGAGCGCCATCACATCAAGTTTGGCACTGGCCAGGGTATGGTTCTTATCGCCATTGAATTCGCAAGGTGAGCGTAGCTCTTTGAGCACAACTCCTTCTTCGAGCGCGTGGTGTTGCTCCTCGACACGAGCTGGCATTTCTTGCTGGGTACGGCGGTAGACAATGGTGACATTAGCACCCAATCGGCAGGCGGTTCGGGCGGCATCCATTGCGGTGTTACCACCACCGATGATCATCACTTCCTTACCGTTCATATCCGGCATTGGCGTTTCGTAGTCAGGTTCGTTTGCATGCATTAGGTTGACACGAGTCAGGAACTCATTGGCCGACATAATGTTCAGCAAATGCTCGCCGGGTACATTCATAAAGCGCGGTAAACCCGCCCCAGTACCGACGAAAATACGTGTAAAGCCTGCGCGTTTCAGATCTTCAAGCGTCGCTGTTTTACCGACTATGTAGTTGGCCACAAAGCGGCCGCCGAGCGCTTTAATTTTCTCGACCACATCATCAATCAATTGGTTAGGCAAACGGAATTCAGGGATCCCGTACCTCAGCACGCCGCCTAAGACATGGAATGCCTCGAACACCGTGACGGGGTAGCCCGCTTTGGCGAGCAGGTAGGCATTGATCAGCCCTGAAGGCCCTGAGCCGACAATGGCGACCGGTGGCTTGGTCGCGGCAACCCAAGGGTTGATGTCAGCCGGTTTGGGGGGCTCGCCGTTGGATAGCTCGCGCTCTCGCTGGGGGAGGAACCATTCTAACTGGCCAATTTCGATTGGTCGGTCATTATGGGTACACACCCCTTGACACTGTAGCTCTTGCGGACAGACCCGGCCGGTGACATTCGGCAGCGGGTTAGCGTCGCGAACCAGCTCGAATGCGGCTTTAAAGCGGCCTTCACCCATCAGGTTGAGCACCTGGGGAATGTGGATCTTGACCGGACACCCTCCGTCATTTTCTTCTGCTGGGTTACCGTTACGGTCGCACTGCGGAACGCCGATTTCACATGGACGATCTTCGCACTGCTTATCGCGGATCACTTCTAGCCATACGAATAATTCGACTTCGCGCAGGCTATAACCCAGTCCCATGTAGCCTAGGTAGCCTTGGCTTACCAAGTCAAAGTCTTTGTTGCGCTCTTCGGCAGGGCGCACGTATGGCGGTATGTTGTTGCTCCCGGGCCATCCGACGGAAAGCCCTTTGAACATAGGGTAGCGGCCAGATAGATGGGTATCCAATGCCTGAACAAAAGCACGCTTTTGTTTGAGTGGAATACGCCATAAATAGCGTTGTAACGCGACACTGAGTTCATTGTTAGCAAGCAATAGTTGCCACAGTTTCTCGGTAAACTCAGCAGAGAGTTTGCCTTGTTTCAGTGTCTCGCGGATGAGCTGCATACTCTCCTCGATCACCATCTGCTGGAAACGCTGTGGGTTTTGCTCCATGCGCTTTAGCATCAGCTCCCGTTGGGATTGCGACACCCTAGATGGAGTCGACTCAGCTTTTGTCGACTCCGACTTAGTCACTAGTTCGCTCATAGCTACACCTCCACCGATGCAGGTGCGTTGAAGTGAATGATCTCGGCATCACACTCATCGGCAATGCGAGAGGCACGCTTCACTATCTCATCGCTGAGCTGAACGGTTTCCAGTGCGTTAGGGATCACCTGGCTGATGATCTTGGCTTCACCGTTATCAACAATCGTGGTCTTCTCGAACAACTCACCTAATTGCTGATAACAGGTCTTGCAGTCGGTACATTGACCCTTGTCATCCTCATTGATGACAACGAGCGGCAGGGCACCGTCAGCATGGCTGGATGCTTGTGGAGCCGTGGAACCTGACTCTATCTGGGTGACCGGAATAGCGTTGGTGACATTCGGTGACGCAGCCATAGCCAACTCAGCCAAACCATTGGCGATAGATTCGATGGTTTGCTCGTTGCTATCCATCGCGCTTTGGTAACGCTGTTTCCACTCATTGATTTGCCGTTGGTATTGTTGGTCAATGTTGGTGACATGCTGGCCGCTCAGGTATTGCAGCATATGCCAGTTGCGTAACCGCTCTTCGGTCAAGGCGACAATTGAGCTGGAAACTTGCAGTTTGATCAGGTGCTGCTGTTTGTCGGTTGCCCAGATAAACGGCGTTTTGCCATTGCGCTCATCTGCACTCATTGCAACGTATTCAGCTACTTCAATGGCGTGGTGATCTTCGGTTACAGGGGAGAAGTGCTTCTTGAAGCGTCCTTCATAGAGTGAGAAGTCAGCAGGGGTGAACGGCACTTGTTTCAACTGGGTCATACCATCGTTGTCGATATAGCTGATGGTATGGGTTGCCCAATCCTGTTGCAGTTCAGGGTTTCCTTCGATACAGAAGCGCTCGGATAAAGTTTCGCCCTTACGTGGGTCATGAACAAAGACCGGACTCATGCGGCTTTCAACCGCCAAGCGTGAATGACGGGTACTGGCATCATCGGCAATACCGTGTTCGCCCATACATGGGGTATAGACATCAAACAGCGCAGGGGCATCTTGATAGTTCAGGTACTCCATCAAGTTAGACATGAAGTGGCCCTGCAGGGCGGTAGAGGTTTGTACCACCATGACTTTCGGGTGGAAGGTCGCAATGATACCCAGCTCTTTACGCGATTCCTGCTTACCACTGTGGGCACTGCCAAAGCGGCTGAGGTCGGAGTCCTGTGCGGTGAAGCTGGAGGTGGATGCCTGACCACCGGTGTTGGAGTAGCTACCGGTATTGAGTACAAGTACCTTGATTGGGGTGCTGGTAGACAGCAAACGCGATAGAGCACCGAAGCCGATGTCATAGGTCGCGCCGTCACCACCGATACTGAATACGGTCGGTAAGAGCCCGAGCTCCTGATCGGATAGTTGGCTCCACTCCAGATAGCGAAGCTGGCTATCATGCACCTTGGCATCGTACATATCTTCAAGTTCAAGCTTGGCGGCACGTAGCGCCTTGAACTGCTCAAGTTGGTTCGCTGCTTCACCTTCGAATAAGCCTTTGGCAACCGCTGGGGTGTCTTGGAACAAGCTGTTCACCCATGGGTCATTGTATGGGTTGGCCGGGAAAGTGGATGCGTAGACACTACTACAACCGGTCGCGTTGGCAATCAGCGCATCTGATGGACCGTTACCTGTTGGGCCGTGCTCGAAGTGGAACAAGCGTTTCTCTAGTACTTTGAGGGTACGGGCAATACGTTCGGCACGTGGTTGTTCTGCCTCGATATTAACCAGTGATTCACACTTATCTTCCAGCTTCTCAATCATGTCTTCAAGGCTAGCAATGTGCGATTGATAACGTTGTTGCTGCAAGGCGCGGTTGATTGAGGTTGCAAGGCGAAGTGCTGTGACCTCACCACATCCACGGCACGCACCGTGGCCAGAACTCATGGCATAGTAGTTACTGCGATCAAGCAACAGACGCTTCGATTCGCTGGCATCGGTGATGCCTTGTTGCAAGAAGCGGGCTGGGGTGTTTGGCATGTCAGCCAATGTAGTGAACAGCTCGTGCATTTGCTGATTCATTTCAGTGGTTTGACGTACTTTTTGCAGGGCGTTAGGTCCGCAGACATCAACACACTCCATGCAACCACTACACTTGCTTGGGTCAATGGCGACTGAGAATAACCCACCGCTGCCGGGAACCGCTTTCTCCATGGCGTCGAAAAACGGTTTGGTGCGGCTGACAGGTAGCGACTCCAATGTGACACAAATACCGGCCATTTGCTGAGTGACAGCAGGGTCGTCGAAGGTCATGGTGTCGACCACGTTGGCAACGACTTGGTGCAGTGGCAGTGATTCGTTTTTAGGTGCTGTGCGGTAGTACTGGCGCACTGCATCCAAAATGGGTGGCATTTTCGCTTTCAGGCCATCACGCTGCATCGGCGGGATATTGAGCTTGTCGATCGCCACGTACAGGATATCGTGCAGTTCATGTACCGCATTTGGGATCGCGCCGTCAGGACAGGCAATGGTACATTCCATACACCCTGTACACTTATCAGCGTCGAACTTAGGAGCATTGAGCCTGAACAGGCCTTTATCTTTGGTGATCGCGCTGGCTGGTGGCATAAACATGCCTGAGCCTGGAATGACGGGGGCTTCACCGATAGTGCCATCAGCGTAGTGCTGACCTGCGATATTACTGAAGTAGGATGGATCGAACAGGCCACAGCTGGCTTGTTTCTGCTTTGGTGTTTCGCTAGTTAATGCCGCGGTTGCCTCAACCTCAACATCGTTGAAATCGGCGTAACAAACCTGCTGGGTCGCGTGGATCCCCTCACGGATCACCGCCATGTTACTGTCAACAACTCTCTTACCCTTGGCACCAAACTTCTTGGCAATTTGCTGGGTGATACGCTCGAGCATCGATGACTCGTCAGCACCTTGGGTGACTTGAGTAGCGTGACCACAAAGCGCACCGATAAAGGCAATGCCCATCATCCTGATTTCAAGGTCAGCGGATGGTGCTTGCTCTCTGGCGACCTTAAAGGCATCAACGATATAGAAGTTGATATTGTTTTCACGAATGAACTGGCGCGCACTGGCAGGAATTTCATGCCACACCTGCTCTGGCTCGTGGTGGGTTTGCAGAATGAAGGTACCGTTGCGGGTCAAGCCGGCCAGTGGGTTAGTGTGCATAAACACTTTGTGGTCTGGCGACAGGACAATTTCAACTTGCTGTAACTCGGCATTGGTGATCTTTATTGGCTCAGGCGATAGCGTGATAAAGAAGTTGGTTGGCGCACCACTTTTCTCCGAACCATATTTAGGCATCGATTTAGAATGCAGCCCCAACGCACCGGATAGGATATCGGTCAACAACTTACCGGTTGCAATGGTGCCGTAGCCACCGACAGAGTGGAAACGTACCCGCATAGCCGATTCTGGCAGCAGGTTAGGGTTCTCGCCAGTTTCCAATGCCATTAGCTCGGTATCAGGGTAAGCTTCGCGCAGTCGATCCTGAATCAGTTTAAGCTCGCCGGTTGCCTTAGCATCAAAGAATTGGCTACCCAGGTAGAAGAATGGCTTGGTGTTTTCTTCACGCATGTTATCGAATGCGGCGATGAGGTGATTCGGCTGTAAGTCGTGACCGCCAAGTCCGAAGATACCCGTGTTGACCATCGGGATATGCTGTAGCGGTTTGATGCCTTGATGGCGAATCTTCTGCACGTTTTCTTGTGCTTTGAATAGCGCGCGGGAAATACGTGCAGTCAAGCGGGTTTCATCGCAACGCTCAAGAACGGTTACCGCTAATTTACCTGCGAGTTTCTCGACGATCTGTGCTTCTGGGAATGGGTGTAGTTGTTTGATTGAAATGACACCGACTTTCTGTCCTTGCTTGCGTAAATGCGCAGCGACAGCTTCGGCATCATCGGTGACCGAGCCAAGGCCTACAATCACGTAGTCGGCATCGTCGCACATAAAGTCCATCACAGGCTCATAGAAGCGACCGGTTAGCTCGCCGTATTCCTGCATTGCTTGTTCGATGAACTGGGGCACATCATTCTGGAAGTGGCTGCGATGATCGACGATCCCTGCTTGATAATCAGGCTGGTTTTGTACCCCACCGGTGAGGCCTGGATTGTGGGTATCAACCAGTGCAGGAACACGTTGACGGGTGTCTTTTTCATAGGCGTTGAGCCAAGCTCGCTGCCATTTCTTTTGTAGGCCGTCAGGCAAGTATGTGTTGGTCGAGTCGATGAGTTGACCTTCACTGTCTTTTTCAATCTCGTCACTTTTGCTGGCAATATAGCCTTGTAAATCGCGCAGCTTTTCTGGCCAGAACTGGTCTTGGTATTTGTCGATAAATTGACCTAGCTGCCACACTCGTCCTTTGGCACCGTAAAGCATACGCTGCGCTTCGGTTGGTGCCACAATACGGTCGGTCGGATCACCAAGGTACTGTTTGAGTAATTCAGGCTCGGGAAGCTTCACTTCACTTTGGATATGGCTGGTGGCAAAGCCATCCATGGTATTGGCAACCGGGATCAGCGATTGTGCACTGACTCGGTATGAAATCGCCGCGAGATCCGCAGCTTCCTGCGCGTTGCTGGCGAACAGGGTGGTGTAGCCTGCAGAAAGCAGGGCGTAAACATCATCATGCCCGGCCATGACATTCAATGAATGACGAGAGACCGAACGCGCAGCAACATGAAGCACGAAGCCAGCAGTTTTTTTACCCACCGTGACATAGTGAGATTCCAAAGCATAAAGGATACCTTGGCTGGATGAAGCATTAGAGATGTATTTTCCGCCGGTCAGAGCTGCCCCCAATGCACCACTTTGTGCTGAATGCTCGCCTTCCGGTTCGAAGAAAAAGGGGTGTTGTCCCCAAACATTGCAACCACCTTGCGCCCTGAAAGCTTCGTATAATTCTGATATTTCAGTCGAAGGGGTGATGGGGTATCCAATAACACCACCACAAACATAATCCATGACATGCGCGACGGCACCATTACCATGAATTACGGTTGATTGGCCTGGGTAAGTTGGTGTGCCCTGGGACGTATTGCTCCTTTGTGTCAGTGTAGACATACAACATAGCTCCTTGGTATGTGATTTATTATTTGTGGTCGACTTCCTTAAGGGGGGACTTTACTGTTCACCAAAATACGTCACGGCGGATACGCCGTTGTGCACCTTATCATTCAGAGCGTTTTGGTGAAAAATCACATAAAACGAGTGATAGCGCTTGATATGACCAACTGATGCTTATATATACCCAAGCAAACTCGCCCTATGGGAGTCCATCAATGCGCCCATTTCTTTGTTGAATAACCTTGAACTGAACACAATGATGAGGCTCTGAATCCAGTAGATTGAAGTCACTTGGGTATATAAGTTAAATGCTACACTAGTTGCACTTGCAGCATTGCTCATACGGTCACAAATCAAACACAAAGACCTCAATAATCATGCGTGTATACGTGTTGATGTGAATCGATAACAAAATAGGTTAGCGGCCTTGCCTAAAAGCTTGATAATCTAGTCGCTTTCCTTTGTTTAGTTGTGGTGGTTTTTTTGTTTTCTCAACACAAATATACCTTGGCTGGATGTGTCGCAATCCTGCTGTGGAGCACCATTGTCGCCTTTATCCGAAATGTTGCTGAACAGTTGGGACCCGTTGGTGGCGCGGCAATGATTTACACTCTGAGCTCAGTATTGCTGGTGGTAGTGGTGGGTGCGCCAAAACTCACTCGGTTTTCTCCTCGGTATCTCGTTATTGGTGGTGGACTGTTCGTTAGCTACGAGATGTGTCTGGCATTAGCGTTGGGGATGGCTAACGATAGGGTACAGACCATCGAAATGAGTGTGATCAACTACCTCTGGCCAGCCTTGACGGTCATGCTGGCAGTTGTAGTCAGTAAGCAGCCTGTCAGTAAATTATTATATCCGGCGATGGCAATGGCTTTCTTTGGGGTGGCTTGGACTGTTTCCGGCGATCAAGGCTTATCGTTAACCCGACTGGTAGAGAATGTTGCAACCAACCCGGTTAGCTATACCTTGGCATTTAGCGGTGCATTTATTTGGGCGATCTACTGTAATATCACCAAGCGTCTGGCAAATGGTCAGAATGCGATTTCCTGGTTCTTCATTGCCACAGCGGTCGCGCTTTGGGTGAAATATTTACTGACCGATCAGCCGCCAATGGTATGGAGTAGCGAAGCGCTGCTGAACTTGGTATTGGCTGCGGTTGCTATGGCGGGTGGCTATGGGTTGTGGAACATTGCCATTATCGGCGGAAACATGGTGCTGCTCGCCACACTGTCTTATTTTACGCCCATTCTATCCGCTTTTTTCTCAGCCCTGATTTTCGGCATCAGCTTGGGGATGACATTTTGGCAAGGTGTGGTGATGGTGACGCTGGCTTCGCTCAGTTGCTGGTATCTGACGCGTAAAAAGCATTGAGCCTTACTCTCTTGAATAGATAGCTAAAGCGCCGGCCACTTGGTCGGCGTTTTTTGTCGTTCATTTAATTATCACAATGTGATAATGAATTGCTTTTTTATTATAGTAGTTATCACTCTGTAAGAATGATGATTGAATCATGGTTAGTGTTGCGTGTAAATAAAGGGGTCGGCGCGATGGTAGCTATTGAACGTGTCGCCTAACCAGATGAAATCGACAGGAAACGATTTGAAAGCCGATAAATATAAATTAAATGCCAACGAGAAGCTGCTTCAGGTACTGATGCACATTGCATCAGAAAATGAACCTGTAACCGCACAGGCAATAAGTGAACATACAGGTATGCCGCAAAGTAGCGTTTACCGCTATTTGGTGATCCTTAAGAACTGGAACCTAATTGAGGAGAGCCCGAGGCAAAGTTGTTACAGCATTGGCCCGGCGGCGTTACAACTGCTGCGAAACTTCCAGCAGTTCTCCCCGCTTTCGAGCGGGGTACATCAGGTACTTAAACGGGTCCAGCAACAGACTGGAGAGATGGCCGCTTATTTGGTGCCGGTAGGCTTCAGGGCCTTGTGTACGGCTCGGGTTGATAGTCCCCACGCATTGCGCTGTGCCTATGAGGAAGGTCAGAGCCAGCCGTTGATCCGTGGTGCTTCGGCTAAGGTGATTTTGGCTTACCTGCCAGAACAAAGGGTAATGGCAACATTACATCATTTTGGTATTACAGAGCCCGATGACGTTACCCATTGGTTGCAAGATTTGACGCAGATAAAAAAAGACGGCTACGCCATCAGTACTTCAGAATACGACGTTGGTGTTTCCGGGGTGAGTGCCCCGGTATTTACCGGCAACAAAGTTGTTGGGGCGGTGAGTGTAATGGCACCGCAAGAGCGGGTTCAAAAGAGTAAGAACGCGATAATTTTCTCAGTCCTTCAGGCGGCGAGGGTGTTGCCTCCGGACTTATAACCGTACATAAGGAGCAATCATGCTGCATGTAAAACGTTGGTTTCCACTTCCCTTCCTAGGTCACCCCGTTAATACGCATCCTAGAGCCATGATTGAGCCTTATGCAGAGCAACGAAAGGTTGGAGCGGTAATATTGGGGCTCGCCAGTGACTTGAGCTTGAGTGATTACGATATCTACAGCGGAGCCAAAGAGGGACCTGATAGTATCAGGCAGATACTATTAAAAGTCCCGTATACAGGGGCATTGCCGATCTATGATGCGGGTGTGATAGAGGCTCAGAGCTACTTTGGTGTCAAGGAAGATGAATTTGATACCATGCGTTCAGCCCAATACGCCAAGTTGTGCGCCATGCTCAAGCTGGGTCACTTACCTGTGATGCTCGGCGGAGGACATGAGGTCGCTATCGGCAGTTATCAGGCATTATCTGATACTGTGAATCAAACGGGTAATGACAGCTCTGGCGAAGAGAGTCAAATGTTACCATTTTTAGAAGGGAACCGGATCGGCATCATTAATATCGATGCCAACTTCCAGCTTCGGCGCTCACTGGCGGTGAAATCCGGTTCTGCATTTCATTCTGTTGCGGCTTTTTGCCATACTCATAACCGTGCTTTTCACTATTTGGGGTTGGGGATGTGCGACCATATCAATACCAAGGCGACCATGGCCTATGCCAATGAACTGGGGGCACAGTGGTTGCTTGATAGTGAAATGAGGATGAAAAATCGTAAGCGAATTCAGGCGACCGTCGCGAAATACCTTGATCATGTCGATCATATCCACCTGAGTATCGACCTATCAGTATTTTCCTCATCGATTGCTGGCGGCGTGAGCCTGTCTCGGGTCTTCGGTGTTAATTTGGCTGTGGTTGAAATGGTGCTCAGTCAAGCAATGGCCAGCAACAAAGTCAGGGTAGTCGATATTGCTGGCCTCAATCCGGAATATGATTATCAGAACCAGACGGCGCGTTTGGCTGTCTCACTGCTGCATCATGTCCTAAAGTCTCGCTGAGTATTAATATGAGACGCTAGTGTGATACATCAATGCGATAAAACGTCGCTTTCACGTAGTCTTCTGCAAGGCCGGTACTATTTTGGTTATAGACACCGGCTTTGAAATACATGTATTGGCCGCCCTGGTCATATCCACTTTTTGACATATCAATGGTTTTATTGATGTCTGGCTTGCCTTCTCTAATGATGGTAGTGCTCAGTTGATTGCCGACCACTTCAATGCGATATGAGAAGCGCTCATTTAGCTCGATACCATCTTCTGGCTCGGCAATTGAACTGGACTTTCCACCAATCATTTCATACCACTGTTCATCATCGGATAATGGCTCGTGAGCGAAATAAATTGATCCTTTGTTGTGATGCGACAGTTTGCGATAGTAAAGACGGATAGGCTCATCGTCATTAGCGTGGATCTGGCCAATAATGACACGTCCAATCTGGTTTTTCTCACCTGTTGTCGTAACATGGTTCACCGCTAGATCGGCTTCCAACACACCGTCAATACCGCCTGCGGCTTGTTGGTCAGCTTTAGGCGCAGTAGAGAAGACCCAGTTATTCGCAGTTACACCTTTGGTGCGAATTTTTGTATCGCCACGCCGCAGCATTTCGCGTAACTCTGAACGGGTATATTTGGTGTTTTCTGACGTTTTCGGCCCCGCAATAGGAGCGAGAAAGATCAGGTTACCCTCTGCATTTTGCTCAAAATACGGCGAAAGCTGATAACCGTCGGCTAACTGATTTTCCGAAATATTGTCAGAGCGACCTTCTCCCGTTGTATCTACGGGGACGCTCAGAGTCCATTGTTGAAGGTCGGTTGCAGCGAAGCTGCTGCTAGCCATTAAGCCAAAGGTTAGTAACATTATTTTGCGCATAAGAAACAATCAAATTAAGAGCTAAAGTCAGCAGGCTACCAATCAGAGGGTTGGGCTTATGTCAGAGCCATGTCAATAATAATACAAATAGCTTAACGCCAATTCGCCCCGCAAGAATTAGTGTTAGGCTGGTATTGTAAATATCGAATAAAGGTATCACTTTTTGATAAATAAAAAATTGGTGGTGACACTGTCGGATGTTATAACATAACGCTTATTAATGAAGGCAACGCAATACACAAGGCTTTTAATGTTTTACCGCAAAAAGGCAAACAACCGGACAAATGCTGTAATCAAGCGTGCAGTTACCGGTCTCTTCTTTCTCATCTTCCCGCTGTTTGCTTCAGCGCATCCTCATTCTTGGATTGAAATGAAAACGTATATCGATGGCAAAGACGGTATGATCACCGGTTTTCGAATGGAATGGTCATTTGACCCAATGACATCGGCGTACATGCTGGATGGCGAGGATACCTCTCCGGAAATGGAAGCAAAAACCTTTACTAAGGTAGCGGCATCAGTGCTTGATAATATGATGCACGAGCATTACTTCACGTATTTTTATGACGGTGAGAAGCCCATCAAATACCAGTTGGCCCGTTACGGCAAGCTCAACCGAGACCGTGCGCGGTTGGTACTTACTTTCGAGTTGCCCTTGGCAAAGCCACAGCTAGTGACAGCTGACTCACTTAAGCTATTGGTTTTTGAACCAAGTTACTATGTCGATATGTCCTGGCTATCACAACGGGATGTGATTTTGGCTGGTGATCTTGCTGACTATTGCGAGCTTGAGATGGTTGCACCTAACCCGACACCGGAGCAGATGAGCTATGCCATATCACTGCCAGCAGATGCTGATCCTGATAATGCGCTTGGCCAACTGTTTACTCAATCCGTGCGATTCCACTGCCAAGCCATTGCGGAAAAAGAAGTTGGCGACGATAGCGAGGACTCAAACCAATGACACAACATAAGCAATGCCCGCCGACAGATAACACCAAACACCAAGCGACGCTACAAGCCTCGAGTTCGTCAAGGGATCCTTTGGTTAAAAAAGAATGGTTGATGTTGTCGCTCCTAATGGCAGCAATGCTGTTTGGCGGATACCAGTTATGGTTGGCTTGGCCAAGTATGGTGCTCAAAAGTATTGAATGGCAGCGGACAGTGAACAACCAACTGGCTGATTTACTCTACGATGCCAAAGAAAATCCATTGGTGGCTGGCGGCTACTTAGGTGGTTTCAGTTTTCTCTACGGCGTACTTCATGCCCTTGGCCCTGGACACGGTAAAGTGATAGTCACAACTTACTTAGCGACTCAGCCGACCAAGGTGAAAACCAGTTTGGTGCTGACACTCGTGTCGGCGGTTTGTCAGGCCTTGGTGGCTGTTGTTTTGGTTAGTGTACTGTTGTGGGGGTTCAATGCATCGATGCGCGAGGTCAGTTCACAGGCAGAGAAGTTTATGACGATTAGCAGTGCCCTTGTCAGTGTGTTGGGGGGGATGATCTGCTGGCGCGCGTTCAAGGGGTTTCGACGCAGTGTTGTCAAATCCCAACAAGTGGGATGTGGTCACCACCATGACCACCATGACCACCATGACCACCATGACCACCATGACCACCATGACCACCATGACCACCATCATTCGACTGAGTGTGGTTGCGGCCACCGTCATATCGCCTCGCCTGAAGAGGTAGACAATGCCAAGAGCTTGCGCGAATACGTTGGGGTGATCATGAGTATTGGTCTTCGGCCTTGTACCGGAGCAATCATGGTCTTACTGTTCGCTAATATGGTCGGCTTATATTGGATGGGTGTGGTCAGTGCGGTCGTAATGTCGTTGGGAACAGCCTTGACGACCTCGGCTTTGGCTTTGTTGACCTTGTCTGGCAAGCGTATTGTCCATCACTATTTACAGCAAGGGAGTGGACAGGTAGGGAAATCAGACTCTCGCATTGGCTTGATCTGGGCGGGATACAGCTTGCAACTGGTGGGCGGAATTATTCTGGTATTGATGGGGCTATTGCTTGTCAGTAGCCAGAGTACGGGATTATCACCAGTCTTACTTGGTTAATGAGGCTTCCCCCATACAAGGCTATATAAACCAGTCGAGTCAGCCTCGCTTGAGTCGGGCTCGAAGAGATTAATTTAGCAATTTAGGTTTCAGGCTCAAAGATGAAAAAACACGCTGGTGCTAGTGAGTTCATAATATAGTAAGCGCTCTTTGATGTTAGTTGGCAATGTGGGGGGGGGGCATGTGAATAAAGCACGATGGGGTAAACGAGCTCTGATGCTAGGTGCTGCTTATTGGGTCGCCACCAGTGCTGTCGCTAGTGATCCAGCTTTTGATTGTACAGAAGCAGAAGGGGCGGTAGAAACATTGATATGCCAAGATGCTCATTTAGCTGAACTGGATCAAAAAATGCAGCACGTGTTTGATAAGGCGATGGCCCAGTTGCCTGCAGATGATGTGAAAATACAAAAGGCGATGCAGCGGGGGTGGATAAAAGGACGTAACGACTGCTGGAAAGTCAACGATGTACGTGATTGTACAGATTTTGCGTATAGAAGCCGGATTGTCGAGCTACAGATCATCAGTGGCCAGCTAGAGGCACCAAAGAGCGTGCCACTCAATTGCGGCGATAATAGCCAGCCATTTACAGCTGTTTTTTACAATCAGACCGATCCGGCAAGTTTGGTATTAACCCGGGGGAATGACCAAGTTTTTGCATTATCTGAGCCAATGGCAAGTGGTATTAAATATTCCGGGCAAAACATGGAGTACGGTGAACATCAAGGTGAGATCACCATAAAGTGGTTCGATAATACGTTCGAATGCCAACAGAAGCATTAAAGCAGGAAAGGCAACAGAGAAACGTTGAGGGGAAAGAGTTATGCGCTTAGCTCGGCAAGTATTTATAAAGGTTGCGATTGCTAGCCTTTTGTTTGGATTTATTCAGTTTGTCCAAGCAGCATCGATGATAGCGACACTGCCTGACGGCCGGGAAGTCATATTACTGGATGATAATACCTGGCACTTTGTGGGAGGTGAACAAGAAATTGCAGCACAACCGACAAGTTCAGCTAAGGCAGTAACAACAACGCCTTTAACGACGGGGACTACTGCGGGTAAAGCGGTAACAACCGATGCGACTGGGAGTGGCGCTGCGGTAGTTGGGGGAGCTGCGGTCTTGGGGACATCATCGGCTGCCTCTGCTAAGTCTAACGGTGATCTCGTTGCCCCAAATACTGGCCGAGTTGTCGGTGAATACCAACGCAGCGGTGTTGTGATCGTTGCCCAAGCTGCCAGCTATCAGGAGGGGAAACTAACCATTCCGGTTTCGCTGAGAAATGAAGGTACAGATTCAGTGATCTTGGTTGAAGTCGCGACCATACTGCGCAATAACAAAGGTGAGGTGCTTCAGCGTGACGACCACGTTGTTTGGACTTCAATCAAGCGAATGCCAGAAACATATTTCCGTCCGGGCACTGAACGCGAAGGCAAGATACTGACATTTTCTGTCCCTAAGCTCGAAAGCTATTTCTTAGAAACTGATATCAAAACGGTCGAGCGCTGGTGATACTTTTGCTGGTTGTGATTTGTTGATATTGTGATATTTCACTAAAGCCAATTCGATATGAGGATTCTCAACCTCGAGTAAGGTATCTAAGTGGCTGGGGTAGTCGTCACCTTGGCTTTTCATATAAGCGGCTAGCAATTTGACGTCGTCGGGTCTTGGCCGGTAACTCAAGTTTGGAAAGGCTTGATAAATGGTGGTAATTGCGGATTTTAACGTATCTGCAAAAGGGGCTACTGAGGTTTTCATGTCTATGATATATGTCCCGACGTCATGTCTCGATTTTATGCATTCAACTTTATGTATAAGAGTTTACGCTGAGTCTTTGCCGTAGTGATTGATCTGGTGAGATTGTATTCGGGGTTTATGACAGGTTGTTTTCACCACATATAAAATATGCAGCGGATTTCACTATTGTTTGCATTAACCATAAGTGATTTGAAAAATAAAAGGCTGTATCTTCAAATGAGAGACAGCCATTTTATAACGCTAAATCTGAATTATAGTGATGAGGTGTTAAACCCAGCACCTTTCCACGCAAAGATACCGCCTGGGTAACGGTAGACATTGGTATACCCCAGTTTTACCGCCCATGTTGCTGCATTATGGCTACGGCCGCACTTAACAAAACCGCAATAGAAAACCAAGGTTTTAGCTTTGTCTTCGCCTAGTAGCTGAGTAAATTCCTCTACGGTTTGCTGATCGGTTAATGCAGGATCCCACTTGGGCATATCAGAAATAGGGAACTCGAACTGTTTGGCACTTGGAATATGCTCTTTTTTGTAGCTGTCTTTGAAAGGCATGGCATCGACGATCATGACATTGGCCTCTTGTTCAATGAGTTTTTTCAGTCCATTGGTATCAATAAGCTGGTAGCCACCGGCAAGCGTATCGTTATGGAGTTTGATAGCAACCTGCTCGGTTTCCACTTCAGCTTTGAATTTACCGCCAAACAGTGCAGCGTTTGCACTAAACGGCAGGACGAGTAATGCACAGGTGAGAATAAATAGGTTGAGCCAAAAGATGCGCTCAACTCGCCGGAAAGAAAGAGCGTGCAGAGAAGCCTTGTTCTTGATCATGATCGTATCCTTATCAAAGACTACTTTCACTGCGTCACACGTTTAGTCAATCAAACTGCTGGTGTAACAGAGCGGTGAGTCGTTAAGTTGTTGAAGTAATAGAGTGCTGCAGAAACGAGAAGTACAAGCAGCATGATGAGAAATTGGGGCTCAAGGGTGCTGTAGACATCAGATTGCACTGTACCGGGCAGGTAGCAGCCGCAATCAAAGTGCAAGCCTTGGTACAGAGCGAGTCCAGACAAGGCAATATGTAAGCCAAAGCCAGCAACGACAGGGAGTAATGTGGTAATACCCAAATAGGCGGTGAGTGCACTGATGCCAAGGGCGAGCGGTATGGCAAACGTGATAGGTTCGACGTACATTGCAGGGACGATATCGGTATCGCTCAGCAGTAACCCGGTTTGTTCAGGTAATAAAAAGCCTTTTACCGTCAGCGCTGCTGCGCACATCAATACAAAGGAGGTGACAAAGTGATGTAAATAGCCTGTCGTTTTCATAATTATATCTCTTCCTGTCGTATAACCCAGTGTTGATATAGTTTTGAAAATCAAACCTGGGTAAAAATATCTGGCCTGAATCCATCAAGCCAGACTGCAAGTGGCCCTAGCCCTTAACTCATTCTGCTTTGCTCCAGATGTAACATGGCTTCCAATACACTGCCGGCAATTGCCCGTGCCTTATCCGATACGGTGGTGTAATCCGCTTCAGGGCCTCGTGGGTCAATATCACCAATTTTGAAGCCTTCGCGAACGGTAAGACCGTTGTTCAATAGCCCGCGCATCATACCGGTCAGTGGTGCCACGACCGGGCTGTCGCCGATATGGGCAATGACATCCCCTTCTTCAACCAGATCACCGAGTTTGACATGGTTATGCATGACACCAGCACATGGAGCTCGTAGCACTCGCTGGTGGGTATAGCCAGCAATATTGCCGGGAACACCAGTATTTGGCTGAGTTGAACCTTGGTAAATAACCCGGCCCAAATGGTGGCCTCGATTGGTTTCGATCACCGCATCACAGTCCCTGCCAGCGGTAAAACCAGGGCCAAGGGCGACAGTAATAGGGGCCATGTCTTTCTGGGTACCAATGTTGCGCTTGGCGAGAATGGCATCGACCAAGAAAGTCGGCTTGAGGGTATCAGCCGAGCTACAGTCTTCGTCAATCACGACCGGAATTTGGTTGCGGTCGATGATGTCGAACACCTCGTCTTTGTTGTTGGCTTTACAGGCGGTGATCCCCTCTACTTGCACCGGTTCGCCATAAAGACATTGGCCAAACGATACGCTGCAACGAATCATGGTTGGCTTGGCGATATCGGTCATCACCACTTTGTAGCCAGCATTGAATAGGCGAACGGCGACGCCAGTCGAGATATCTCCGGCCCCGCGAAGCAAAACCAGCTTGTTACGGTTAAGGCGGGTATCGTCTTTCATCTGGCCGCCAACCGATTCATGTTTCACCTTGAGGATCTCAGCCATGATGCTGATAGCAATTTCTTCCGGGGTTTCGGCACCGATATTGAAGCCGATAGGTGAGTGGATGTTTTTGATCCGGGTCTCATCGACACCGCTTTGGCGTAAATGGGTAAACAGCGTCTGTACCTTGCGGCGACTGGCCATCAGGCCGGTATAGCGGGTTTCGCAGTCCACTACCTTGGAGATGGCATCTTGGTCTTGGTGGTTAGTCGCGATGACAATATAGCTGTCTTTGTTAATATCCAGCTGCTCGATGGCCCCTTCCATGGTATCGCCCAGTAAACGCTTAGTACCGATCGGGAAATGCTCCTCGGCGAGGCTGTCGGCGTAGGCGTCAGCGACTGAAATATCAAAACCTAGCACATGGGCTGCTTGGGCGACGGCACGGTTGACGTGCCCGGCACCGATGAGAATTAAGCTAGGGCGCAGGCCGTAGACATCGATAAACACCGTCATAGCGCCACCGCAGTCCATGTCCATGGCATCAGGGCCATTGCGGGTCATACGCCCTTTAACGACACGGGGTTTTCTTTCTCTTAGTGCTTCCAAGGCTTGCTCGATCACATAGCGCTCAATCATCCCACCGCCAACGGTACCGATGATCGTGCCATCGGCCTTGACGATCATTTGGCCTGAATGGCGCGGCGCGGAGCCGCGAGTTTCTATAATATTGGCTAGAGCGAATGGAACGTTGTCTTGTTCTAATTGGGCTGCCTTGGCAAAGATGTTCATTTTCAATGACCTCTGTACTGACGAAGTCAGGTAGCAATAGCTACTTGTTCCTTCAAAATTACTTTTTTGATTGGTGTTTCCGCCTGCATCTCCGCTAGCCAAACTGTTTCCAGTTGCGGGCTGTTGATCAACACCTCTTCAGCTATTTGGCTTATCATTTCGGCATTATTTGCCTTATCCATTTTGTTTATCAGCCAGATCTGCTCTGCTATTTTTGGCGTTGATTTAAATAGCCCCAACGGATGAGAAATCAGCGGTTGCAACACTTGGGCGTCAATCACATCACCGGGTTGGCACTGAGTAAGGGCTGAAAAAGCATGCCATCGATGTATGTGTTCAGGGATCGCCCTATGGTTAATTGCTTCTGCGCCGGTGACACCAATCACCATATCCGAATAACTGGGAATGCAAGGCTCGTGCCCGTGAGGGGCTTTTATGGGTAATGAACGTGAGCCATCGCCTTCAATAATAAAAACTGTGAAGGGGAAATCATTTTTAATATTTTTAATCTCTTTTTCAGATAATCCTAATACCTTTAATCTGTCGGTTTTTAATACGTCGGTAAATAAAGATTTATAGCAAAAAGTGATAGATGGATCAGAAAAACAGAATTGATCTTGTGCTAAAGACTTATTAGGTGTTTTTACTTTTTTTCCATTTTCTTTTTCATTGCAGTACATGGCATCTAGCGGGAGAATATAATCCGTTTGATGGGCCTCGGGTAAATACATTTTCGTGGTGGTTGTTAGGCAAACAGCATGTCCCCATTGTTTGAATATCCTGGCCAACCAGAAAGCGGTTGATGTCTTTCCTCCGCCACCGACAAGAGTAATAAATAATGTTTTTTTTTGTGCGGCCAAATGGCGTTGATATAACTCCGATAAGATAAATTGGTCTGGAGTTTGCTCTATTAATCGTACGTGGGTATTACATGCCATATGACCGCCATGAATTTCAGTTAAGGAGTAGGTTAAGTGATTGATAAATCAATACGTCCCGAACGTTTAGACTGCGTTATGCCTGCAGCAGGCTTATCATCTAGGATGGGGGACTGGAAGCTCATGCTACCTTACCAACAGTACACAATCCTTGATGCAAGTATCGAAAATGCGCTCTCGTTTTGCCGTCGCGTTATTTTGGTTGTGGGCTATCGTGGCGCAGAACTTATTGAAAAATATAGGTTTGATCCACGGGTGAAAATAGTGGTTAACGACGCTTATCAAGCGGGTATGTTTAGCTCTATTCAGCAGGGAGTAAAGCATGTAGAAAGTGAGTATTTCTTTATTACTCATGGTGATATGCCTTGTGTCCCGCCACACATATTCCGAGACGTGTGGTTTAACAGAGGGGGAGGGACGGTATTTCCTGGCACCTCCGTGCGCCCCGGCCATCCGGTATTGATCCCTAGTCGATTAAAGAACATGGTTATCAATGCCAGTATTCATTCGTCGATGAAGAAAATTATATTTCGCTACCCGGTTAAATATTTGGGTCTTAACTGCGACGAAATATATTTAGATGTTGATACGCCACAAGCGTATGAGGAATTGTGTGCAGCGTCACATTAGTGCTATCAACTTGATAGCTGAGATAGGCGTTATTCTCAATCTGATATAGTTAATGTATTTATCTCACAGTTTATTTATATCTTCTTTAAATTTTTATTTTTCCATGGCAGTTAAAATCTATCATTATTGTTGATATCAAACTGATAGCTATCTATTAATATGATAGAAAATTGTTTCTAATCAATAATCATCCTCATTTGTGATAAATTAATCCTTGATGCTTTATTCATTTAATTGAATTTATTTATTGGTTTTCCGTCACAAAATGTAGATAACTTTCGACTTTGCTCACGAATTTAATTAATAAAATCGCCGGTTTGGCAGGGCCTGAAAAGTTTGGCGCAGTAGTTGCTCCATAGCCAATAACGTATTTACACATTTTTAGCCCTACACATTGCGCAAATAAATGTGCCAAGAAGAACAAGAAGCATCAAGGAGATCCATCATGGGAGACATCATGCGCCCCGTTCCGTTCGCTGAGCTACTTAACCGGATGTTCAGTGAATACAAGCAAAGTAAGTCTATCTTTGGTATTCCAGAAAAGCAGTTCTACCGTAAAGCGATCGACTCGTCTTTGTCGGTATGGGGAGAGAATTGTGAAACCCCTGTCGGCCCAGCAGCTGGGCCGCATACCCAACTTGCCCAGAATATTATTACATCATGGTTGGCCGGTGGCCGCTTCATGGAACTGAAGACCGTCCAGAAGCTCGATCAGCTTGAGATTGCCAAGCCATGTATTGATGCAGAAGATGAGTGTTTCAACACCGAGTGGTCAACAGAATTTACGCTGATCAAAGCGTATGATGAGTATCTAAAGGCGTGGATAGCCTTGCATTTATTGGAAGAAGTGTTCGCGCCAAGAGCTGATGGTGAGGCTAAGTCATTTATCTTCAACATGAGTGTTGGCTATGACTTGTCTGGGATCCAGACACCCCCAATGCAGAAATATATCCACGATATGCTCGACTCTAGCGATCACCCCAATTTTGGTGGTTATATCAGCGAGCTGAAAGCCTTCATCCAACAGCCTGAATTCATTCGTGAGTATCAACTAGAAGAAAGACAAGATCGCTTGAATGCGATGGTCGATTCTATTCCTGCCCAGTTAACCCGTGGCGTTACCCTTTCAACCATGCACGGTTGTCCTCCTCATGAAATTGAAGCGATTTGTCGTTATATGATTGAAGAGAAGGGGATCAATACGTTCGTTAAGCTTAACCCAACGTTATTGGGCTTTGAGCGTGTCCGTGGCATTCTCGACAACGCTGGTTTTGATTATGTCGCACTGAGCGAAGCGTCTTTCAGCCACGATCTCCAAATCGACGCGGCTAAAGCCATGCTGCACCGTTTGGTTGACCTAGGTAAAGAGAAAGGCATCGGCTTTGGTGTCAAGCTCACCAATACCCTAGGCACTCTAAATAAAAAAGGTCGCCTGCCTGATAAAGAAATGTACATGTCTGGCCGTGCCTTGTTCCCGCTGTCTATCAATGTGGCGCTAGAATTGTCCCGCGAGTTCAACGGTACTTTGCCAATTTCTTACTCCGGTGGTGCAAGCAAATTCAATATCCGTGAGATCTTCGAAGCGGGGATCCGTCCTATTACTATGGCCACTGATTTGCTTAAGCCTGGTGGTTACCTTCGTCTGTCAGATTGTGCCAAAGAGCTGGAAGGCAGCGATGAGTGGGGCATGGGCAAGGTGGACTTGGTCAAGCTAGAGGCATTAGCGGCAAAATCATTAGATGCTGATTATGTCCAGAAACAGTGGCGTGGTCCTGAAGAAATCAGTGTTAAGAAAGCGGTACCGCTGACTGACTGCTATGTCGCACCTTGTGTAACCGCATGTCCTATCAGTCAGGATATTCCTGAATATATCCGTTTGATGGGCGAACATAAGTACACCGAAGCGCTAGAAGTCATCTACGCCCGCAATGCATTACCTTCTATCACCGGCCATATCTGTGATCACCAGTGCCAGTACAACTGTACCCGCCGTGATTATGAAGGTGCGCTGAATATCCGTGAGATGAAGAAAATCGCATTGTCCAAAGGCTGGGATGAGTACAAGGCGAAATGGCATGAGCCAAGCCTAGATACTGCCAAACACCCTGTTGCGGTGATCGGTGCCGGTCCTGCAGGACTTTCTGCCGCTTACTTCATGGCACGTGCGGGTCACCCTGTCACCGTGTTTGAGAAAGAGAAAAATGCCGGTGGGGTGGTGAAGAATATTATCCCTCAGTTCCGTATTCCTGCTGAAGCGATTGAACACGATATCCAGTTCGTGAAAGATCACGGGGTCAATATTGAATACGGTTGTAACCCAGATCTGACGGTGGATGTACTTAAGCAAAGTGGCTTCAAATATGTCTGCTTGGGTATAGGTGCTGATAAGGGCAACCCAATTGCACTGGCTGGTGGTAACACCAATATTTACAAGTCGCTGGAATTCCTACGCAGCTTCAATGATGGCGAACTGCAGCAGTTAGGTAAACATGTGGCCGTTGTGGGTGCCGGTAACACCGCAATGGACAGTGCCCGTGCTGCATTGAAAGTACCGGGTGTTGAGAAGGTGACGATTCTTTATCGCCGTACTATCGCTGAAATGCCTGCCTACAAAGAAGAATATGAAGAAGCCGTGGAAGATGGCGTGCAGTTCATGTTCTTGACCAACCCAGAGCAGTTTGAGGCCAATGGTAAGTTGACCGCGCGTGTGATGGAGCTTGGTGAGCCCGATGAGAAGGGACGTCGTCGCCCTGTTGCTACAGACATGACAGTTGAACTTCAGGTTGATGCCTTGATCACTGCGGTTGGTGAGCAGTCTAACTGCGAAGTGCTTTCTCGCATGGGGATCCCTATGGGTGAAGACGGCTGGCCAGTTGTAGACAGAGATAGCTGTGAAACAGAGGTTGAAAATGTGTTCTTGATGGGTGATGCCCATACAGGCCCATCATCAATTGTGTCGGCAATCTCAGGCGGCCGTAAAGCGGCAACAGCTATCTTGGCCCGTGAAGTACAGGCCGATGAACAACTTGAAGCTAAATCTGATGTTCAGGTTGAAGCGGTATACGCTCGTAAAGGTGATATCCAGGTTAAGTTGATTGCAGCAAACCAGCTGGAAGAAGCGGACCGTGAGGAATTCATCGATCAAGAAGCAAAACGCTGTTTGGAGTGTTCGTACATTTGTAGCAAGTGTGTCGATGTCTGTCCGAACCGCGCCAATATTTCGCTGCCAATTCCAGGCTTCCGTGACCAATTCCAGACATTACACCTAGATGCATACTGTAATGAATGTGGTAACTGTGCTCAGTTCTGCCCATGGGATAGCAAGCCTTACAAAGACAAGTTCACGCTATTCAACTTGCGTGAAGATTTCACTAACAGCACCAATGCCGGATTCTTCGTCGATGGTGAGGAAGTGTTGGTTCGCAGTTACAGTGAGATTTATTCCTTCCGTATTAATGAGCAGGGCAATGTGGACATGCCAGAATCGCTAGCTGATGAAGCAACGATTATCAATTATGTCATAGCCAACTACAGCTACCTGCTAGGCAAAGTAGACGTATAGTGAGGAGCCAGGGAATGTTAGTACTCAGAAACGCAACAGCGGTGCAGTTTGAGCCTGCACTGATCAAAGAAGGCGTCGATATTGTTATTGATGGCGACAAAATAAAGGAAGTTGGGGCCAATTTAGCTGCCAACTACCCTGGTGCCGTAGTCAAGGATATGAACGGCAAACTGGTTATGCCGGGTATTGTTTGCTCCCACAATCACTTCTACTCGGGATTGGCGCGCGGGATCATGGCGGATATCAAGCCAAGTCCTGATTTCATTTCGATACTGAAGAACCTGTGGTGGCGAATGGATCGGGCATTGGATGAAGAAGCGGTGTACTACAGCGGCTTGATTTGTTCACTGGAAGCGATCAAGTGCGGTTGTTCGGCGGTCATTGATCACCATGCATCGCCAAACTATATCGCGGGCTCTCTGAACACCTTGCGCAAAGGGTTCATGAAGGCTGGCTTGCGTGGCATGACCTGCTTCGAAACGACTGACCGTAACCACGGCATGAAAGAAATGGTGGCCGGCGTTGAAGAAAATATCGCGTTTGCTCAGTTGATTGACAGTGCTAAGGAGAAGGGTGAGGAACCTTACTTGGTCGAAGCCCATATCGGTGCACATGCTCCGTTTACCGTAACCAATGACGGCTTGTCTATGATGGCCGAAGCGGTGCAGGCAACGGGTCGTGGGATCCATGTTCATGTGGCAGAAGATCGCTATGACGTGACCCATAGCCATCACCACTATAGTCAAGACATTGTTGAGCGTTTAGATAGCTTCGGCTTGATCAACGAGAAGACGTTGCTGGCGCATGGTTTGTTCTTATCTGAGAAGGACATTGCCATTCTGAATGGTAAAAACGGTTTCTTGGTCCATAACTCCCGTTCGAATATGAACAACAACGTGGGGTATAACGACAAACTGACACGCTTCCAGAATGTCGCGTTGGGTACTGATGGTATTGGTGCCGACATGTTTGAAGAATTGAAGTTTGCCTTCTTCAAGCATCGTGATGCGGGTGGTCCGTTATGGCCTGATAGTTTCCTACGTCATTTATGGAACGGTAATGAAATTCTGGCTCGTAACTTCGGCGCTAAATTCGGTCGCCTAGATGCTGGAAATAAAGCGGACTTAACCATCCTTGATTACACCAGCCCGACACCTCTGGTTGCGGACAACCTAGCAGGACATATTGCCTTTGGTTTCAATGCCGGCAATGTGAACAGCGTAGTGGTTGAAGGACGTTTCGTTTATGAAGATCGTGCTTTCCCGTTCGATGTCGCGCCTATTTACGCAGAGGCACGAAAGGTTGCCAAACGTTTATGGCAAACAATGGATAAGTTAGACTAATGTGAGATCCCGTTATGGATACGGTCAATACGCGCTTTAAGTGGGAGGAAGCCACAGGAGCTGCGAAATATATTGCCGATCGCCATTACGAGGGACTATTAGAAGGGCGGTTTTACCGCTCTTCTTGCCCTCGCGGGCGGATTAAATCGGTAACACTTCCATCCCTGCCTGACGGCTACCATATTTTTGGCGCAGATGATGTCCCCGGACAGAATGTGCTGCCGATTGTCGAAATCGACTGGCCGGCTTTTGCTGATCAAGAGGTGCGGTTTGTCGGTCAGGTGATTTTTTTGGTCGTTGGTCCTGATCCCGATGTCGTCGATTCACTGCTCAATGACATTGAGGTCGATTATGAGCCACTGGCACCAGCCTATACCCTAGAGCAATCCAAGGCGCTGAAAGACGGTGCCATCCACGCAACTGACAATGTATTGGACACCCATGCGCTGACCAAGGGTGACATCCAAGCAGGCTTCGCCAATGCGGTCACTATCATTGAAGAGACTTGCTCGACGGGCTATCAGGAGCATATCTATCTCGAAACCCAAGGAGCAGTTTGTTATCCGCAGGATGGCAAAGTGGTTTTGGAGGGGTCGATGCAGTGCCCTTGGTATGTTCACCATACTATGGCAGTGGTACTGGGCCATGACAATGTCAGGGCTATTCAGTGTCCAACCGGTGGTGGATTCGGCGGTAAGGAAGACTTTCCTGATGTGCTGGCAGCGCCATTAGCCGTCGCCGTCGAGAAGCTACAGCAACCTATCAGGCTCATCTTTGAGCGTGGCGAGGACATTGCGACCACCTCAAAACGTCACCCTGTCACTTTTCATTATAAAACCGGTGTTGATGCCGATGGCAACATAGTTGTTATGGATATCAAGTTCGATGTTAATGCCGGAGCATACCTGAGTTTGTCGGGCATTGTGCTGCAACGCTCCATTACGACCGCAACCAATGTGTATGACATTCCCAACGTCCGGGTAGAAGGCCATGCCTGGGCCACCAGTACGGTTCCAACAGGTGCATTCCGAGGCTTTGGTTCGCCACAAAATTGCTTCTGCATGGAAACCCATATTCATCATGTCGCCAAACAGCTTGGTGCTGATCCGCTAGCCTTCAAGCAGCAGCATATGCTGACATCTCAATCCCACTCTCTGACTGGTGCTGAAATATTTGGTGAGTTGGTACTGGATGAGATGCTGCAAAAAGTGCTCGATATGTCGGATTATCAGCGCAAATCCGCCGAGTTTAGCCAGATAGAACAAACACACCCTGAGCGCCGTAAAGGCAAAAGCAAAGGCATCGGCTTAGCAATATTCCAGCACGGTTGTGGTTTTGCTGGCGATTTGGAAGACACCTTAGTCAGGGCGAAGGTCAAACTGCTTAAAGAGCCTGACGGTACGGTGCAGATCCTCGCCTCCAATACCGATATTGGCCAAGGTTTGAGCCTGACTTTCCGCAAGATCGTGGCAGATACCCTCAATAAACCTTTGGATCATGTTCAAGTCGCAGTGCCCGATACTGGCATCGTGCCTGACTCTGGTCCGACAGTGGCTTCTCGTTCTATATTGATTGTTGGCTATATCCTCGAAAAAGCAGCGAAAAAGCTGAAAAAATCGTGGATAGAAGGTGAATCACAAGAAATAGAAGAAGTTTATTGCAAACCTGATTATCACCAGTGGGATCAGGATACCTATCAAGGAAATGCCTACCAAGCAACTAGCTACGGGGCCAATGTGGTAGAGGTTGAGGTCGATTTGGCGACGGGTGAAGCTGACATTACTGGTGCCTGGGCGGTGTATGACATCGGCAAGGCAATCGACAGTACGATCTTCAGAGGCCAGATCGAAGGTGGTTTGGTGCAGGCGTTGGGCTATGGCAGTTGCGAGAAGCTAGAAATGACCCAAGATGGCGTCTTTGCCCAGCGTTCAATGGCAGACTATGTGATCCCGACAGCGCTCGATGTTCCTGCCATTGGTAGCGATCTTGTCGATAACCCCTACCCATATGGGCCAAATGGTGCAAAAGGGGGCGGCGAGTTGACTCACAATGGCGGCGCGGCAGCATTTGCTGCAGCGGTTGAGAATGCCATTGGTATGCCACTTTCGTCGATACCGGTCACGCCTGAAAAAGTGTGCGAGGCGCTTGCTAGTGGTAATACACCACAGCTAAAGGTGACTCAGCTTAAAGCTAATCAAATCAAAGCAACGGGTTTTGGCAAAGGAGAGCCTATCAATGAAGATTGAATTCTACCTCAATAGCCATCTTGTCGTTGTCGACGTCGAACCGATGCAGTCGCTGCTTCATACCCTACGCGGCACAATGGCTCATACTGCGACCAAAGAAGGTTGCGGGGAAGGGGAGTGCGGCGCATGTTCTGTGCTGTTTAATGGACGGTTGGTCAATGCTTGCATGATGCCTATAGGCCAAGTTCAGGGCGGCGATGTCATGACCCTTGAAGGCTTACGGCAGACTGAAAAGGGTCAGTGCGTGATCAATGCGCTGCTTGAGGCTAAAGGAGTGCAATGTGGGTTCTGTACTCCGGGAATGGTATTGGCGCTCTATGCTTTACTTGAAGTTGATCCTAACCCCACCGATCACACTATTCGCACCGCTATTTCTGGCAACCTCTGCCGCTGTACGGGCTACGGTATGATCGTTGAAGCGGCCAGAATCGCAGCCGAGAAAGGAGAAGGCTTATGGTAAATATCTACCGGCCAGAATCTTTGGCACAAGCACTTGATACCTTATCGATGGGCGAACTGATGCTGTTCTCCGGCGGTACTGATCTGATGGTGCAACATGGTGTGAGGGCGGGGATGTCGCCAAAATTCGAGCAAGATGTCCTGTTTGTCGATGCTATCGAAGAGCTGCAATACATTACGGTTTCTGATCATGAAGGGGCCACTAATGACAAAGCCAGTGATGCAGGGCAAGCCCTGTATATTGGTGCAGGGGTCGTATTGTCGGATATTGAGCAGCACGCATTAGTGCCATCGGTATTGCGGCAGAGTGTCGCCAAGATAGCCGCGCCAGCGTTGCGAAATCGCGCAACATTGGCTGGTAATATCTGTAATGCCTCACCTGCGGCTGACTCTTTGCCAGCCTTGTACTTGCTTGATGCACGAGTCGTGTTGTCATCAATGCGTGGACAAAGGGAAATGCGATTGGAAGACTTCATTTTGGCCCCACGGGTAACTGCCTTGAAGCCGGATGAAATGCTCACCCATATCGTGATCCCACAGCTGGATTTACCCGAAGTGTTCTATCACAAGGTCGGAACTCGGGCGGCCAATGCGCTCAGTAAGTTATCGGTCGCTGGTTTGGCGCGGATAAAGCGTTTTCCGAAGAAAGCCCCCGTACTTGAAGATTGGCGGGTGGCATTTGGCGCTGTAGGGCCAACAGTGGTTCGCAGCCGCGAGCTGGAGTCCTTGGTTATCGGCCTGTCACTGGATACGCTCGCTAAACCGGGCTTTATTGCTCAGGTGACTGACTGTTATCGTGAAATCATCCAGCCAATTGACGATCAGCGCTCAACGTCAGCTTACCGTCAGCAAGCTTCGATTAATCTACTTACTCGTTGGCTTGAAGGACTATCAAAAAGCTAACCGAGTTATTCCCTTACTAGAATTAACCGTTGTAACTTTTTGGTCGGGGCCGCTAGGCCCCTTTTTTTGGCTGTGTACCTGGCTTTTTTTGCTCCGAAAGTTTGCTAGCAGGTTTTCAATGGGAGTACTTTTACTTTCGCTATGTTCCCTTAAGTTGTTGCTACACTTAAAGTAGGCAGCAACTGGAGGGAATTTTTATGCTCCAAGCCCACTT